>NZ_KI911562.1:1564583-1877500 GCF_000515315.1 Asinibacterium sp. OR53
CTCGCGGGTTCCATTATTGCCAACTCTACCAAGAAGAAGACCACTTCATTGGTAGTGCAGGCGGATGTGCAGCTGGAGAAGGTGCAGGAAGAGAAAAAGCCTGAGCCACCACCACCGCCGCCACCGCCCAAGCAGGAGCCCCCGAAAGTGGAGATCACCAAGTTCACTCCTCCCAAAATTGTGAAGGATGAAGAGGTGAAACCTGAAGAAGAGATCAAAGAAGTAGAAAAACTGCAAGACACCAAGATCGGTACCATCAACCAGGAAGGTACCAAGGATGAGGGAATCGTTGCACCGCCCGTTGAAGCCAAGGGTACCGGTGTGGTAGCGGCTCCCAAGCAGGAAGAAGACTACGATAAGGTATTTACCGTAGTACAGATACCCGCTGAATTCCCCGGTGGTATTGCCGGCTGGACCAAATACCTGGAGCGTAACCTGAACAGGGATCTGCCTGTTGAGCAGGGCGCGCCTCCCGGCAAATACACTGTGTACGTTTCCTTTACCGTAGACAAAACGGGTAATATCAGCGATGTAAAAGCTGAGAACGACCCCGGTTATGGTACCAAAGACGAAGCGGTACGTGTAATCAAGAAAGGCCCGAGCTGGAAGCCTGCCGTGCAAAACGGACGTAATGTGATTTACCGCCACAAGCAGGGTATCACATTCGTGGTAGCAGAAGAGTAAGCTGACTTATTCTTACGAACGAGTATATAAATCTCCCGTAGCAATACGGGAGATTTTTTTATGATTTTTTGCGAAATGTTTATGGAATTTTTCCTGTGTGGAATTTTTTTGGGGCGGCGTCCCATTTAAAAACCTACACATCATGGAAAAGAAAGACATTCTTGCTGCCGATTTTCTCGACCTGTTGTTCGAGGGACGCAACAAAGCCTATGGCGCTTATGACCTGCGCAAAACTTACAACAAACGGATCACGTATGCATTGGGAGGGACCACGCTTATTTGTTTGCTCTTTATTGCGGGCTCTATCTGGGCACATGCAAAGAAGAAAAGCGATGCGGTGCTGCTCGTTGGCCCCACAGTGGTGCTGGAAAACATCAAACCAGATGAACCCAAGCTGGAAGAGATCAAGCCGCTGAAGCCCGAGCAGCAGAAAGTGGCTACTACGCAGTATGTGGTGCCCAAGATTGTACAGGACGACCAGGTAAAGCCCGAAGAGGAAATGAAAGATATGGCGGTGCTGGAAGACACCAAGATTGGAACAATGACTGTAGAAGGAACGAAGGATGATAATATCATAGCGCCGCCAGTGGAAAAAGGTACAAGTAAGATAGAGGCTCCCAAGAGCAAGGACGAAGATTTGGACAAGATCTTCTATTCAGTACAAATACCGGCTTCATTCAATGGGGGCGAACAAGCCTGGCGCAAATACCTCGAGCGCAACCTCAATAGCGATGTGCCTGTTTCCAATGGTGCTCCTCCTGCAAAGTATATCGTGATTATTTCTTTTGTGGTAGACAGGTTCGGCAAGATCAGCGATGTAAAAGCTGAGAACGATCCAGGTTATGGCACCAAAGAAGAAGCGTTGCGTGTAATACTGAAAGGCCCCGATTGGGTACCAGCAGAGCAAAATGGAAGAAAGGTAGCATACCGCCACCGCCAGTCGATTGGATTCGATCTACGCGAAGCCAATTAATTAGAGAGGTTCTTTGTTGGCTTGCTTGCCCACCGTAGCTTTAGCGTAGGTGGGCCCACCCAATTTTGTGTTATTTTTGGCGAAACGAACAAGTGCATGAGCCAACAACTGATGGGCTGGGACGATACGATCGTGGCGTTGGCTACCCCTCCGGGTATCGGCGCCATTGGCGTGATAAGGGTAAGTGGTAAGAAGGCCATTGAAGTGGTAAATGCATTGTTCCCTTCCAAAGACCTGCAGCAGCAGCCTTCACATACGCTGCATGTAGGTTTGCTCAAAACCGGCGCTACCGTATTGGATGAAGTGGTGATCTCTCTTTTTAAAAACCCGCGTTCTTATACGGGTGAAGATGTGATAGAGATCAGCAGCCACGGTTCACCCTTTGTGCAGGAAAAGATCATACAGGCCATTGTTTCGCATGGTGTGCGCCTGGCCAAACCCGGTGAGTTCACGCAGCGCGCTTTCTTAAACGGCAAGCTCGATCTGGCCCAGGCCGAAGCAGTGGCCGATCTCATTGCCAGTAATACCGAAGCCAGCCGCAAAGCGGCTTTGCACAATATGCGGGGCGGTTTTTCTTCAGACCTTTCTGAGCTGCGGGAACAACTCATTCGTTTTTCTGCAATGATAGAATTGGAACTCGATTTTTCGCAGGAAGATGTGGAGTTCGCCGATCGTTCGCAGCTCAATACATTGATAGGTACGTTGACACTGGCGGTGCAAAAACTATTGCATTCTTTCCAGTTGGGTAATGTGATCCGCAATGGAGTACAGGTGGCCATCATTGGCAAGCCCAATGCGGGCAAGTCTACTTTATTGAATACATTACTGAATGAGAACCGCGCCATTGTAAGCGATATCGCAGGCACTACGCGCGATACAGTAGAAGAAGTGCTGAACATCGATGGCATCTTGTTCCGTTTGATCGATACGGCCGGCATCCGCGAGCACACGCATGATGTGATTGAAAGCATTGGTGTAGAAAAGAGCCTGGAGAAAATGCGGGCGGCTGATATTGTGTTGTATCTTTTTGATGTGAATGATACTACTGTTGCCGAACTGGAAGCCATTGTGCAACAGTTCAGGCAGGAGGCTATACCTTATTTATTGGTGGGTAACAAAGCAGATATGAACACGCAGGCTTCCGCTGCATTTACAACTTTCCCTGATGCTATTTATATTTCAGCGAAAGCGAACAATGGAGTAGATGCGCTCAAAAAATCCCTGGTGGCCCGCACCATCAGTGGCGACATCTATACCGAAGCCACCATTGTAACCAATGCCCGGCATTATGAGGCATTACAAAAGCTAGCAACTGCCCTCAACGATGTACAACAAGGCCTCGATGCTCATGTACCCGGTGACCTACTAGCCTTGGATATTCGGCAGTGTCTTCACTACCTGGGTACTATTACGGGGCAGATCACCAATGAAGATCAGTTGGATTTCATCTTTTCTAAGTTTTGCATCGGCAAATAGCCGCCTCACTATCCACCCATGTTCTACAGGGTTTACATTGATTGTCAATGGATTTCATTTGCCTTTACTTGCCCTTTCTTGCCTTTAGTAGCCGCATACCCGTTACTATTCCGTTACTACTCTTGATTCGTAACAGATTTGGAAGATAGCAGACAAATTATGGGTAACAATGATGCAGTATGATACACAAACAGATACTGGTGATACGCAAAGTATTGGCTGGAAGTGAATAAAAAACTTGTATATATCATTTTTTATTCGCAACTTGTTAATCCCCCTCAAAGTAAACTCCAATTCAATATTCCTATCGATGTGTGTAGTGACAGCATGTTGTGAATAGGTATTGCATAGTATGGTGATTTGACTAGCACATAAATATCTTTCCTGATAGAGCCTATTTAGTATGTTTTATTGCTAAGCAAGACGAATGAGAAAATTTAGATTAGACAGCGAGTTATCTGAGAAGCAAATCGAAGCTGATGTTGCAACTTTTTTTGGATGGATAAGCCCCGAGGGCCAAATGCCATTTCAGTTAATTGATACAAATGAACAAATTTATGGCGCAGACAAAATTTTTGATTATGTAATCCCTATTTATATTCAATTTAAGGTAGCACGAGGCTTATCTCCTATTCCCAGATTTGATATGACGCCATCGCCATTAAAGAGGATTCAGAGATTTCGACAGCAGAATAATTTATTTCATAATCCTACTCTTTACTTTAAGCTTAATAATTTAGCAAAGAATGCCGCTGAATATCAGCATAATATTCTTTATGAGTTGGCGCATACTCCAAATGTTTATGCCTTTTATGTTGCGCCATTGACTTTAGACAAAAATGAATATAATCAATTACTATTTGATAAGGATCATCGATATTACACTCATCCGTTTTACTATGAACTTGAGCATAAAATAAGAGCTTCCCAGAGCGTTACAATGATTAGAGGGATGCCTTTTTTGCGCGCGCATATATCTATTTTTCCGCATGAACGAGTAAGATCGTCAAATCATTATTACTCTTTTTCACCAAATGGAACTGAAATAGCTTGGCACTCACCACAAAATTTGGCAAACCGGATAAATAGACTTAGTGATGTATTATCAGGGATATTGAATATTAGTTTTGCATATAAGAACCGATGGTTTTTCATTGATGAATATGCCAGAGTTACTGACAGTTTAAGACGCGGATTAGTCATAAACGAGAATAATAACAATGCGGAGAATTCGATGGATAGGATAACCGAATTTGGACGAGAGCTTTATGTGAAATATGACATTCGACAGATTCTATTGGTAACAACAAATGAAAGTCTTTCAAGACAACAATAGATTAAGACATGCTAAATAGAATTGGTGACAATATCGTTTCTTATGAAAACTGTACTTATTCAAAAGTTATTTAGCTGAAGATATCTGCTTAAAGTAATCTGAACGGATTTAAAATGTATTATAATGGAAAAAGAATGGGATAAAACATGCGATCGGTTTGTTGCTTTTTTTGATATAATGGGATTTAAGGATATGGTACAAAGAAGTGATCATAACGAAGTTTTGCAGCAATTAATAGCGTTAAAAGGAATGCTTAAACAGTTAGAAGGATATTCTGCCGAAAATCATGATGAGCTTAAAAAAATAAATGTGTCCAAAAACCAAGTTCGTTCCGTTACATTTTCTGATTCAATTCTACTTTTTTCAAGAAGTAATGAACTTCCGGATCTTCAAAAAATTGTTCTTGACTCCTATACTATTCTAGGTAATTCAATACAAAAAAAATAATATTATCGCCAGTATCCGATTATGGATTAGATTTTGACTACAATAGCCAATTAGATTCGTTTGTAGTAACGAGAATTTTTGACTATTACAAAGAAAAGAAAGGCTTTTATATTGGGCAAACTATTCGATCAATTAATGGCAGATCACCACGGGATTTTAATAATGAATGTTCCATTAATTCTTATATATTAGGATGCAGAACATTAAAATCATTTAGTATTGTTACAGATAGAAATACTAACCACTCTTTGGTGAGAGAGAAAATACCTTTTAGTAAACTATATGGACCGACTTTACTTAGATGAGGGAACCTGACTGTTAACTGTTAAGACCAATAAGCTCTTTTAGGTTATTAAAGGTACCGCCTCCACCATCTTCTCCAACTGCTTAATAAAACACAAGACAGCATCCCTCTCCCTTGAGTCATCATAGATATTATTCGGGGTAGTCAACGCCACCTCCAGCAGATTATTCAGGTATCCGCGTACTTCAATCAGCTTCACATCTTCAAAAAACTGCTTAATAACCGCCATTGGGTTCTCTTTCTCTTCTTGAGTTAACCAAATGGGTTGGCTGTAAAACTCTGGGTGTAAATCAAAAGGTTGCATGATTAGTGGTTTTGACTGCACTATCACACAAGGAATGGAACTGGCAAAAAAATGTTGTGGTGGGTGGTTGGGTACAGGAACTTCAGATTAGTAACTGAAACAGAAAATACCCAAACACAATGAGTAGCAACATCTATATTGAAAGAGTTTGCCAGTGCTGCAACAGTAAATTCATCGCCAGAACAACCAAAACGAAGTATTGCTCCAATAAATGCAGTAGCAGGGCATACAAGCATGCAGCAAGACGGGAAAAATTGGAGATCGCAAAGATTGAAGCCAGTATCACAGGAAAGATAAGAACAAAGGTAAATTTCCCGGAGCTGGTGGGAAAGGAACTGTTAACGATAACGGAAGCAAGCGCACTGCTGAATATTACCCATGTAACCCTGAGAAGGTGGATAAAAGAGAGCCGTATTATTAGTTCTAAGATAGGAAAAAAACATTTAATAAGACGTGAATATTTGGATGCGTTGATCCAATAACGAACATCTTTAAAAATCTGAGATTATTTCGATAGGGTGGGTAGCCCCTAACCCCGCAAGTGCTTGTGAGTTAGCTTATGAGACATCAGATCGTAATGTAAAACATGATTTTGCATCTTTTGCAACATTGCAATATTCAGCAACACATCCTTTGAAAAAAACGCGATTATTTTAATGGGGTGGGCAGGCCCCAACCCGGTGTCCCCTACAATTTTAACTCTCACAGCATGCGATCACATTATAAACCATGATTTTACGCTTTTGCAACATTGCAATATTGCAAGTGTGCATCTTTTATTGATTTATTTATTGGGTTGTATACACCAGTATGCAGTGTATACTCTCGTAAAACGGTTTTAAATCGATTTTAAACACTGTTTTGAAGAGTAAATACCAGTTTTGATGGTATAGGAACCGGGTATTTTCGTGTATAGAAAATACCTTTTGGGGTATTGGAAAATAACAACCCGCAAAAACAGTGGTTACTGTTGGTAGTTCCAGTTACTAATCGGATGGTTAGTCCATCATTTAGTAACAGAAAACGTAAAAACAGTATGAAAGTCCATCTTAGGAAGAGGGTAGGTCGGTTATCCACCGAAAATGAAAAAAAAGGTAAAAAACAAATGGCCAGCTTGTACTTGACGTGCATCCCCAGACCAGGAGCAAAGGTTCAATATGAATGGCTTAACCTTCACGTTTACGAGAACCCAAAGACAAACATTGAAAAAGACCACAACAAAGAAACCATGCTGCTGGCGGAATCTGTCAAAGCGCAACGGGTATTAGACCATCAAACAACTGGTCATGGGTTTGTAAGCAGTATAAAAGGTAAGGTTGGTTTCCTTGATTATTTTAAGAAACTGGCTGACAGGAAGCGGGAAGATTCCAACGGTAATTATGGTAACTGGCAGAGTGCTTACGAACATCTGAAGACATATACTGGAAGAAAGGAGTATACGCTGGATCAGATCGATGAAAACTTCCTCGAAGGGTTCAAACAATACCTGCAGGGTAATATCGTAAGACGGGGAACCGGTAAACTGGGAGCAAACTCTTCCCTCTCGTATTATAACAAAGTAAAAGCAGCATTGCGGGAAGCATACATGAACAAAATGATCAAAGAAAACCCCAGTACTCGTGTAAAGGGATTAAAACCGGGAGAATCACACCGCCAGTACCTGACTTTGGAGGAATTACAGACATTGGCTGGAACGCAGTGTGATAATTCATTGCTCAAGAAAGCGTTCCTGTTCAGTGCATTAACAGGTTTGAGATGGAGTGATGTAAAGAACCTGTGTTGGAACAAAATACGGTATACAGAGAATGGTGGATGGAGTCTTGAATATGTACAGAAGAAGACAAAGGCGGCAGAGATATTACCATTATCAGATCAGGCGGTAAAAATACTGGGAGAGAAACTGGATATGAACACAGCGGTATTTAAAGACCTGTGTTACCACACCCACATGAATAAACAACTACAGGACTGGATCAACAGGGCTGGAATCAATAAGAAAATCACTTTCCACTGTGCGAGACACACTTTTGCAACGTTGCAGCTTTCTATGGATACTGATATTTACACGGTCAGTAAACTGTTAGGACATCGACACCTGAAAACAACCGAAATCTATGCGAAGGTGATTGATAAAAAGAAGATCGAAGCGGTACAAAAACACTCTTTTTTATAATTTTAAATACTAATATTTTTATCATTTTCTGAATTTCGATTACCTGTATCCCTTTATGATAAAGGGTTCTAGCCAAATTTTATTGTTTTCTGCAGTTGCAGTGTATTCACAGTTTTCAGAAATTGACAAAATGCAATGCAGCAAAGGGTTTCGCTTAATTTTCCATAACCCCCTGCTGCAGTCATTTTTGCATAATAAATTGATAATCATATCATATTAAAAAATAAAAAGTAGAAACGAACGCATCAGTTAACATTCAGCGAAAAATCTAGTTTTGTCGCGGCCTCCGCGATTGATGGGGACGAGAGATATAAAATGTTCAATCAGAACATTATTTAATCACTCAAAAACCATCAAAAATGGAAAAACAAATCCTACAGGAGTTGCAAGAAATAAAACGACTCCTATCACTTCACAAAGAAGTATTCACTCTTGAAGAGTTCTGCACCTATGCAGGTCTTTCACAAAATCAAGGCTATCATTTAACGTCAACCCGACAGGTACCCTTTTACCGACCCTTTGGTAAAAAGATTTACCTGCGTAAAGATGATGTAATGGACTTTCTATTGAAAAATCCAGCAGGTACTCGTGCAGCAATCGCAAAGAAATCAGTATTAAAAACAATAAAACAATAACAATGAAACAGACAATTTCAAATTTCAGGAACATGTCAGTTCCCACAGGAGTAATGAGTTTACAACAAGTTTATGACCTTATCATAGGTGATGATCTGATGGAACAAACCAATCAGTTGAGAACCCTATTAAGAGAAGGAAAGAAAACGGAGTTCGATGAACAAAAAAAGAAACTACCTGCTGTTACCTTTTCAGGAGAGTTCGAAGGGGGTAGAAAGACTGAAAATCTGGTCAGGTATACCCAACACGTTTGTCTTGATTTCGATAAAATACCTACTCCGGAAGAATTGGAGCGTGCAAAAGCAATAATAAAGGACGAGGTGATAACGAAGCTGGTGTTTGTAAGCCCTTCAGGTAAAGGGTTAAAAGTTGTTGTTGAAGTCGAAGCATCGGTGGAAAACCATAAAGATGTGTATGCACAGGTTGCAAAATACTATGCGGATAAAATCGGGTTCCCGGCAGACCACACTTCTGATGTCCCACGTCTTACATTCCTTTGTTGGGATAAAGATGCATTTTTCAATGAGTTGTATGAAGTGGTTGCTTATCAACCAGTAGAAAAGAAACAGGAGGTAAAGAAACCAGTGGAAAGAAATGGATCCCCTATTGACTGTCAGGTGAGAGAGATTTTCGAATACGCGATCAGTTTTACTGAAAGAGTATGCAAATTCGAGGAAGGGAGCCGGAATAAATTTGTGCTCACGCTGGCTAGCAACTGTAACAAATGGGGTCTATGTAAAGACTTTGTAATTGATTTGTGTATTGATCGTTATACTGATAGTGGATTCGATGAAAAAGAGATCGAACGAGTAGTGAACAACGCTTATAAAAACACTGAACTTTATAACACATGGAACAGACCAGTTATAATACAACCCGAGGTTTTGATCTCAAAAGAAACACTTCCCATTGTAAATGAAATTGCAGAGGATACAACATCATTCTTTAATGATGATGTGTACGACAACCTCCCGGGATTAATACGCGATGTAACCGATGTGTTTACAGTGAAAAGAGAGAAGGATATGTTCCTCCTGTCTTTCGTCACAATTATAAGCGGACACTTGCACTCTATAACTGGTTGGTATATTGATGATCTTTTGTATGCAAACATTTATTCACTTCTTATTGCTCCTGCTGCATCTGGTAAACGGATGATGAGTAAAGCAATGGATATATTTTCATGGGTAGATGCTAATAAAAAAACAAATTACGCGCCACTGATTTCGATCAATGGTACCTTTAAATCTATCATAAGCCAACTGAATAACAGTGATGGAACAGGGGTATTATATGACGAAGAGATTGAGGCGTTGAGTAAGTTACTGAAGTATGATAAGAATGGAATGAGTTTTATTTTAAAACAGGGATACGATAACAGAGTGTTGCGAAATGGCAGAGTTGCATCGAACCAGGAAATAGTGCAAACACCTAAGTTTTCGTTTTTGACTGCCGGTAACCCTCACCAGCTTCCGAATGTAGTTCCGGTTGTCAGTGATGGAGCGTTTAGTAGAAACCTGTTTTATACCTACAACGACGTAACACCATTCTATGATGTGAGACCTGGTGGATGGAAACACTTTGTTGAACAAAAAGAAGAGTATACAGAGCAGTTATCCACCCTTATTGATTTTACACTTTCACATCCATTTGATTTCACATTTACTGATGATCAATTCGATCGTATCAGAACTAATGGGTTGGAACTACAACAACAATATAATGTTGCAAAGGAACAACACATGGATCAGGTGATAAAACGGAATGGACGTGCAATTTTCAAAATTGCAATGCTGCTCAGCGCATTCCGAAAGTGGTCAGAAAGGAACAGTGATAATAAATATATCTGTCACGATACTGATTTTAATACTGCTTTCTCGATGATCGAAACATTGACTGTTCATGCCTACTTCGCCGGACAAATCTTAAAGGGTGAAGGAAAAACCACAGTGTCGAGTGTTGTAGATAGGAAAACCAAGATGCTGGAAGCGGTTCCTGATTGTTTCACCAAGGACGATGCCGAACAGGTCATTAAAGACCTTGGATTTAATGTTCATGAACGAACTGTATATAATGATCTGCAGAGGTTGGAAAAGGATGGTGTCCTAACCCATGAACACAATAAATATTGTAAAAAAGCGACTCTGTAGTCAAAATCAATAAAAGACCGGTCAGAACTTCTGGCCGGTTTTTTTATTTCGAAATTGCAAATTGCAATATTGCAACGAGATGTTTCTTTGTTCCCGCTATATAAATAATAAAATACAGATTCGGGGTGATATTTCCAAAGGGTACAGATTCCAATAATTCCACTCTTATACCTGAATAGTATAAAGGGTGGAAGATTCTTCACACATAATGGGAAAATTCGACTCCGATCTTAAAATAAGGGAAAGGTACCGCCAGACAGTTTGAATCAAAAAAAGTACACAATGTGGAGGTGAAAAACGTTACTCTTAGAATTTAACATCTACCAACACTTTCAAATCAACTTTAAGCGCTTTCGCAATAACGTATAGAGTGGATATGGTGGGATTGTTCTCACCGCGTTCTATGCGACCGATCTGTGACAGGGGGACGTCAGCTTCATTGGCAAGGTCTTCCTGGGATAGTTCTTGCTTTAACCTTAGGCTCCGTATTCGTTCCCCTAGGGCTGTTACCAACTTCTTGTTTTTCACGTTAATCACGGACCCAAATTGGGTCAAATGAATATTTTGAATAGACGCATATATGCGTTATTTTTGGAATACTGCACATAAAATGCAGTGATAAAAGCATGGAACTGGCAGCTTATACGAACCTAATCAAACAGATACCTTACAGGGAGCATTCTTTTGAGACAAAGAGAAAGGTATGGGAGCCATATCGGAATAGACAACAGTTTATTCAGTTTTATAATGATACTTTATTGAATAATGAAGTGGTGACCTTTTCTAGGGGTGAATTATTTTCCATAGTAAAAGAGGACCCTTGCAAGGCAATATTTGCAACCATTTTATGGGGGTATCCTAACGGGTACACGTTAGGATTCAATATGGCAACCCTGTTTCCAAAGTTCCTTAAACAAGTCAAATTCTTATCAAAACAGTTGCCAATTCAAAAGAGCATTACAGAGGACGAATTAAAAAATATGCTAAAAAGCTGTAATGGTATTGGGTTGAGTACCCTTACTAAGCTGCTGTATTTTTTTAATATAAAGATGGATGGAAATAGGTGCTTGATAATGGACGCAAGAATTATTCGTATTCTCAATAATACAGAGTTTAAAGAACTGCGCTCATTTTTTGGTATGGGTACTAATGAACAAAGTGGTATACGACATTATGCTGACTATTTGCGAGTGTGTTCTCAATTATCCAAAAAATACGGATATAAACCCGATCAACTGGAGCTATTCCTCTTCCTGTTCGGAAACAATCTGAAAAATCAATAGAAATCCGTTGTAACCCGAGTAATCGGTCTGATTTTCAGGAAAAATACAAACACAATGAAAAAAGCAATTATCCTGACTATACACCTTTTGTGTATAGTTAATTTCTACTCAAAAGCCCAGAAATTTGGGGATGCAGCTGAAAAAGTGAAATTTCTTGTTCAAATGCATATGCAAGAATCTTATAATTCGCAAGGCCCTCACTCGGTTCGAGAAGACTACAAAGTAGTAATGGCCAACGGTAGCATCAGCGAAGTAATCTTGCAGCAAGAAAATGTTCCGGAAATGTTTTTACGGCGACCTATTTCTTTCAGGACAAGATATGTAATGAACGCAGGTGTATTAAGTCGTGTGGTGAAGGAATATTTTGATGTAAGCGTGTCAGACCTTATGAGGTCGTTTAAAGCAAATTATAATGGTAATAAGATAAACGATTACTATTTCAATGATGATTATTCGGCTTATACGAAGATATATTTAGGCTCAAATCAGTTAGCTACCGCTGAAACAAAGACAACGAAGTTGAGCGACTTCCCACCGAGTGTACGAGAAACTGTAAAAAAGTCAATGAATGAAGCAAAGAGCCGAATTACACTGCAACAGGAAAATGAAAGAATCACGCAAGCGCAAAGAGAAGTTGAAGATTACAACTTCAAGCATACACGTTATGATCTTGGAAAATATGATACTACAATGTTCAACCGGTTTCTGAACGTGTTAAAGAAGAATTTCTTGAACTATTGCAGAGGTGATGCTCCTGAGTATAAGGATTTGTGGTATGGGTATAAAGGTGCTTCAAATGGCTTCATCAGTTATAATAATGTTTATAATGTTTTGTACGAAATGAAAGATAATAGCAGGGAGACCGAACAAAGAGGAAATGTTATTATAGCAGGTTCTAATGATATACGCACAGTTGTATCCGGTCAATTATTATCAGGAACCGATAACGATATGAAAATAGTACGGACAAGTAGTGTTCCGCTTCCGATGATAACCTTGTCTGGAAAAAAGGTTCTTACAAAGGCCCAAATAGATTCTATGCGAATATCCTTTGTTAAAGGGATTACTATTGCGAAATGCGGGAAAAAGGGAGTTGAGTTTACGAAGTTTCCGCCACAGGAAAATATTAAGCCATACATTGAAGGGGTGCTGGCGGAGAAGAAAGGGCGGTTCATTATAAGATATGAAGTGGCAAATATTCTGAATGAGAATTTCACAAGTATCACTTTCAAACCTTACATAACGCTTTTTGGAGAATATCAAGAAGAATATAAGGGAAGGTGAGCCCAGCTTAGAATTGGTGGAGATGACAATTCCTTTTGTGATAGGCAAGAACAGCAATGGGGAAGATAAGTACATTGACCTTGCAGCAATTTCATTATTGATGGTTTCTTACAGCAAGGATAACCAACTGACAGAAGTGGTTGGTAGACTGTTGCAATTGAACTGTGACCGCAACCAAATGAATTATATCATCGCAACGTCAAAGATTGTTCAACAAAACCTGCATATAAATAATGATGTTGTTTTCTTAAAGGACGACCCTGAAAAATCAACCGTTAAGTCAAGACTGCATTTATTGAAAAGGGTACAGAGGGAAATAAAAAAGAGAGAGAATGTCGCAGACAAACAGGAACTACCACATCAATTCTTAATCATTGATGACGTATGGGATTTGGTTACAGCGAAACCCAAATCAGTTGGTTTATCCCTGATGAACATATTACTGGACGGGGTAGCTATAGGGGTTCACACGATCTTGGCCAGTGGACTTTCTTACCGGAACCTGTTGCAGCAGCTTGTACAAATAAACCCATCATTGACTACCGAACTGGAGCGGAGATTTGGTAAACCCATCCCGAAACAAATGAACGTATTGGGTACAGAGCTGATATACACCCCGGATGATTTGATCTTCCTAAAGGAAGAAGGTGAGATGGAAATGAAGCGATTTTTTAAATAAAAAGCTGCATTTGATATTTTTAATTACATTAGTATTAGATATAATAGGAGGAATTTGCGATAGAAATTGAATGCTTTAACAGGTACAGCTATGGAAACTTTTGGGAAAAACATACGAATCTATTTAAAAGATGGTACGGTTACTGGAATAAAATTCGGTGAAGTTGTGAATCATACAATCCAAGCAGTATCATTTCCCAGATCAAGAGCATCTGAAATAGGTAATTATGCAGAAGCAAGGAAACCCGGTGTGTACTTCCTTTTAGGCATAGATGAAGACACAAATGAACCGATGGTTTATATTGGAGAAGCAGAGAACGTGTTCGACAGATTGCAAAACCATATCGCAAACAAAGATTTTTGGAATGAGGTTATCTTTTTTGTCGGTAAGGACGAAAACCTGACTAAATCGCACGTAAAGTATTTAGAGAGTCGTCTTATTAACATAGCGTTTTCTACAAAACGATATAAAGTAGGTAATTCCAATCAACCCCAACAGTCATCCTTACCGATGGCAGATCGTGACGCGATGGAGGAGTTTTTAACATTTATGCGACTTCTGTTGGGTGTGTTTGGCCATAAGTTAATGGAAGATGTAACCCCCCAAAGCAAAAAACAGCTTATGGAAAGCTTGGCATCACCTTCTGTCATTACAAAGCCTCAACAGGTAAATGATGGTTATTTGGAGTTGTCACTGTCTGTATCAGGATTAAAAGCTTCCGCTATCCAAACGGATGAAGGAATTGTTGTTTTGAAAGGATCAGAGGCTGCAAAAGAACCTACAAACGGTTTACAAGCAGGTTATGCTGCTTTAAGAGACAGGCTCATTAAAAACGGTGTTTTAGTTCTGATAGGTAGTAAATATATATTCCAAAGTGATCATTTATTTGATGCTGCTTCTCCTGCAGCAGCCGTTATAGTGGGTTATAATATCAATGGGCGCCATAACTGGCGAGACATAAATGGGAAATCATTGAAGGAGATAGAGAAGGAGAAATTGTTATCTGCGGTATAATGTTACTATTCCTGGACTAATCTCTCTGAAACCCACTAAAATCAACCCAAGTCATTTTCTGCATCGGCAAATAGCCGCGTCACTATCCACCCACATTCTATACTGTTCATATTGATTATCAGCGGATTTCATTTGCCTTTACTTGCCCTTTCTTGCCTTTAGTAACTGGATTCTCGTTACTATTCCGTTACTACTCTTGATTCGTAACAGACTTGGGAAATCGCGAACAGATTATGGGCAACAATGATGCAGTATGATACGCAAAGTGATAGGTTTGATACGTGTTAACACGTAAAATAAAAAAACTTGTATATGTCATTTTTTATTTGCAACTTGTTATCCCTCCCCCCTCAAAGTAAATTTCAATTCAATATTTCTATAGACGTGTGCAGTGGCAGCATGCGAGTGAGTAGATTTTGTCATAAAGATGTACGAGAAAATTTAGAAAATCATTGTTTATGAATAAAAAATTAGAACATTCTTTTGAGGAAATTATTAGAAGAAAAGATAAACAGGTTGCTTTGAGTAAAACAATTCCAATGAAAGATATTGGTCGAAAAGGTCAGCATACTTTCATATGCGAAGCATACACTCATTTGCAGCAACATAATAATGAGGAAAAGCATTTCTTTTTTGAACGATTGAAACGAGTAAAGATCACAGGGAAGACTTCAAATTCAAAGCTAAAAGAGAACGATATTGAATACCGTATTTCTTATTATATAGTCGGTAAAAATGGAACAAAGAAGGATAGATGGATATTCGGCCAATTTTGCCCATTAATCCCTCCGATTGATTTTGAAAAATTAATTAATAAGGCAAGGAGAGAAAAAGTGATTTTAAAATAATTGTAGTTGACGAAAAGTGAAGCCTTATCATTTTTAGGACATCGCTAATTTAGACTTTTTGTTGTTTTGACCTCCCTCCGGATTTCGGGCACTCCTAAGTTGGAGAATTCGGACTGTTTGAAGGATAAAAAAACTCTTTATGAAGGTATGTATTTTCCGGTGAAGCCGACAGGTTTTCTGTAGCTGCAAAATACATCCCTTCATGAAGAGGAACCTTGGGTATGTTTTTTTCCTTTCGCTCTTTTGATTGTTTTATCAGTTGTTCATCTACTACTTCAGCAGGCGTCTTACCATTTAAAGAACTGTGCGGTCGATAGTGATTATATTCCGCTACCCAGCCACTTATTTTCTCATAAGCATCCTCCAGAGATAGGAACCAGTGCGTATTTAAGCATTCATCGCGGAATGATCCGTTAAAGGACTCGATGAATGGATTGTCAGTGGGCTTTCCAGGTCGGGAATAATCCAAAGTGACTTTGTTTTCATATGCCCATTTATCCAGATCCTTACTGATAAACTCACTTCCGTTATCTACCTGGATTCTTTCCGGAACGAGTTGATTTTGTTTTTTCAGCGCTTCCATTACTTCCACGACGTCTGTTCCTTTTAACGACTTTCCCACTCGTATCGCCTGACAAAAGCGACTAAAATTATCCACTACAGTTAAGCATCGGAACCGGTTGCCATTAAAGAGATTATCTGAAACGAAATCCATGCTCCAACATTGGTTTAAACTGTTGTTTTCCACTCGTTCCAGCCGATGGCGGGCTGCTTTGTTGCGCCTGGGGCGTTTACTTCTTAAATTCAATCCTTCTTCCTTGTAAATCCGGTACACGCGGTTAGCGCCGTCCTTCCATCCTTCTCTTCGAAGAACCATAAAAATCCGCCATAGACCATATCGGACACGAACAGCTGCAATCTCTTTAATCCTTTGTCTCAACGGACCATCAGGCCTTCTATGCGCTTTATAATACCAACCCGAGCGATGCATGCATACCACTTTGCAGGCACGTTGAACAGACACACGATATTGATCACGCAGTCGCTGAACACATACTTTAAGCTGTCGCAGCTTCAGGGATTTTTTTTTAACACGTCCTGAAGCATCTGCTTATCCAGGGTCAGGTCTGCCACTATCTGCTTTAAGCGGTAGTTCTCTTCTTCCAACTGGCGCAGCCGCCGAAGTTCAGACATCCCAAGACCACCATACTTTTTCTTCCAGTTGTAAAAGGTCGCTTCTGAAATGCCTATCTTACGACAAACCTCATCCACCCGTGTGCCTGTATCGGCTTGCTTGAGCGCGAAGGCAATTTGCTGCTCGGTAAATTTTGTCTTTTTCATGGCCGTATTGCTTTTAAAAGTTACGCAATTTTGGCCCGATTCTCTACTTTATGTATGCCCGGTTTTTTGGGGAGAGGTCAAAAACACGGAAGGCTACACTTAAAGGAGGAAGGTGACATGGAAATGAAGCGGTTTTTCCGGTAGAGTATTGAAATGGGAAGATTTCCCGATAAAATCTTTAAATTTGGGCTATGACACTTATCATTAATCCACGGAATAAGCAGCAGGAAAAGGTAGTAAAAGCTTTTTTGAGCAGTCTTGATATTGGTTTCTATTCTGAAGCTGAAGAAGATGCTGCTTTGGTTAATGCTATGCAGAAGGGAAAGAAAACTGCGCTGCTTACTAAAACGGAGAAAGCTGATTTCCTAAAGCGTTTAAAGCAGGCTAAGTGAATATAGAAATTCGCAAGTCCTTTGAAAAAGATGCACTGAAACTCCCGGGTGCAACTCAGGTTCAGCTTGCCAAGGTGATAGATCAATTATCACGTATTGAAAAGCTATCAGACCTGATTTCGTGTAAAAAACTCTCCGGATTTAAAAATGCGTATCGTATCAGGATGGGTGAATATAGGATTGGATTCATTTTTGAAAATGGAACTGTTGAATTGGTACGTGTTCTGGGAAGAAAAGAGATTTATAAGTACTTTCCCTAAAGCATAAGGACTCTTCTCAATACATTCAAAACCAGTTACTATTCCTGGACTAATTCCTCTGAAACCCAATAGAATCAGCCTAAGTCATTTTCTGCATCGGGAAGTAGGCGGTACAATATTCATCGCAGTTCTAGAAGTTTTTTTCTTATGATGTTAAGGTATAGTCGAAAGAGAACTATATTAGTGGCGATGAGAAAAAAAACAATAAAATGGTCGCTGGCTCAATCGCTTGAGATCCGATGGTGGAAAAACTATTTGATTGGTAAAGATCCGGAAGCATACCTGATTAAGAAAAAAGCTTACTGGCATAAGGTATTGTTGCTGATACAACGCTGGCAACCGGCAGAAGGCATGGCTGTATTGGATTGTGGATGTGGTCCTGCGGGGATTTTTATCGCATTGCCTGTTAACTTATCTGTGGATGCGGAAGATCCTTTACTGGATGCTTATATTCAGTTGCCGCATTTTAAAAGGGAGTGGTACCCGAATGTTCATTTCTTTTCTGTTCCGTTGGAAGATTTCGTTCCATCCCGCTTATACGATACCATTTTCTGTATGAATGCTATTAACCATGTAAGTGATATCCATTTGTGTTATGATAAACTGGCAGGTTGGTTAAAGCCAGGTGGTAAATTAATCATTACGATCGATGCACATAACCATACTTTTTTTAGGCAACTCTTCCGTTTTACTGGGTTTGATGCCCTGCATCCGCACCAGTATAACCTTGCAGAATATGGACAAATGTTAACCGAGCGCAAATTATTACTTGAACAAACTATCTTGATTAAAAAAGAATTCTTTTTTAATCATTACCTGCAGGTGGCCGTAAAACCTATTGCATAATAGTTTTGCCTGCACTATCCGCATCGAAAGAGTTTGCCAGTTCTCTGTAACAGCAAATTCATAGCAAGGACAACCAAAACCCAGTATTGTTCCAATAATTGTAGTAGTAAGGCTTATAAGCAAGCAGCAAGGCGGGAAAAAATCACGATTGCCAAGGTTGAGGCAACTATTACAGATAAGAACAACGGTATGAATCGGACTCAGGTGGTCAATCGAATTGGATTTTGCATTCGAGTAGTAAATTCATTAAAATCGTGATAAAAAGCACTTGCTGATTATAAACCCTAACACAACGGCCCTAGTAGTGACGTTGCCAAAATTGGCTGAGGAGTATAACTAAGCATTATAAAAGAATCGCCGCCTCCAGCATCCTCTCCAACTGTTTAAAGAAGCTATATAACGTACCCTTTAAAAAGGACCAATAATAAGAATGAAAATAATAATTAACTTTGTATATGGCATCTTTTAAATTGGATAGGACATCATTTAAGGCCCAAACAGCTGCCGCAGCAGCTGATCACGCTGCATATTATAAGAATCTAAGTTGGCAGGAACGATTAGAGGTGTCTTCGTTTCTTAATAGTGTTGCCTACAACTATCCAGAGAATACCCCCCTAAACTTGATCGAACGAAGTTTTTAGCTAAATCCAGACCCGCTTGAGCAACATTTTCAACGACGATTTCAGAGACTTCCTGTCTGCACTTAATAACAATGAAGTCCGTTATTTACTTGTTGGCGGGTTCTCTGTGATATTACATGGTTATTCCCGCACAACCGGCGACATAGATATATGGGTTGAACGTACGAGTGAGAATTATCAAAAGCTAAAAAAAGCTTTTTCTGAATTTGGTATGTCGGTTTTCGATATGACGGAAGATAACTTTCTGTTTCATCCGAATTGGGACGTATTCACATTTGGAAATCCGCCTGTAGCAATCGATGTTATGATACGTGTGAAAGGGTTGGATTTTGAAACTTGTTTCAATCAATCAGTATTATTTGAAGATGACGAATTGAAGATCAGAACTATTCATAAGAACAATCTGATTGAAGCCAAAAAAGTATCGGGTAGGTCAAAAGACATCAACGACCTTGAAAACCTTCAGCCTGAATGATGAAAAGAACTTCGAATAAATATAGCAGCAGGGTATATAAGCAAGCTGGAAAGCGGAAAAATATCATTCAGCTGATAGAGAATTTGAAAAAACCTGATATTGCCCCCAATGCTGACCTCAAAGCCCTTTACTACCAGGATAAAGCAAAGAAGCATAGCTTTTGAAACATGTCTGGATGTCAACATTTTCCAGTTACTATTCTGTCACTAATTCTTCTGAAGTCCGATTGAAGCCTTATCATTTTTGTAGCCTTCCGTGTTTGATAAGGCTTCAAAAACACGGAAGGCTACATTACAAATAAGCAGCATATACACTGCAAACTTATATATAGATAAAATAAGGGTAAAATAAGGATATTTTGACAGAAATAGCTATCTTTATAGATAAAATAAAGATAAATTAGGGATATATGCATACTTCAAAACTGGATTTCAATAGCAAGGATATGCAAAAGGTCATCCAGTTAATTGGCAAGATAGATGCTTTTAAAGGACGATGGGGGAGCATTGAAAACAAGAGCGATCGTTATTTACGGGAACTAAGGAAAATTGCCACCATTGAAAGTATCGGTTCCTCAACGAGAATCGAAGGAGCTGTTTTGACAGACGAAGAAGTGCAACAATTGGTAAATAATATCAGGATCACGGAATTTAAAAGCAGGGATGAAGAAGAAGTATTCGGCTATTATGAAGCCCTGGACATTATTTTAGATAATGCATCCAGCATTGAATTATCAGAGTCATACATACTGCAAATGCACGCCATTCTATTAAAGTATAGCAGCAAAGACCAAAGACATAAAGGCGCATACAAGAATTTGCCCAACTCCGTTGTTGCTAATTACCCTGATGGTAATCAAAGAACCATATTCAATACAACTGTACCCCACCTGACACAAAAGGAAATGCAGGAAATGATTGATTGGGTGAATACAGCTTTACAGCAATCGTCTGTTCATCCATTATTGGTCATTGGGCTATGCGTGTATGAATTCTTATCTATCCATCCTTTTCAGGATGGCAATGGAAGGACGTCGCGGTTACTTACAACATTATTATTACTGAGAACAGGATATGAATTTGCACAATACATCTCATTCGAACATATCATTGAAGAAAGAAAAAAAGAATACTACCGTGTATTAATGCACGATCAGCAGCTCAGGGGAACTGATAAAGAAATTATCAGTGAATGGATGCTGTTTTTTTTAAGTAGCCTTGAAATATTGATAGAGAAACTGGAAGCTAAGTATGCTTCTTACAAAGAACGGGGTAACTACATAAATGAAAGACAGCAACAGATCATACAATACATTGAAGAAAAACAACCCGTTAAGTTGAATGATATTGTAAAAGGACTCCCCGATCTTTCCGTTCACACCATTAAAAAAGACCTGCAATTGTTAGTTCAGCAACAGATGATTAGCAAAGCTGGTGAGAAGAAAGGCACGGTTTATATAAAACGATTAAATACGTGATGTTTACTTTAAAAAATCATTCAGATAGCCTAATATAGTTTTCGTTTGCATCATCAGGGTAACATGCCCTTGTGAAGGAACAATGGCCAAATGCGATTTTGGCATCGGTGCTAAATCAGCAGCAACACCACCTCCCAATAATTGGTATGTTTTTGCCAACTCAATTTTATCCAGTCCGTCGTTGTCACCGGATATGATTAATACAGGGGCGGTAATTTTCGCAATCCTGGAATCACCGACATTGAATGGAACCTGGGCGAAAGCAAACATCTGCGTTAAAAACTTTCTCCATTTTGTTTTATCAGGCGCCACTGCATCGTATGCATCTTTTATGGGTGTGTTATCAAAAAATTCAGGCTTAAAATTTTTAAACCCGCCGTTTACTATGGGGAGCCAACCATTGCTTTTATAGGTAGAAGAAATAATCACTAATTTTCTTAACCGTTTAGGACTTTGGACAGCAAACTGATAAGCCACAGAGCCACCCATACTATATCCTGCTACATCGGCACTGTCTATTTTCAGGTAATCCATCAGTTTTTCCACGTCACTTGCTAAAGTAGTTATTGATAATGCCCTGTCTGAAAACGGCGTATGTCCATGTCCTTGCATTTCAATGGCAATTACTTTCCTGGTTTTCGACAACTCAGGAATCAATTGGGCCCAGTTCATTTCAATGGTATAAAAAGCGCCATGCAGTAAAACAAGAGGTTTGCCCTCACCATATACTTCGTAATAAACTTTGATGCCATTCACAGGTGCGTAGCCACTAGCGGAAGGTTTGGTTTCTTGTCCGTTCGATTGAAAGGCTGCAGCTATAATAATTGCAATTAGCAATATTGATTTAAGTGAATTGGTTTTGAGTAAATTTTTCATAACACAGATTAACTTATAGTTTGAATTTTATTTACGGTACAAATATGGAAGATATTTGAGGATTTGGCGCTGTGTAAATACGACAAATTTAGGGCTGAATGCGACAGGGTTATTTGGAGGTATTTGCGAAAGTGTTTATCTTAAGTTTTGTAAAAGCAAAAGTTATATGAGAAAGATAATTTCATTCATGCACATATCGCTTGACGGTTTTGTAGCAGGACCGAACGGAGAAATGAACTGGATCAAAGTTGATGAAGAAGTTTTTGATCATGTAGGTAAGCGGATTAGTGAAGGCGACACTGCATTATATGGCCGGGTAACTTACCAGATGATGGAAAATTACTGGCCTACCGCAGGAGACAAGCCGGGAGCCTCCAAACACGATATTGAACATTCAAAGTGGTACAAAAAAGTTCACAAAGTTGTTTTATCAAAAACAATGAAAGATGCGGATTTGACTAACACAACAATTATAAGCGACAATCTTCCGGAGAGCATAAATGAAATAAAACAACAGCCTGGTGCAGACATCTTGCTTTTTGGCAGCCCAGAAGCAACACATTCATTGATTCAACTGGGCTTAATTGATGGCTACTGGCTGTTTGTTAATCCAATTGTTCTTGGAAAAGGCATTCCATTGTTTGTAGACATCAAAGACAAAATAAAACTAAAACTATTGTCTACCCGGCAATTTACTTCCGGGGTAACTGAACTGAATTACACAGTGGACAGACCATAAAAACATACGCAATCGTTTGTGCAAAATAGTACAATAGCGATTCCAATGCCGTCAGCGAACTTTTTATTATTTAATAGGTACCTGTTTTCGTCTTGTTCGTCTTAGTGTTTTTAACACTCAAAAACACAAAAAGATGAAAACACTTCGATTGTTAAGCCCTTGCAATTAAATTTAAAGCCTGATCCTTACTCCCCCATTGGCAACAAAACCTTCAACAGGCGCATAAATATCCCTGAACGATGGATTGGCAAGTGTGCCCTGGTAAATGGTATCGAACCTGGTCTGCCTGGTATCGGTAATGTTCTCAAGGTTGAGAAAGACAGCAAAACGATGCCATGACCGTTCTCCCATCAATCCAATTGTCCAGTAAGATTTACCAAGCATCCCATCGCCTAATTTTTGCGGACTGCAATAATACGCCTCCGCTCCAATCTTGAATTTTCCTTCTTTCTCATACATCAATACATTGTTCAGCCTGTGCCGGGCTGTTAAAGGATACCAGCTCTTTACATGATCGAAATGCGTATTCACATAAGCATAAGTATAACCCAGGAACAACTTGAAATCTCCATAAGTAATGCGCACATTGCTTTCTGTTCCTTTGGTATCTATATACCCGTTGGCATTGATGAATTGGTAACTGCTGGCGCCCGTTGCAGTTAATACCAATGGCTTGTTGAGCCAGGTGTAAAAGAACAATTGATTAAATGAGATACCGGCATCGCCGATCTTTGTACGATAGTTCACATCCAGGCTGCCGCCTGATGAGCGTTCATTGACGGTGGTATTTTCATTGATGGGCAGGATATGCTGAAACTGCATGCGCTCTGCTTCTTCGGTGAACAGCGTAGGATTTTTGTAACCCATGCCGCCTCCCAGTCGCGCTGTGAGTGCAGGAGAAACTTTGAACAGAACAGCGACCCTGGGCAACCATTCAAAACCAAACTGCTTTACATAATCGCCCCGCAAACCTGTTTCAAAGGAAAGCTTTTTGATGGGTGTCCAGGTGTTCTGAATAAATGCGCCAAGGGTATGGTAATCATAGTTACGCAAGGGATCGTTGCCTTTCTCTTTAAAATCGTCGGTCAGGAAATTGGCTCCTGCTATCCATTGTGTGTATGCTCCTGAACGGTTGTAAACAGCTTCTGAAAAGGAAGATTGCTGCAAGCCGCTGAAAGCGTATGCGGGAATTTGAATCAAGCGGTTGAACCGGGTATAACTGTATTTGATAATCAGTTGTTCTTTGTTGCTGAGTTTATGTGTCAGCTGTGCCTGCGTGGAGAATCGGTCGGTGTGGTTCTTTTCAAAATAACTTGGCGCTCCTTTTTCAATATAATCCATACTGCCGCCAGTGCGGTTTTCGGTGATATAGCCAAAGCCAATATTGGCAGTTGTTCGATCACCATAAAAGAACAGGCGCGGTTGAATAGTATAACGTTCCGATTGAGGAATAGCTGTTAAGCCGATACCGGCGGGATCATACGCTTTGCTGGTATTCCCGGACCCAAAAACGGTTACGCCAATCTTTTTGAATCGCTGGCTGTAAAAACCACTGAGGTCAATACCTCCGGCAGAAGTTGCATTGCCCAGAAATGAGTGTTCTCTTTTCGCTGTGGGTGTTTTGGAAACCAGGTTCACCAGGCCAGCAATAGCGCCACCGCCATAAAGTGTAGAAGAGGAGCCCTTGATTACTTCTATTTGTTTGAGATCAAGCGGCGCTACCTGCATTAAACTCAATCCGCCGGAAAAGCCGGAATAGAGCGGAAACCCATCCCTGAGTATTTGTGTGTACCGGCCGTCCAGCCCCTGTATGCGGATACTGGAATTGTAAGAAGTGGCCGATGTTTGCTGCGTTTGGATACCGGTGCTTTCATTCAGGAGCATCCGGATATCGCCGGGTTTCATGTTGCCTTTTTCTTCCAGTTCTTCTCCTGAAATGGTTTCCACCCTTGTGGGTATATCGCTGATGGTTCTGCTGGTTCGGGTAGCGGTTACCACCACTTCCTGTTCGTTGGCTTCCGCTTCTTTCAGCAGTATTTCCGTAAGTGTTGCAGCCGGTTGCGGAACAGCAACGGTGATGGATCGCTCTTCGAACCCCACAAAAGAGATGGTTATTTTGTAAGATCCTGCTGCTATATTGGTAAAGACGGCAATACCGCCGCTGTCAGATACAACGGATTTCTTAAGTGAGGGAATAGTTGCTGTTGCTCCGGCAAGCGGTTGCTTTTCTTCGTCTTTCTTTATTTGTAACCTGATCGTATGCTGCGCATAAATACCTGTACAGGCCAGGAACAACATACACACTAATAATGTGTGCCTCATATTTATTGTTAAGGAAATTAATGGAATAAGGTGTACTGCAATGAGATACTATGCCATTCGGGGAGGTTGTAAAAGCGAAGTTGTATAAGTGGAGAGAGCCGGATCAACGATCCTGGTATAATGTACCATTTTTTCTTCTGTGACCCTTGGGATCTCAACAAAAGCGGCGGCTGTCAATGTAAACCCTGCACAAGTGCCACAGGTAACGAAAGGAGAGCAATTGCATGCCGGTTTTTGATTGTTGCGGTTGGTGGGTTTTGCAGATAGTTCATCCCTGCAACAATCTTCCCTGCTGCAAGGATAAAAAGTTGCTGCAACGGTAACCAACAGTAAAAGGAATGCCATCCACTTTTTCATTTCAGGGCAAAAATAGTTGAAATTGATCTGATGTAACGCTTTTAGAAAGTCGGGCATGATCATTTTAATAATTTAGATCAAAAACATTTGGTCCATTTTTAGTACATATTAGAGAGTCGGTTTGTTTTTTTGATGGCCCGGCAACAATTGTTTTCCACCAGGCTATTCTTGTATAAATACCTACAGGCGTGGTTACGCTAAAAGTTGTGTCTTTTGCAAATTGCGGCCCTCTAATAATATAATCTGTAGAACTCCAATTAAGGAAAGAATGATCGACTGAAAAATAATCGAAACTATCGGAAAATATTCTATGAAGCCTGATGGTTAAATACGTTTTTAGATAGGACCCAAATTTTAAATCTTGTAGTCCATTTAAATTGAAGTCATACATATCTTCTTCATGAAAATTTTGCCCGCCGAGACCATATGGACTCATTAAATAGCTTGTGTCGATAGGGGCCCTGACACTTAAAAAATAATTTCTGAAAAAAGTGGTGTCGATTGTTCTATTGAAGTTAAACCTTCCATCATTATCCGTTTCTCCTGAAGCTACTTTGTATACTATACATCCCCAACAATAAGCTTTACGAAACCAACTTACTTCCACCGGAACGTTTGCTAAGGCAACATTACTTGTCTTTACATAAATTCTACCACTTATGTTGATGGTTACACAATTTCCTCTGCATGGGGGTTGATCTTTTTTGCAAGTGCCTTTGAGTGAAGCCAGGACAATAAAAAATATAAGTACTTTAAAATATTTTGTTTGTAGAGTCATACTAAATAGATACTGGAAGTTTTTAAAATGCTCATGGGAATAGTTCAACCAGCTTTTGATCAAGTTTACTGTCATCATCAGACCCCAGGTATTTGCCGATGATCTTACCGGAAGGATCTATGAGGAATTTAGTAGGAAACGAAGTGACAAAATATTGGTCGGATATTTTTTTATAAACAGGATCGTTTTTTAACTCAGACCGCACATGAATAAACATTTGTGTGGCATCTTTTGCAATGGCCTCTTTCCAGGGTTTGTCAGACTCATCATTTTCATGTGCTACTGCTATAACTGCCAGTCTCCGATCTTTATATTTTTTATACACCTCTTTCATGTGCGGCATGCCTTCCCTGCAGGGGGCACACCAGCTTCCCCAGAAATCCAATAATACATACTTTCCTCTGAAGTGCTCGAGGTTTACTGTTTTCCCATTAACATCAACCGTTCGGAACAGGCCGGCCGTTGTTCCAACGGCTGTCTCCATTTTTTTTCTTATGAAAGTGCTCAATTCCACCCCTGTATGGGTTCCTTTAAAAGTCGGAGATAATATGTTGAATAATGAAATAACAGAATCAATAGGCCACCAGCCTTTATATCCATTAAGATTGGAAAGACTGACAAAGGAACCTGGATGATCCCGTATGAAAGCCCTGGTGGCGTTTGAATAACTCTCAAATTTCGTAGGGCTATTGGACTTGATTGTATCACAATACCTGCCCAATAATTTTGTTTCGTTCTGCGTTTTTGATCCGGTAAATTTTGCTTTTAAAAATTCGTTGTAGGTAACATTAACTTCCATCGTTACCGGTTCAAGATAAAAGGAAATGATGTTGAGATTTTCATCATCAGGAATGATTTGTTTGTTCGCTTTAAAAATGGCAAGTGTGGGCTCATTGATATGCCCTCTGAACTGAAATTGCCCGTTTTGAATGGCCGCGCTGTCTAAAATAGAAACCCCTTCATTGTTGGTATAGCGCAGGTATAAATGAGAAGTTTGTGGGTTTTCGATGATGCCATTTAAAATAAACTCGCCTGTCTTTTTTTGTGCTTTGAGAACAACGGCAAACAGGATAAAGACTGACAGCAATAGTTTTCTCATAACAGTATCGATATGTTCTTAAATATAAATCATTTCTGGCAAACGAGGCTAGATAAGAATCTGTCAATCTCCTTATGAAAGCCGATAAATATTCATTAGCTTTTAAGCGTAAAAAACTGATACTATACACTCATTTAACCTTACAAAAAAAGGTTTATGCGAAAAATTATCGTAACCGAATTCATCACCCTCGATGGTGTTGTGGAAGCGCCCGGCGGTAATGAAACGCCGCATCCTCATGGTGGGTGGCAATTTAATTACAATGCCCCGGAAACCGGACAGTACAAGGTAGATGAGCTTGCCAGTGTAGACACCTTATTGTTGGGTAAAAACACCTATGAATTATTCGCCGGATACTGGCCCAGCCAGACTGGCGGCGGATTTGCCGACTGCATCAACCGTTATCCGAAATATGTGGTATCTCATAGCCTGCAAAAAACAGAGTGGAACAACAGCCATATCCTGCGCGACGTTGCCAAAGATGTTGCCGCACTTAAGAAAACCGATGGAGGAGATATCCTTGTTTATGGAAGTGCCACACTCGTAAAAGCGTTGCTTCACCACGATCTTGTAGACGAGTTACGGCTGATGGTATTTCCACTCTCGATAGGCGGTGGATTGAGGCTCTTCGAAGACAACCGGGCATTAAAGAAATTCGAACTCAAACATTCACAAACGATCAACAACGGCGTTCTTATCCTAGAATATCAACCGGTCAAGTGATCCAACATATAGAGGTCATCAGCAGGCAGTGACTTTTATTACCCATGATGAAAACTATTTTGAAGCGCGCCGGTAATTAATGCTGTTAAGCCTGCTAATGCATGTGGAAGTATCCACCATCTTACATTAAAATACTATTTCGCTAAATCGGAAGCCGGGTTGAAAAGGAACCTGTCAACAGTAATAAAGACAAAGACAAATGCTATACCCAGTAGCAATAATAGGAAGTGCTTGGTTTTAAAGGAGTAGGTTGTCATAATCAGGGTTATTTGTAATTATAATAAATTTATTCAGTATTTTATAGCATACAAGTGCTGGCTGGCTTTAATTCGCAATTCACGAATCGTGAATTAGCTTTGAGTTAAGAGCTTCATTGTCAAATAAATAGAAGATTATTCAGGTGAAATTTTAAATGAACATGACAGGTATAGAAGTAAAAAAGGCAACACGCAATGATATTGAGCAATTGCAAAGCATTGGCAGGCAAACTTTTTATGAAACATTCTCGGTATGGAACACCGAAGAAAATATGACGAAATATTTGGAAGAAAATTTTTCTTCGGAGAAGCTGACTGCCGAATTGAACGATAAAAATGCTGAGTTTTATTTTGCCCTGCTTGACAATAAAGTGATTGGTTATCTGAAACTGAACTTCAGGCAATCACAGACAGAGATAAAAGACGCTGACGCACTTGAAATAGAACGAATCTATGTATTGCAGGCGTTCCATGGCAAGAAAATCGGGCAAGTACTTTACGAAAAAGCAATCCAGGTAGCTGACCTGATGAATGCTCATTATGTTTGGTTGGGTGTTTGGGAAGAAAACAAAAAAGCCATCAGTTTTTACAGGAAAAACGGCTTTGTGGAGTTTGATAAACATATCTTCAAACTAGGCAATGATGAGCAGACAGATATCATGATGAAAAAAATGTTGATCCCGTTCAACATGCAACCTGTATTAGAGAATAAACAAATAGCCCTTTACCCATTGCAGGATGATGATTTTGAAGATCTATATGCGGTAGCTTCCGACCCCAAAATATGGGAGCAACATCCCAATAAGGACCGTTGGAAAAAGGAGGTGTTCAAAATATTTTTTGATGGTGCAATACGAAGCAAGGGCGCATTTAAAATAGTAGACAAAACCACAGGAAAAGTGATCGGCAGTACCCGGATATATGATTACAATAGGCAGGAAAGCAGCTTGCTGATCGGATATACTTTTTACGGAACAGCTTATTGGGGAAAAGGCATCAACCATGCTGTTAAAACAATGATGCTGGATTATGTTTTTAAGTTTGTTTCAAAAGTATATTTCCATATTGGCGCGGGCAATATCCGTTCTCAAATAGCCATTGGCCGTTTGGGGGCAACCAAAGTAGCCGAGCAGGAAGTGGCTTATTTCGGTGAAGCGCCCAAGTTGAATTTTGTATATGAGATCACTAAAGAAAACTGGAATTTGAATTAAATGAAGTTGTAGAAGATCGGTTCTTCTGAAAGACATTGAACGGCGAAGCTACTCCGGAGATCTGTAATACGACTACCCCATGCCTACACCAATGGTATCTTTATCCCAGATAGAAGCGCATGTATTGATGCCTGCATCTGAATAGATCCCGGCTTTCAATCCTTTTGCATGAATATAATCGGCTAACTTTTTCATTCCTCCCGGGAAGCGGACAGGATGCGGTTTGATATTTCCCTTTTCATCCCTTCCGCCAAAATAACCATCATCTATATTGATGAACGAATAGCCGGCCTGCTTCATACCGCTGGATACCAAAGCATCTGCCTGCTTTTTGATAAGCGCTTCATTGATCCCCACCCTGAAATTATTCCAGCTAGACCAGCCCATGATGGGAGTCAGTCGATGGTGATAATCCGGCTGCACCTGCGCGAGGGAGCTATTGAATATTGACAGGCCTAGCAGGAGTGAAGTAACAGAAGCTATTCGCATATTTCTTTATTGATGGTATGATTGCGAAAGGTACTTAATTGGCCATGAAGCTAAAAGTTCAGTTTTTGAGCCCCTTTCCAGTGGAGCAAAAATGTTTATCAATAATAATTAACTTTGTGTATGGCATCTTTCAAACTGGACAGGACATCTTTTAAGGCTCAAACCGCAGCCGCTGCTGCGGATCATGCAGCTTATTATAAGAACTTAAGCTGGCAGGAACGATTAAAAGTGTCTTCGTTTCTTAACAGTATTGCATACAACTACCCTGAAGACACCCCGCCAAAACTTGATCGAACAAAGTTTGTAGCTAAATCCAGACCCGCTTGAGTAATATTTTCAACGAAGATTTCAGAGACTTCCTCTCCGTGCTTAATAATAATGAAGTGCGTTATATGCTCGTTGGTGGATTCTCTGTAATACTCCATGGTTATTCCCGTACAACCGGCGACATGGATATATGGGTTGAACGTACGAGTGAGAATTATCAAAAATTAAAAAAAGCTTTTTTTGAATTTGACATGCCGGTTTTCGACATGACGGAAGATAACTTTCTGTTCCATCCTAACTGGGATGTGTTTACATTCGGAAATCCGCCTGTGGCAATTGACATTATGATACAGGTGAAGGGATTGGATTTTAAAACCTGTTTCAATCAATCGGTCTTATTTGAAGATGATGGATTGAAGATCAGGACCATTCATAAGAACAACCTGATTGAAGCCAAAAAAGCATCGGGTAGATCAAAGGATCTTAACGATCTTGAAAACCTTCAGCCCGAGCCATAATCTCGATGGCAGCCTGCAGTAATCATTTGTCATCCCCCAACGTAGCAATATATTCGGCTTTTAGCTGACCAACCGGTCTGAAAAATATCCATGAATTAAGGGTTGATACAGAATATTATTAGTAAATTTATTAACATGACTCCCCCGGCATTTTTAATGAATCAGCATGATAAATTCTTTAAAAACCTTATCGGTATTAATTATTGCAGTAGTAATAAATTCAAAGACGGAAGCGCAAAATATTGATGCTGCTCTTTCTACATTTCGGAAAAATGCGCCCTTTGAAAAAGCCTATGTGCAATTTGATAACAACAGATACGCTGCCGGTCAAACGATATGGTATAAAGCCTATCTTTTATCAGGGATTGAGCCATCATTGATTTCAAAGAACTTTTACATCGATTGGTATAACGACAAAGGACAGCTCATCAGTTCAACAGTTACTCCTGTAATATATAGTTATTCGGCCGGCAGTTATACGCTGCCGGAAAAATATGATGGCAGATTTGTTCATGCAATCTGCTATACAAAATGGATGCGAAATTTTGACTCATCCTATTTTTACCGGCAAACATTTCAAATTGTTTCAACGGCTTCAAAAGAAGGGAAAAGGGATTTTGAAGCCAATGAAACCACTGTTCAGTTCTTGCCGGAATCAGGAACGCTGCTGTCAAATAAATTGAATGTGATTGCATTCAAAGCAGTGAATAAATCAGGACTTCCGGAAACGATCGATGGAATCATAAAAAATGGTGAAGGCGATTCGGTTGCTTCATTTAAATCGGTCCATGATGGAATGGGAAAGTTCTCTTTCGTTCCCAATACCGGTGAAAAATATACGGCTGAATGGATAGACTTACCCGGAAATATGCACAGCACCCATTTGCCAGTTGTAGAAGAGAACGGTGTTAACCTGGTTGTAGAATCAGGAAGCGGAAACAGAAAGTTCCATGTTCAAAGAACAAAAGCGGTTCCTGACCAAATGAAACAATTAATGCTGGTTGGGCAAATGAATGGCACCATTCTTTTCAAAGCAAACCTGGATTTATCAGACAAGGAATCCATTACAAGTAGTTTGCCAATCAGCAAACTGTTATCAGGTATCCTTCAATTAACAATATTCGATGCCAACGGACAGCCTCTTTGTGAGCGGATTCTTTTTGTAAAGAATGATGATTATGCCCTGAATGCAACTATCCAGGTAGATACTTTGAGCACAACGAAACGTGGAAAAAATGTTGTTGAGGTTGACCTCAAAGACACTACTTATGCAAACTTGTCTCTTTCTGTTACTGCCGCCGGCACCAATGATGTTCCTGATAATACCATTATATCGCAACTATTGCTGAAAGGCGATCTGGCCGGAAATATTTACCAGCCTGCTTATTACTTTGCCTCAAAGGCAGATAGTGTATACGGTCATTTAGACCTGGTAATGCTAACAAATGGATGGAGAAGATATCAATGGGAGGAAATACTCAAAGACCCGATTCCCGCATTGAAATATCCTAAAGATTCTGGCTATCTGTCGATTAAAGGAAAAATAGATGGTTATGCGGCGAAAAAGGGTAAAAAGCCTGAGGCGATCAATTTGATCCTGATAGCAAAAGATTCCACCAATACCATGCTCACGCTGCCTATACTAGAAGATGGCAGCTTTGCAAGTAAAAATGCTATGCTCTTTGATACTACGAAGGTTTACTACAAAATAAACGGCTTAAAAAATCTGCCTGATCGTGATTTGATGATTGAGAATGATTTATTCAAGGCAGACCCTCAGGTAACGCAAAGTGTTATTTCATACGGGTTTGATACAGCAGGGCTTGGCAAATTTCAATACCTGGCTGAAGAGCAAAGGAAGTTGGATAGTTTAAAACGAAGAGCCACACTCAAAGAAGTAACAGTTCATACCAAAGAGTTAACAAGAATCAAGCAGTTGGATTTTAAATACGCCAGGGGTATTTTCAGCGGCGATGCAGCTAAGGCATTTGATATGAGCACTTTGCAAAATGCAAGCCATACAGAATCGATTTTTGATTTTCTAACCGGAAAGGTTCCGGAACTGGAAATTGGAAATAACATTGGAGCCACTGCAACTGAAAACGTTGTTGAATTCAGAAAAGGCGCAGTCACATTTTACTTAAATGAAACTCCAATACCCGCTTCCGAAGTACAGCGAATTGATGTAAGTAATGTGGCATATATTAAAGTCTTTAACCCCCCTTTTGTGGGAGGTCTAAAAGACAATCAATGGCAAACTGCAAGCGGAGGCGCCATTGCTATTTACACTAAAAAAGGGGTAGACAATAATTCCGGCACCAATAATTTTGAGACCAGTGGTGCTGCATTTAAAACGTTGAGCGGCTATACCCCTGTCAAAGAATTTTATTCGCCCAATTATGCCGAAGCTGAACAAGCTTATGCCGGCTTGGATTTGCGATCTACATTGCTCTGGAAACCCTGGATCAGCCTGGATAAGCATCAACAAAAACTAAAGATCATTTTTTACAACAATGATGTTACGCACTCTTTTCGTTTGGTGCTGGAAGGAATGGATAGTAAAGGAAGACTGCTTCATGTCAACAAACTGTTGAAATAATCATCATGCAATGAAGCCTATACTAACTGCCCTTTTATTGGTTTTGTCGATAGCTGCTATCGCACAATACAGCATTCATGGGAAGGTAGTGGATGATAAAACTAAAAAGCCATTGGAAGGGGTGAGCGTATTTTTAGCCAACACTACAGCAGGCACCGTTACGAATGACAAAGGGGAATTCCAATTGAAGTACACAAAGCCTGGAAAGTGCGAGCTTGTTGTAACATCTTTGAACTACGAAAATTATGTCGAGTGGGTACAAATGAATCAAACAGCCGATCCGTTGATCGTAAATCTTAAACCCACGGTTAATATATTGAAAGAAGTAGTGGTGGAGCCGTATGATCAAAACGGATGGGAAAAATGGGGAAGCAGTTTTGAATCTTATTTCATCGGCACACCTCAATTATCAAAAAAATGCATCTTGAAGAACCCGGAAGTGGTGAAATTCAGGTACAATAGCAATACCAATAAACTAAGGGCATTCAGTGATGACAAGTTGATCTTTGAAAACAAGGATTTGGGATACAGTATCATATACCTGTTGACGAGGTTTGAAATTGATTTTAATACCAATACTTTTTCTTACGGAGGGTATCCTTTATTTAAAGAGTTAAAGCCAAGGAATGCAAGAGAAGCTGTCAGGTGGAACCAATTGCGGAGCAATGTATATAAGGGCTCTTTGCGAAACTTTGTAAGGAGCCTGTATTTTAATCAGTTGACAAAAGATGGATTTGAAGTGAGGGAAGTGAAATGGATCAGTGATGGGGAAAAGCACAGGGTTAAAAATGTACTGAAGCAGGTACATGATAATGAGGGTATAGCTAGCAGTTTGAAAACCAACACAGATTCGATGGACTATTACGTAAAAGTTAAAAGACTGGCTGATAACGAGAATAAGTTAATGCTGGATCATGTTGTACCCCGGGATAGTATCATTGTAACCAATACAAATGATCCGAATTCGAAAACGCTCTATTTCAGTGATTATTTACAGGTTGTTTTTTTGAACAAAAGAGTACCACTCGGATTCGCTAAAACGCTCCCTGCATATAGAAGCAATGAGTTCATCCGGAGTGAAATTAATTTGAGATTCAATAATCCGGTTTTCATATACCCCAATGGTAATTATTATAATGGACTGGATTTAATAATAGAGGGGTATTGGGTATGGTCTGAAAAAGTCTCAACGATGTTGCCGAGTGATTATACTGTAAGCAATTTGTAAAATTGCTTATTTCTTCACCCTATCAAAATATTCCTCCTGCAGTTTCAGTGTTTGTGTATCTGCCTTCACTGCTTTCAGCGCCCTGGCCAAAGAAGTAATCGTATGTTCTGTTACCAGTTCTCCCAACTGTCTGGTGGCTTTGGCGCCTTCTCCTGCATAATGGTTGGGGTAATTGGCATACCACCAGATGGCTGTATACATATCGGGAATCGATAAACGTTTTTGGTTGGCGCCCGATTCGTTGGCGGCACTATCCATTTTTACGAGGTCGGGCCGGAGGTATAACAATTCAGAAGTTTCCCGCTCACCTGCATGGGCATCATTTTTCGGATCGGACTGGTGCAGTTGGGCCATCCTGGCGCTAAAAGTAGAATCTGATGAAGGTTGGAAAAAGAACACAGCATAATTACGCCGCTTCTCCAGCCGCGTCTGGATAAAATATCGCAGAAAATCCGGGTTGCCACCATGGCCATTGATGATAACGATTTTATTGAACCCATTACGGGCAATTTCATCACAGGAGGCTTCAATCATATCCCATACTACCCGTTCGGGGAGGGCAAAAGTGCCTGGCTGGTGTCTTGCTTCATTGATCTGTCCGTAGAAATAATCGGGGAATACCACGGCATACTCTTTTTTTGTAGCCCTGGCAGCCCATTCCCGCACTTTTATCAAATCAGAACCTATGGGCACGTGCGGGCCGTGCTTCTCAAGAATACCAATGGGTAATATACAAGTGCGCGCAGATTGCTCTATCGCCCTGGGCCAGTCGCTGGCCGTCAGTTCGTCCCATCGGCTCGGTAAACTGTTTTGTGCTGTAACGCTATTGCCGTTAAGCAGCAGGAATAGTGTACCCAATAAAAGAAAAAACCTATTTCGCATGGTGGTTGTTTATACAGGGAAATTACTTCTCTTTTTTCTAATTGTACTGGATATTATTTAGGGGTTTTAGGGAAATTCTCAATTGTTTTTTTTCTTTGTGTGGGCTTTGTGAAAATAAACATTTATGAATCGGAAAGACTTTTTACAAATACTCGCTCCAATTGGGCTATTCCCGAAATTATCAAAAAGCATGTTTATAAAACGAATGAAAGGCAACCATATCCAACTCGTCAGGCATGCCACGCTCATCATTACATTGGGTAACACAAAGCTATTGATAGACCCAATGTTATCAGCGAAGGGTGCTATGGACCCGGTTCAAAATTGTGGTAATGATACCCGGTTCCCGATGGTTGATTTGCCTTTTGATGAAGCGGCATTGGATAAGAAGCTGAACGAGGCAGATGCAGTGTTTGTTACGCATTTGCACAGGGATCATTGGGATGCAGCAGCCCAGCAACGCATCAATAAAGACAAACCTGTTTTTTGTCAACCCAGCGATCTCCCAAAGATCAGAGAACAAGGATTCACCAATGTAACACCTGTTGAATCAACACTTCAGTTCAAGGATATTAAGATCAACAGAACTGGTGGTCAGCATGGAACAGGAGAGATCGGTCATAAAATGGGTACAGTTTCCGGCTACGTGTTTTCTCATAAGGATACTGTCATATATGTAGCAGGAGATACTGTTTGGTGTGAAGAAGTACAGGCAGCCCTTCATGCGTATAAACCTGCTGTTAGTGTTCTCAACGCAGGAGGAGCCAGGTTCCTGACAGGCGACCCAATCACTATGACGCCTGACGATATCATTAAAGTACAGGAGGCGTTTCCTGCAACACAACTGGTAGCTGTTCATATGGACACGGTGAACCATTGTTTCATCAAAAGAACCGATCTGAAAGCACAGTTGGCCATGAAAAGTCAATCCTTCCAATTGATGATCCCTGCAGATGGTGAGACGTTAATAATAAAATAAAGCTTCAATAGGCAATGGTTACAAAATTGCTCAGGTTCACGCCCATCCTTTTCCACTGATCCTGGCTTGCTATTCTTACATAGCAATTTTTTGAGAACGGTGTCACTGCAACAGGTAAAAGCGTAACAGGATTTTCTTTCCTGTCCATTCTGCTTTCAATCCATTGAATGGCTACCACAAATTCTCTGTCTACTTTTATATTGTATTTTTTCAGGTCAATTTTTGTCCAGCCGGTTTTAAAATTCTCTATCGCGGCAAAAATTTGTTTATCATAGATCAATGTGTTGGGTACATCTTTTTTCAAACTGTAAACATTGATCCTGAACTTGATGTAATTGAAGTTATTGGCAGAGACATAAAAGTTGAAATTCTTCAGAATAGCATTCTTCCTGCCTGTTTTATAACGCATGCCCATTTCAGATCCTATTGTTTCATCTGCCGATGTTTTGTGATGGACTGAAACCTGTACGAGTTTGCTAACAGCCTGCCTGCCAATGATTGCTGAGTCAGCTCTTACCGAAGAATTGGTAACAGTTACTTCAGCAAGTTGCTCGATCCTTACTGTTAATTCAATTTGTTTTTTGGAAGAAACTAAAAAATGGCTTACGGGAATTCGTAGCGTGTTGTATCCAACGATGCTCACTTGTAATGTATCGGAAAAATCTTGGCGATTGATAGTAAATGAAAAATACCCCGTGGTATCTGTAACGGTACCTTTTGGCTTGTTCAAAACCCCAATATTTACATAGGCTAAAGGCAGATGAGTTCCTTTTTCAACAATTTTTCCATCAAGCACTATATTTTCCGGCGTGGATACCTGGGCAACAACAGATCCGGTAATAATTAAAAAGGGAATGAAGATTAGTAAAGTTTTCATCTTCATAATCATCCATTTTAGTTGGTAAGATTCATAAAGGAACAAAACGAAATGTCAATAAAAATGTAAATCTCAATGCTTTATCCATTGTTCCATGCAGTTCAGGACAAGGTAAAATGATCTTAAATTAACCTTAACGAAAATTATTGGCATCATACTTGCCTACACCTAATTGATCATTTATCAATTTAAATTAGCTTAGTATGAAACGGAATGTATTTCAAGCAATTGCATCGATTTTTTTAGCAGCTACGGTTTTTGTTGGTTGCACTAAAAACGATAACAACTCTTCTTCTGCTACTGCCCAATACCAGGGAAACTGGTCGGGTACCTATTCCAGTTCCAGGAGCGATAGCAGCAATACCAAGGACAACGGTACCTGGACGATGACTGTTGCTGCCGATGGCAAGACATCTGGTACCATTACATCATCTGTAATTGTTGGCCAGACATTTGTATTCGTTGGAACAGTCAATGCAAGTGGCGCCCTGAACACTGTGATCAGCACTTCTGCATCAGCCGCCGCCTTCGCCAACAGCTTCCTGAACGGAACACTGGTAATGGTCAACAATACCGGTTCTGTGAGTGGTAATTTCGGTGGTATACCGGTTACTGGGGCCGCAAGCGCTACATGGGCAGGTACTTTTACCGGATCGAAAAAATAATCTAAACCTCAGTGTGAGTATTTAAAGCAGCATTTCTATGCGTGAATGACCCTGCACAAGGGTCATTCCTTATTTTCAGCCAATCATGATTTGAATTTTGTAATTGATAGATTGAAGTTTGTAAACAACTCTTTGTATTTTTTTTGAATTTTACAGGTACGAGACGAACTAAAACAACCCGGCATGACAATCAACACCATTACTCATACCCATAGAAACATACGCCGTTGGTACTGTTTACTGACTGCTGTTTGCATGCTCACTGTATTTTCATACACAACCGTTTCTGCACAAAAAAAAGACCGTATGATGCGCCTGGCAAAAATTGTAGTAGACAGTACGCAGTTGGAAAACTACAGAGCGGCCCTCAAAGAAGGCATTGAAGCAGCCGTGCGCCTGGAGCCCGGCGTGCTCACGCTGTATGCAGTGTACGACAAAAACAACCCCACCCATGTAACAGTGCTGGAAATATATGCCAATGAAGAGGCCTACAAAGCACATTTACAAACCGCGCATTTCAAAAAATACAAAAGTGCCACCCAAAAAATGGTGGTGTCTCTCGAACTGACAGATGTGGTTCCTATAGGTCTTGAAACAAAGCCCTTGGTCCCATAATCGAATAACACCGCATACAAACAAAGAAGCCGGGAGTTAACTCCCGGCTTCTTTTATTTCATAATAATGGATCAATCAATATCCCGGATTCTGTACCAGGGTTGGCTTACCATCTTTTTGTGAGTTCAGGATCTCATCCTGCGGAATAGGGAAATAATTATTCTTGGAAGTGAACACTTTTCCCGAGAGGTAAGTGCGTTTGTTGAAATGCCTGCCCGAAGGTTCTGTACCGGGAACAGATTCTTCCTGTACATATTTATTCAGGTATTTCTCTGCAATACCCCAACGAACCAGGTCGAAGAAACGATGGCCTTCCATCGCAAACTCCAGCCTTGTTTCCATGCGCACGGCATTCCTGGCATAGTCGGCACCGTTGGCAACAAAAGTACCTACCGGATAAGGTTCTACTTTATAACTCACACTAGCATCCTGCACAGAACCTGCTTTGGCACGAGTACGGATCATGTTTACATAACCTTCCGCAGAACCCAGGTTGCCCAGCTCCACTTCACACTCAGCCAGCCAGAGGATCACATGCGAGAGTTTCAGTAAACGGTAGTTATTGTTCACGCTGCGGCGGTTGGTGGAATGCGTACTGCTGTTTTCTTCGGCCAGGTAGTACATCCATTTTTTACCGGTAAAAGGACCGGCATAGTTCTGGTCCCTGATCCAGCTGGAGCCCGGCATCGGACCCCAGTCGAGGAAGTTCACACTGCGGCGGCCTACAGTCCAGTCGAGTCGCGGATCTACAGCTATCGTCTTATCGAGTGTGAACGGATCACTGCTCTTGATGCCCTCGTCGTTGGGCAGGTCGATCTTATTGAAAGTATCCTGCGTTCCGTCGGCAGCAGCGCCGATCATGGGCAACCCGGTAACGGGGTCGGTCTGGAAAGCATTCACCAGGTTATGAGAAGGCTGATAAAAACCGCAACAACCCCTTCCCGGTGCAGTGGAAGAATAAGGCCAGTTGAGGTTATCGCCCTGGTTACCATTGTTGCCGGTGGTTCCGTCGTTCACAGAGAACTCCACTTCGAAAATAGATTCGGCGTTGTTGTTGGTAATCGTGCGGTAATTTTCATGGTAATTGGCCATGAGCGTTTTACCGGAATTCTGTAAAATGTCTAACAACAACACTTTGGCCTGCGCCCATTTTTTCTGGAACACATAAGCTTTGGCCAGGTAAGCTTCTGCAGCCCACTTGGTAGCCCTGCCTTTCTGCGATTGTACCGCAGGCAGGTTCTTGGCAGCAAAATCGAAATCGGCTTCGATCTTGGGCCAGATGTCTACATTGTTGGGCACTTTGGTGGAATTGGGATCATCCCTGTTGTAGATCGTTTCATCGATATAGGGAACCATGTTCCACATTTTCTTGGCTTCAAAATGATAATGCCCTCTCAGGAAGCGCGCTTCGGCAACCACCTGTGTTTTCTCGGCATCGGTCATATCTGTTACTGCTTTGCTGTTCGCGATCTGTATCACTTCATTACAACGTGAAACACCGGCATAAGCATGCTGCCATTTGCCCAGGAAATAAGAGTTGTCGGCCAGCCAGTTGTATTGTTCAATGAATGACTGTTCGGGCTGGTCACCTGCATCGGTACCTTTTACGGCATCACCGCTGGTGATACCACCGAACACATAATTGGAGATGGCGGAAGTACGCCCCGTATTACCGGCTCCTACGCCGTCCATCAGCGAATAAGCGCCGATGAGCAAACCGTTCACCCCGTTCTTATTGCTCAGCTGGTCTACCGATGCACGACCCTGCGGCTTGAGATCGAAGAAGCTCTTGGAGCAGGAAGCACCTGCTACTGCAATCGCTAAGGTGATGATGAATATTTTTTTCATGATTGATAAAAGTTTAAGTCAATGGGTTAAAAACCGATACGCACACCTACCAGGTAAGATTTGGCCACCGGATAAGCGCCTTCATCGATACCCATATGGATATCCTGGTTATCGTTTCCGGAAGTTCTCAGGTTGATATCAGGATCCAGTCCTGTGTACTTGGTGATGGTGAACAGGTTCTGACCCTGTATATAGATCTGTCCGCTGGTAAGACCCACCCGCTTCAGCCAGGAAGAAGGTATGGTATAAGTGAGCTGGATATTCTTGATACGCATGTAAGAACCGTCTTCGATAAAATAAGAAGACACTTGCTGACTGGTCGCATCTCCTGAATTCAGGCGGGGCAGTTTGGCTATATCGCCTTGCTTTTTCCAGGAATTGTACAGGATGTCTTTGGAACGGTTACCCTGGAACGTATTGAAATCGGTCCAGTACCTTACATAGTTGAAGATCTTATTGCCCTGCGATCCCTGTCCGAATACAGTCAGATCCCAGTTCTTATACCCGAAATTCAGGTTCAGGCCATAAGTAAAATCAGGATGCGGACTACCCAGGATGGTACGGTCTGCAGCAGTGATCACACCATCGCCATTCACATCCCTGAACTTAAAGGTTCCTGCACGGGTATAGGTACCGAATTTAGGTGCAGTGGCGGCTTCTGCATCGTCTTTGATCACACCATCTACAATATAACCGTAGAAATTGGCAATAGGCAGACCTCTTTTAGTAGCGGAGATGGGCGGGAGACGTGTGCTGAAACCAAACAGTGTGGCGTTGGGATCATTGTTCAGTTTAATCACTTCATTCTTGTAATGACTGATGCTGGCGCCTACCTGGTAACGGAAATTACCGATCTTATTCTTGTAGTTGATACCCAGGTCGAAACCTGTGTTGCGCATCTCACCGATATTGGTGTAAGGAATGGTAGCCGTTCCCATGGTGCGTGGCATAGCAATCTGCGCCAGCATGTCGGAGGTGGTGCGGGTGTACCAGTCGAACACAACATCCATCTGGTTATTCAACAGCGACGCATCGAAACCAACGTTGGTGGAAGTAGTGGTTTCCCACTTGCCATTGCGGTTACCAAACTGTACCAGGCTGAAACCACCCACGATGGATGATCCGGTACCATTGATATCATACGCATTGTTGTTGGGATCGGATGCGTACAAAGTATAAGCGTTGTACACATTGGGGATGAGCTGATTTCCGGTTCTTCCCCAGCCGCCGCGAACTTTCAGGTCGTTCACGAAATGCAGTTTTTGCATGAAGGGAAACTCGGTGAGGCGCACACCCAAAGAAAACGCCGGGAAAATACCATAACGGTTGCTTTCAGAGAAACGGGAAGAACCGTCGCGGCGTAATGTGAAGTCGGCGAGGTAAGTACTCTTGTAAGAATAGTTCACTTTACCGAACTGAGAGAACAGGGCGCTTCGCGTAGCGCCTGCACCGCTGTTGCTGAGGCCTGATGCAGAACCTGCATCGAGGTAGCGGTAGTCGAGGTCATCGAATGCAAAACCGCTCCTGCTGGCAACGGTAGTGGCAGCATAGGTTTTCACCGCTTCAGTTCCTACGAGCACATTCAACAGGTGATCGCCGAAAGCTTTGTTATAGTTCAATGTATTGAACCAGGTGAGTGACCGGTCTACAGAATTGATCACGTTCAGGCTGTTGGTATTCCGGGGCTCGGCCGCTTCAATATCGCGATGAAAATATTCATTGCGGTTGTATTGATTGATCTCCACACCCAGGCTGGACCTGGCTTTCAGGTTCTTGGTGAGTTGCAGTTCTGCAAACACGTTACCGAAAATGTGGATGCCCTTGGTGATGTTATCTTTCTCGCGATACAAACGTGCAAAGGGGTTGGGTGCATTACCCAGGTTACTACCCCGGCTGCCCGCGAAGCCATTGTAAGGAGAGGTATTGGTTCCGCCCAACTCGGGTGGACCGCCGGTAATATCGAACACCGGTATGATGGGGTGCACACGGATAGCGAACATGATGGGGTTCGACTCGTTGTTGTTGTCGATACCCTGTCTTTCATCATAAGAAACCGTAAGGTTTTCTCCGAAGGTCATCACGCCCTTGGTGAATTCAGTGTTGGCCCTTACAGAATAACGCTTGTACTTGGTGTACTTGAGGATACCTTTCTGATCGAAATAATTACCGGAGATCGCATAACGGCCGCTCTTGCCACCGCCGGTAGCGCCTAGCTGGTAGTTGGAGATGGTAGCCGGACCGAAGATCACATTCTGCCAGTCGGTACCATCTTTGTTGGCCTTGGTAATGTTAAAGGCTGTTTTACCCAACTGTGGGTTGTTGATGTCGTTCGTGTACGTGTAATTGGCAGGAAGCGGGCCGAACACATTGGGATAAATATAATCGGCAATGGTTTCTTCTCCGTTCGGACCGAAACGATACTGCGCCGAAGGCGAAGTAACAGATGGGTTCTTGCCTGCACCCAGGTCGGCCAGGTAGAGGTATTGACCCAGTTCCTGCGTGTTCAGCAGGTTGAGCATTTTACCGGGCCTTTGAGAGCCTGTGTAATAATCGAAGTTGATGTTCGATTCACCTGGTTTACCTTTTTTGGTGGTGATGATCACCACGCCGTTCGCGGCCCTGGCGCCATAGATAGAAGCAGAAGAAGCATCTTTCAGTACCTGCATGCTTTCGATGTCGTTCGGGTTGAGCTGGTTCAGGGTTCCCTGCGTAGGTACACCGTCGATAATGTACAGCGGACTGTTGTTGTTTACGGTACCGAAACCACGGATACGCACCATGGTACCGCCGCCCGGTGAATTGTCGTTACCCACGTTCACACCGGCAGCGCGGCCCTGCAACATCTGTGTTACGGAGGCAGCAGGCACGGAAGTGAGCTGTTTGGCATTGACTACGGTTACCGCACCCGTGATGTCTTTTTTACGTTGTGCAGTGTAACCGGTAACCACTACTTCACTGGTCTGGCTTTCATCTTCGGCCAGTACTACCGATAGTTGTGATTGCGTGCCCGGCGCTACTTTCCTGGTAACGTAGCCTACATACGCGAAAGAAACCTGGTCGTCGGGCTTTTTAAGAGAGATGGTGAATTTTCCGTTGGCGTCAGTTGTGGTAAAAGTGTTTGTTCCGGCAACGGAGACGGAAACACCTTGCAGGGCTCGTCCTTTGGCGTCTGTAACAGTACCGGTGATCTGCCGGTTCTGTGCTATAGCCGTGGATGCTAAGCCCCATAGCAAGGTTAACACCATGAGCATTTTGGCAATGCAGAGTCGTGTTCTCATTTGGCAATGGGTTTTAGATAAAAAATAAAATGCAGGTTTTTTAGAACCCGGAGATTCTAGGGGAAAAGATATAAAAAATATTAAAACAAAAAGCAATTCCGCATATCCTGCGGGAATGTTATTTTATTGTTGCCAGATTGTTCGTGTTTTTAGCCGACGCGGAAACGGCATTCGTCACGCATTTTGAACCTTATGTCACAGATATTTTAGCAGGATGCAGCAGAAATTAGTTTAGCATAAAATTCATCGTATGCGAACTACTTCCCGCCAGAGTTATTTAGACTGGCTTCGGTTGCTGGCCATCATCGGGGTCCTTTTCTTTCACGCTGCGCAGCCATTCGCTGCCGAAAGCCAGTGGCATATCAAGAACAACGAAACCAGCAACCTCTACCTCGAATTCAATTTCTGGCTGAGCCGGTTTCGCATGCATTTGTTGTTCTTTATTTCCGGTGCCGTTGCTTATTTCATCATGCAGCGCAAAAGCGGGAAACAGTTCGTTGGCATGCGTTTTCAGCGGCTGATGGTGCCATTATTATTCGGCATGCTGGTAATCGTTCCGCCACAGGTATATATGGAAAGGCTCACACAGGGCTTCAAGGGAAATTTCTTTGATTTCTATCCTTCCATTTTCAAAGGCATCCCTTACCCGAAAGGGAACCTCAGTTGGCACCACCTTTGGTTCATCCTGTACCTGTTCGTGTACGACCTGCTGGCAGCGCCACTTTTCGCCTGGATCATATCTCCCGGAGGAAAAAAGTTTGCCATGGTTACCACCTGGTTATCGCAGAACAAAAGAATGTACCTGCTTTGCCTGCCTGCTATATTGGTTTTTACTTCACTTGTGTTGCGATACCCCGAGAGCAATGACCTGGTAAACGACCTGGCCTATTTGCCTTATTGGTTCCTGTTCATGCTTTCCGGTTTTGTTTGCATCAGCAATCCTTTATTGATGGGCGCCATCGAAAGAAACCGACGCCTGTCTTTATTGGTTGCTTTTCTTTCTGTAGTGATGATCAATTACCTGCGATGGAACCACCTGGAACCTTCCGATCTGTGGACAAACTGGAAAGTTCAACCACTGACTTACTGCTACCTCGCATTGTATCCCATCATCGCCTGGTCGTGGGTGCTGGCGCTGGTAGGTTACGGAAAAAAATACCTGAACAGGCCACACAAAGCGCTTACCTATATCAACCAGGCAGTGTATCCTTTTTATATCCTGCACCAGACGGTGATTGTGATACTGGCCTATTATGTGGTTCAGGTGAAAGACTCGATAGAGGGAAAATATTTTTTCATTGTAGCAGTAACATTCGGTGTCTGTGGCTGCCTGTTCCACCTGCTCATCAGGCCTTATCGCGTGATGCGGTTTTTATTTGGGATGAAAGGACCTGTTGAGCAGAAAAAAGCAATGACAGTATCCGGGCAACAACCCACTGTAATGCCGGTACTGGGAGCATTGGGCTGATAATGTTGTAATTTGTGAAAGATGAAATTCTTCTGGAAATACCTGTTCCCCGGCTGCTATGGCTTACTCGTCTATGCCACCGTGAGGATACTCAATGATACCATCAGCGGTTTCAAATTCTGGCGCCGCGACTGGACGGTGAATGCCATAGAAGTTACCTGTAGTATTATTATGGGCTTTGTAACGATGTTTGTTTTCAGAAAAATGCTTAACAGGTTCGATCGAAAGTTGAGCAGGCCCGTCAGTTATAAAACAGTGATGGGTGAATTGGGCTGGGTGTTCTTATATGTACTGGTCTCATCAAATGCCATCTTCACGCCGATGGCTGCACTCACGGATGATGGCCTTTCCTGGGGCGATTTTGCCACCATCAATATCATTCCCTTATTGTTTTCACTCATTTACTACATGGTGGTAAGGAGTAACAAACTATTGCAGGCGTATGTTGACAATCAATTGCAACTGGAAAAAATGACGAACGATCAATTGCAAACCGAACTCAAGTTCCTGAAAGCGCAATACCACCCGCATTTTTTATTCAATGCATTGAACACGATCTATTTCCAGATGGATGAGAGCGTAGCAGATGCCAAGAAAAGTATTGAGAAATTTTCCGGCCTGCTGCGCTACCAGTTGTACGACCAGCAACAGATGGTGCCCATAAAACAGGAAATAGATTATCTCCGCAATTTCATTGAGCTGCAACAGGCGCGGTCTTCAGAACGATTGCGTTTACAGGTCGACTTCGATGAGCACCTGAACGGAGAACAGGTGTACCCGTTGTTATTTCTCCCGCTGATTGAAAATGCATTCAAATATGTGGGAGGGGACTATCATTTATCCATCCGGTTGCAGAAAGAGAATGAAAACATCCGGCTGGAAGTGTGTAATTCTTTATCAGAGCACCTGCCATTGAAAAAAATAGCCACCGGGATCGGTATTGAGAACTTACGCCGCAGGCTGGCATTACTTTATCCTGGCAGGCACCAGTTGTCATGCCGGAGAAACAACGACAGTTATACGGCATCCCTGAACTTATTACTGAACCAATGACCATGAAACTGAAATGCATCATTACCGACGATGAACCGATGGCCAGGAAAGGGCTTCGCGGCTATGCGGAGAAAGTAGATTTCCTGGAACTGGTAGCTGTTTGCGAAGACGCCATACAACTGAACCAATTACTCCGCCGGCAACACGCCGACCTGCTGTTCCTCGATATCAATATGCCCCTGCTCAGCGGCATTGAGTTCATGAAAATGAATCCAATCGCACCTAAAGTGGTATTCACCACGGCTTATGAAGCATACGCTTTGGAAGGGTATGAACTGGATATATTAGATTACCTGCTTAAACCTATCTCCTTCGAACGTTTCCTGAAAGCCGCCAATAAGGCCTACGATTATTTCAGGCTACAACAATCCAACGATGCCGGTTACCTGTTTGTAAAAACAGATACCCGGCTGGAAAAACTTGTTTTCAATGAGATACTCTTTGTTGAGGCATTGGAAAACTACCTTTCCATACAGTTGCCCGACCGGAAGATCATGATCCGTTCTACACTGAAAACGATGGCGGCGTCGTTACCGGCGCAACAGTTCGCACAAACACATAAGTCTTACCTGGTGAACCTCGATAGAATACAGGCGGTAGAAGGCAACCTGCTGCAAATAGACCGCTTCCGGGTACCGGTGGCCAGGCAACAGAAAGAACAGGTCTTAGAAAAGATATTGAAAAACAAACTGCATTAAAATACACCTGGAACAGGCAAGATTTGATTTTCTATCTTTATGATATGAAGAACAGCCTGGAACCTAGTGCACCCAATAAAAAAATTTACCTCATTCTTGTACTGGGCCTGCTTACGGCTATTGGCCCTTTTTCTATTGACATGTACCTGCCGGCGTTCCCGGCCATTGCAAAAGGATTGAATACCTCCGTATCACAAGTAATGCTGTCGCTCTCGAGCTTTTTCATTGGCATCTCAGCGGGACAATTGCTGTACGGTCCTTTGCTGGAACGTTTTGGCAGGAAAAAGCCCTTGTACCTGGGCTTGAGTATTTACCTGCTGGCATCTGTGGGCTGCGTTATGGTTGGATCGGTGCAGGGGCTGATCGCACTCAGGCTTTTGCAGGCGCTGGGCGGTTGTGTGGGCATGGTAGCGGCAAGGGCCATGGTACGTGACCTGTTTGAAGTGAAAGAAAATGCTAAAATATTTTCCACGCTGATGCTGGTGGTGGCCGTATCGCCTATTGTGGCGCCTACATTGGGAGGATATATTACCGCCGTATTGGGCTGGCGCTATGTATTTGTCATACTTATTTATATTGCGCTCTTCATCCTGGCCGGGATCTATTATTTATTGCCGGAAAGCAAACAACCCGATCCCAACTTTTCATTGAAGCCGGAACCCATCATTAAAAATTTTTACGGTATCATCCGCCACCCGCAGTTCGCCACTTATGCATTCACAGGGGCCGTATCCAATGCCGGACTCTATGCGTACATCAGCGGATCACCTTATGTGTTCATGGAAATATTCAAAGTAAGCGAAAAGCAGTATGGATGGATATTCGCGCTCATCGCCATGGGATTGATCGGTGCAAGCCAGATCAACAATGTATTATTGAAAAATTACAACAACGAACAGATCATCAACGGGGCTTTGCGTTGCCAATGTGTAGTCGGATTGTTATTGGTCGTTATCACCCTGCTGGGCTGGGATGAAGTGTTCCTCATCATTTTTCTCATTTTCCTTTTCCTGAGTTGCCAGGGTTTTATCTTTCCCAATGCTTCTGCACTTTCCCTCGCACCATTCGGACATAACGCGGGCAGCGCTTCGGCTTTGTTGGGCGCTATTCAAATGAGCATTGGTGCGGGTGCCTCGGCCCTGGTGAGCCTTTTACATAATCATACGCCCTTACCTATGACCGGCGTAATGGCCACCTGTACGCTAACGGCCCTGGTAGTGTTATTCCGGGGAAGTAAACGCCTCATTTACAGGGCAGCCGAAAAAGTGGTGGATGAGGGTAAAGTGGAAGTGATCAGTACCTTGTAATTGTAAAGGAGTTTGAATTTTGTAAAGCATGGATTGATTCGCGTAATAACCGGCAATCATTGGCTGTTGAACTTTGTGTCCATTTAGTAAGCTCCAATACAAATGATATGGCAAATACAATGCAAAAACGAAAACTCGGCAAGAGCGGATTGGAAGTATCGGCCCTGGGATTGGGCTGTATGGGCATGAGCTATGGATATGGACCGGCCGCCGATAAAAAAGAAATGATCTCCCTCATCCATTCAGCGGTAGAAATGGGTGTTACCTTTTTCGATACGGCGGAAGCATACGGACCTTTTACAAATGAAGAGCTGGTGGGCGAGGCCCTGGCCCCTTTTCGCAAGCAGGTAGTGATCGCTACCAAGTTCGGGTTCGACACATCGGCAGACCCCGCAAAGCGCAGTGAACTGAATAGCCGGCCGGAACATATCAAAGCAGTAGCTGAAGCATCGCTGAAACGATTGAAAGTAGAGGCCATCGATCTGTTTTACCAGCACCGCGTAGATATCTCTGTACCCATTGAAGATGTGGCAGGCGCCGTGCAGGACCTGATCAAAGAAGGGAAGGTTAAATATTTTGGGCTTTCCGAAGCGGGTGTGCAAACCATCCGTCGTGCACATGCTGTGCAACCGGTTGCCGCCATCCAGAGCGAATACTCTTTGTGGTGGAGAAGGCCTGAAGCTGAACTGTTACCCACACTGGAAGAGTTGGGAATAGGGTTTGTACCTTTCAGTCCGCTCGGTAAAGGTTTCCTCACCGGAAAGATCGATGAGAACACTACCTTCGACAGTAGTGATTTCCGCAATATCGTTCCGCGTTTTACAACCGAAGCAAGAAAAGCCAACCAGGCCCTGGTTGATTTGCTGGGTAAAGTAGCGGCAGAGAAACAGGCCACCACTGCACAGGTAGCATTGGCATGGTTGTTAGCGCAGCGGCCGTGGATCGTTCCCATTCCGGGAACTACCAAACTGAAGCGACTGGAAGAAAATATGCACGCCGCAGCGTTGGAACTCACACCTGACGATCTTCGTGCAATAGAAAATGCGGCTGCCAATATTGCCATACAGGGAGAACGCTATCCCGAAGAACTGGAACGGAGAACCGGTAACTGATTATTATTAAAACCCCTTAGCTAAAAGATAAACAATATGCAAACGAAGAATGTAAAAGCTTATGGTACTGAAGCGGCCGAAGCGCCTTTGAAATCAATGAATATCCAGCGCAGGCAGCCAACACCGCACGATGTAGAGATCGAAATTCTCTATTGCGGTATTTGTCACTCTGACCTGCACACCGCACGGAACGAGTGGGGCGGCACTGTTTACCCAGTGGTACCCGGTCATGAAATTGTAGGAAAAGTAACCCGTGTAGGCGATCACGTGAGCAAATTCAAAGTGGGCGACCTCGCTGCAGTTGGTTGTATGGTAGATTCCTGCGGTGAATGTGAACAATGTAAGGAGGGCCTCGAACAGTATTGCGATGCGGGTCTGGTAGGAACGTATAACGGGCCCGATAAACACCTTGGTAACACTACTTATGGCGGCTATTCAGAGAGCATCGTAGTAGACGAACATTTTGTATTGCGTGTACCCGAAAACCTCAACCTGGCGGCTACTGCGCCTTTGCTCTGTGCCGGTATCACTACTTATTCGCCATTGAACCACTGGAAAGTTGGTCCAGGCAAGAAAGTAGGCGTGATAGGAGTAGGCGGCCTCGGACACGTGGGCATCAAAATAGCTAAAGCCATGGGTGCTGAAGTTGTGGTGTTCACTACATCGGCCGGTAAAGCTGCAGATGCGAAGCGATTGGGTGCAGATGAAGTAGTATTATCGAATGACAAAGAGCAGATGAATAAGCATGTGAAAACTTTTCACTTTATACTGGATGCCGTATCTGCTTTGCACGACATCAATGCATACCTGCCCTTGCTGAAACTGGATGGCACTATGGTGCTGGTAGGATTACCCGAACAGCCGCTCCCGATATTGCCGTTCAATGTGGTGCTGCACAGGAGAAGCCTGGCAGGCTCACTCATCGGAGGTATCAAAGAAACACAGGAGATGCTTGATTTCTGTTCCAAACACAATATCACTGCAGATATAGAACTGATCAACATACAACAGCTCAACGAAGCGTATGAGCGACTGCTCAAAGGCGATGTACGTTATCGTTTTGTGATTGACATGGCTTCTATTAAATAAAGCTCAGGGAACTAATAAATGTGGCTCAAAAAAGTGCTTTTTTGAGCCACATTTGATTATATAATGAGCTCTATTTTGTTCTGCTAAAAACTAAGGGTCAGATTCAGGTAATAATATCCGCCATTGAAACCAAACTGGGTAGCATTACGGCTGTACACAAACCTGCCGAAACTGCTGTTATCGAGGAATGGCCCAGCGCTTCCTGGAACCGGCATATTTACTACTTGCAATTTATCGGGATAGGTGTCGAGCACGTTGTTCGCGCCAAGTGTAGCTGTTAATGATTTGGCCACTTTATACGATACACTCAGGTCCGATACGATCTTGGCGCCGAATGATTCATCCAGTCCGGGGTCGGCTGCATCTCTGGTATATACTTCGCCATAGCGGGTGAAGCGTATCATGGTGCCGAATTTGCCTGCTTTGTAATTGCCGGAGATGCTCACTTTGCTGCGGGGTTGTGACTCTTCCAGTCTTGATTTTTCCTGGCGGCTGAACAGCACATTGCCAAACTGGTCTGCGGGGATTTTATCGGTGCCTTTGATGGGGCCTACTACCAATGTGCGGTTGTAATTACCCGCCAGTGAAAGTTCCAGTGAAGAGCCTTTTCGCATCCGTGGTCTGTACGACAATACCGCATCAATACCCCTGGTTTCTGTGTTCACTGCATTGGTAAAGAATTGTGCAGCGTTCACATCGGGGTAGGGAGTGAGAATAGTATTCACCACAGGGTTGCTGCGGGTAAACTGACTGGTATACACAATGCGGTTATCGATGCGGATATAATATCCATCTATGGTAACAGAGAAATTATTCGCCGGTTTGAGTGTAACACCCAGGCTTCCGTTGATCGATTTCTCTGCATCGAGGGAAGGAATACCGAACGCCTGTGCCACATCGCTGTTGTTGCGGAAAGTACCCACTTGTCTGGGGGTAAGTGTGCCCCCAACGTTCACAAATAAAGTAGACACGGCGCTGAAATAACGCTGGTGTATGGAAGGAGCCCTGAAGCCATTACTGATGGCTCCGCGTAGACTTACCACATCACTGAGTTTATAACGCATGGCCAGCTTAGCGGCAATATTGGTACCGTAATCGCTGTAGTTCTCTAACCTTGCAGCTACGTCTGCCAGCCATTTATGGGTAATATCTGCTTCAAAATCGGCATAGGCGCCGAGAACAGTCCTGGTAGCATTTACTTCATTGGCAGGCTGGTAACCGGGGAATACCTGCGCGCCGCCGGCTTTACCGGAAGATGGATCATAGTTTTTCCAGGAAGCCTCTTCACCCGCAGTGATCTTATAAAAATCGGTACGCCATTCAGCACCCAAACCTAAGTTGGCACGTTCCATACCCATGATGGCGCCCAGGTCTTTCGTTATATCTACATTGAATGTATTCTGGTTAAAGCCCAGCTTACCCGCATAGAATTTGGTGGGAGCGCTGGTGGTCATGGCATATTGTGTGGCATTGTTTGAATTAGCTACATCGAAACGGAAAGAGTTGCCGCCGTATGTGTTGCTGATATCCCATGCCCAATCGTTGGTATTGAATTTGATACCTGCCATCACCGACTTATCCCATATCTCTGAAAGTATCTGCGGCAGGAAACCGTTGGGATATAATTCAGGAATAACCTGTGATTTCTGGAAAGGATAACGGTAAAAACCGGCAGCTTCTCCTTTGCGGTAGCTGGCGCCCGCGCTGTAATAAAATTCTGTTTGCTTATTGATATAGAACCCGCCGTTGACCATCAACTGGGCGTTGCGCAACAGTGAGTTACCGATGGCCATATTATTGTTCCTGTCGAATCCGTATTGGCTTATTGAAGCCTGATCCTGGCTATACAAAGCAGTGCGGCGTGCTATATAAGCGGCATCGGACTCGCCGCTGTTCCTGCCTACGTTCCAGTTTGTATATACGGGTCCGGTATAGTAACCCGCCCGGTTGGTAGCGCCCCTGTATCGCAGGTCGGCAGCAATACCCAGGTAACCGTTTTTAATATCAAAACCGTGGTAGATACCCAACTGGGCCACTTTACCATCGCCCTGGTATTGTTGGCCAATCTGTGAAGTAACGGTAGTGCCTTTCGATCTTCTCAATACCACATTCACTACACCTGCAATGGCATCGGAACCATACTGCGAGGCGGCGCCATCACGCAATACTTCAATACGGTCGATGGCTGAAGTGGGCAAAGAGTTCATGTCGGTACCCACCGATCCGCGGCCAATGGTTCCGTTGATATTGATGAGTGCAGAGTTGTGCCTTCGTTTGCCATTCATCAGCACCAGTACCTGGTCGGGACCCAATCCGCGAAGCGTAGCCGGATCGATATGATCGGTACCATCGGAAATGGTTTGTCGCGATGAATTGAAAGAAGGCGCCACCAGGTTGAGCATTTGTGTAGGTTCTACCTGTCCGGTTGCAGTGAGTTCCGTTACAGAAAACACATCTACCGGCACCGGCGTAGCGGTATTGCTTCGCGGAAGGCGCGAACGCGAGCCCAGTACCACTACTTCATTGAGGTTGGTGGCTTCGCCGCGCTCAAGGGAAAAGTCGAGTGATGAGGATTGTCCGGACTGAACCGTGATGTTCCTGGTGACAGGCTTATAGCCTACATAAGAAACACGGATGGTATAAGTACCCGGTTTCAGGCTCAGCGTAAAAACACCATTGGCATCGGCCAAGGTGCTTTTGGTACCGGCGCTTACGGTAGCGCCCGATAAAGGAGTACCATCGCCGGAAACCTTACCGGTGACAGTAGTATTTTGAGCAAAAACAGCAATCGAGAGAAATCCACAAAAAAGGGTAACGCCTAAACGGCGGAAAGCAGCAGAGGTCATCATAGCGTAGAGTTTAGATAAGGATTACTTAAAAATAGTAAAATCCTTTCATACTTCGCTAACCTCGTTTTACCACAGCCGGGCTTACATGACTGCCCTGTTGTAAGCTTCGAGGGCCTTTCTTCTATGGTTATTCGTAATCCCCAGGATGATACCGGTAATTTCAGCTCCAAAACAGATGGAGAAAGCAAAAGGGGCTTTATCGAAAGGAGTACCCGGAGCTTTTTTTTGCTGATTAACTTGAACAGCTGCTACCCCAAGAGCAGTAAGAGCAATAGGCAACGTGATCCAGGTAGCAAGGTTTTGTCCACGGAATTTTTTCATTTCCTCAGCAGATGCTGGATGAGTTTTCAGAATAGAATCCAATTGTTTGCCTGTAAGGACTTCATTGTTTAACGTGAAAACAATACTGGGGTATCGCCCTCCAGTGTGGGCGAGGACCCTTTTGATGGTACTGTCTGTTTTAGGTTGAGTCTCATTTTTCTGGGCTTGTATGAGGAGCGGACACCATAATAATAATAGTGTCAATAAGCGTAAATAATGTTTCATAAAGCTTAGATAAGTACCCTAAAAATATTTTATTTAAGGTTAATATGAAGTTAATCCCGGCAAATGAAGTGTTAATACCTTTTGTGATAACCCGTATATAAAAGCAAAGCACCCATAGATGCTGAGTGCTTTACTTTTAGCTGTTACATGATGATCGTTACAGTGTAATTGATATATGCAAATTGCCTCTCCAGTTTAACCTGGTTTGACCATCGGCATAGTGCTGACTGAAAGGCGCCTGTGCATTCAAACCAACTGTAAAACGTTGCAGGTTTATTTCCACACCGGCAGAAGCGGTGGCGATATATCCTCCTGTTGCATCTACCGGTTGGTGATGGAGCACATTGCCTGCCGTATACTCATACATGGCCCCGATATTGGGCAGCAGGTTGATTTCTTTACCAACAGGAATACTGTAAAAAGCAATGCTGTTGGCGGTCAGTTTATCTCCGAAACGATAAGCGTCTTTAGCCGTATTGAGTTTGTAACTGGCGGTAGTATTCACACCCCAGTTGCCAACACGCACGTTATAAATGGCATTGAAAAGGAAATCGATACTGCCGGTTCCCAATTGCGCATTCACATCTCTTACAGTAAGGTTGGGGTCTTTGACATTCACACCGAAAGCGCCGGTGGGCAGCTTTACGCCACCGCCGATCCACAGTTGTTGCTCCGTGCCCATCCTGTTTCCCCTGGTCATTTTGTGAAACACCTGATAATTGGCAAGCAGGGTAATATCGCCCACGCCGTTTCGATGACTAATGCCGTCGTCATCAATCTGCTTGTTGAGGTGATAAGGTATAAAGCCCAGTAATTGCCAGTGCCTGCCTGCATTCAAACCGCCCCAGACTTCAATGGTGTTGTAAAAATTTTTGCTGAACTGCGAAGAGTCTGCTGCGAGCTGTGTATTGTAATTCATATAATGGTAACGGAGACCGATGAATTTACTTTTGAAATGAGGCAACAGGCCCATATAGAAATTACCGCCTCCACACCCGCAGATATCACAAGCGAAACTGTACAGGCTGGCTGATAAAAAAATAATAACGATCAATATCTTTTTCATGTAGGTTGATGAATTGGGTAAATGAAGTATCATCCGGCTATTTTAGTCGGCATAATACGAGTGAGAAGTAGTTAATCCATGGTCAATGGAGAAAGGAAGATTACACGGTAGGGGGGTGAAAGACAGCCAGTGACCGATCGACCGACTTGCCTGCCTGGAAGATGGGGAAGTACGCGTGGTCTCCAGGCGTATTGTGAAACTGATAACTGGCGAAAAAGGATTTGGAAGAGATCACTTCGTTACCCTTTTCCATTTTCCGGTTAGGGTCCTGACTGTCCTTGTTGTCTTCCTGTTTCAGTCTTTTGGAAAGCTGGCATCTGCCGCAACAATGCATTTTGGGGTTGGCCTTGTTGATACAGAGGGTTTTAGCAATGTATGCTTGGTTAGCATAGAAGTTGACAACAATCACAGCTTTGCTGAATATCTGCGCAGAAAACGCAATCAGAAATACCGTTGCCGTGAATTGTTTAAACATTGAATAGTAAGCTGTATAAATTTCGAGACAAAGGTAGTATGAATCCCGTCGAAATATGAGTATTTTTAAACTGATTGTTATCAATACTATGTATGACTTAAATCTTGTTCTATGAAAAAAAGCATTTTGTACCTCTTTACCCTGGTAATCATTGTGTCTGTTCATGCACAGGAAAAAAATTACAAAGTGGTATTCGATATGTCCAGCAAGGATACCGTCAACCAGCAGGCTGTTACCCGCGAAATTGGGCTCATCAAAGGCGCTTCACCGGAAGCGAAATTGGAAGTTGTGGTGTATGGCCAGGGGCTCGACCTGGTAGTGAAGGGCCGCTCTTCGCAGCAGGCCGCTGTACAGCAACTCATCGCCGATAACAAAGCAAGCTTCAAAGTCTGCGCCATGACCCTGAAAAGGAATAACCTCACCAAAGATCAATTAGTGCCCGGCGTGGAAATCGTGCCCGACGGTATCTATGAGATCATCTCAAAACAACGGGATGGATGGGGTTACATTAAAGTAGGGCATTGATTGAAATTGTTTCGTATCTTGAATACCATCTCCCCCCAAATCCCCCAATAGTCAACGGCCCATTGTAATCTTTTACAAGGGAAAGGCAACCTGTATTGTTAATAGCAAAGGTTGTGCTAGGTGTTTTGTTTTGAAAAAACCAAACCTGAATATGAAACGAAAACTCGTATCACTAGCCCGTTGTTTAACAGCATTATGCTGTTTACTTGGAACTGCTGCTTCTTACGGCCAATTCGATCCGTCAACCAAACTCCCGGTTGATCCGGAAGTGAAAATAGGTAAGCTGTCCAATGGACTTACCTATTATATCCGGAAGAATGCAAAACCAGAAAAGAAAGTACAGTTGCGTCTGGTAGTGAATGCAGGCTCTGTACTGGAAGATGCAGACCAACTGGGGCTGGCTCACATGATGGAACATATGAATTTCAATGGTTCTGCTCACTTTCCCAAGAATGAGCTTGTCAGTTATCTGCAGTCAATCGGTGTTCAATTTGGCGCCGATTTGAATGCGTACACCAGTTTTGATGAAACGGTGTACATATTGCCTATCCCTACAGACGACCCGGTAAAAATAGAGAAAGGGTTCACCATACTGGAAGACTGGGCTGCCCATGCTTCATTGGATACTGCTGAGATCAACAAGGAGAGAGGAGTGGTACTGGAAGAGTCCCGCATGCGCAAAGGAGCCACTGAGCGTATGGGGAAAAAATATTTCCCTGTCTTGTTTAACGGATCACTTTATTCAGAGCGGCTGCCTATAGGAAAAGATAGCATTATCCAGCATTTTAAACCAGAAGCACTGGAGAGATTTTATAAAACATGGTACAGACCCGACCTGATGGCTGTAGTGGTGGTAGGTGATATTGACCCGGCGCTTGCCGAACAACAAATACATGCCCATTTTGATCAACTGCAAAACCCGCCTGGAGAATTACAGCGGCCATCTATTATTCCAATAGCCGACCGTGTGAATAATACTGCTATGGTGCTTACAGATAAAGAACAAACCGCCAATATACTGCAAGTGTACAATTATATTGAAAAAGCAGAGCCCATTACTACCTGGGGCGATTACAGGAAATCTGTTACAGAAGGATTATTCAATGCATTGGTGAACCAGCGTTTATCGGAACTGTCGCAGCAGCCAGATGCCCCATTTATATTAGGTGCCACTATGTTCTATGGATTGATAAGAGGCTACCGCAGTTTTGTCTCTTTTGCCATGCTGGGTGATAAGCCAGCCAAAGGAGCGTTGGACGCACTCATCACTACTACCGAATCGGTAAAGAAATTTGGATTCCTGGCAACAGAATTGGAACGTGCCAAAAAGAACCTGCTGGCCCAGGCAGAGCAGGCATTTAATAACAGCGATAAGATGGAATCGGGCAGGTTGGTACTGGAATATGTTGCTCATTTTCTAAGTGGTGCTCCCATCGTTGGTTCTGTTAACCGTTACGCGTTCCTGAAAAAGACGCTTGCCGGTATTAAACTGGAAGAAGTGAATGCACTGGCCGGTAAAACAGAATCATCGCAGGGAAAATTTGCTTTATTGATGGCCAATGAAAAAAGCAAACCTGCATTACCGGATGACCCGCAGCTGGTTGAATGGACCCTGGCTGCCCATAAACTGCCTGTGAAAGCCTATGAAGAAAAAGCGGTCGTTAAAAAACTGTTTGACAAGCTGCCCACACCCGGCCGCATCACGAACACCACCACTAATACAGCATTGGGCACTACCGACCTGACACTTAGTAACGGCATTACCGTTACACTGAAACCCACTGAATTCAAAAACGATGAAATACATATGGATGGCTGGCGTTGGGGTGGCAGTCATAAATACAGCCTTGCCGATAAACAAACAACTTCGAACTTTTCATCCATTATACGATTGATGGGAGTAAAGGATATTTCGGCCATTGATTTACGTAAACTCCTGGCAGGTAGAACACTGAATGTAACTCCTTACCTGAATGAAGATGATGAAGGAATAGAAGGAACCTGCAATGCAAAAGAGCTTGAATTATTTTTTCAACTGGTGCACCTGTATTTTACGTCGCCCCGTAAGGATACGGCTGTTTTTAAATCGTTTGTAACCTCACAGAAAAGTATGATGGCCAATATGCTTGCTAATCCGAACCTGTATTATGCAGATACCATCAACAAAATCACTTATGCAGGCAATCCCTGGGCGCCGAAGTTTCCCACCCCGGCAGATTTTGATAATATCAGCCTGGACCGGATGATGGATATCTATAAAAACATATTCAGTAACGGTTATGGCATGCACTTTACGTTCGTGGGTAATATTGATATGGATAAACTCAAACCCCTGCTAGAAACGTACCTCGCGAGCCTGCCTGCCAGCCCCATGACAAACAGTTTTAAAGATGTGGGATTACGCCCGGTAAAAGGTATTATCAATACAACAGTGAAGCGCGGAACTGCCAAGAAAAGCCAGGTCAATGTGATTTTTACGGGAGAAGGGAAATACAGCAAAGACGAAGCGTTGAAGTTGCGGATGCTTACAGAGGCGCTGAACATCAAAATCATTGAAAAGTTACGGGAAGACATGAGTGGGGTCTATTATGGAACTATGTCCGGATCATTGATCAATCGCCCTTATAACCACTACAGGGTTGAGACAAGTTTTCCATGCGGACCTGAAAATGTTACAAAGCTTACTGCCGCGCTTTTTGATATCATAAAAGATGCGCAGGATAAGGGGATAGAAGAGAAGGACCTGAATAAAGTAAAAGAAACATTGAAAAAGCAATACGACGATCAAATCACAACCAGTAACAATTGGTGGCTACTTCATCTTAGCCGCTCCTGGATAGAGCAGGACGATCCGGCCTGGATACTGCAATACAAAACAAAAGTAGATGCCGTTACTTCGGCTGACTTGAAAGAAGGGGCAAAGAAATATTTAAACATGAAGAATTATATTCACGTAGTACTGAATCCTGAGAATTAGTTATCAAACCTGTTGATAAGCCGCATAGCTGTAACACGGCTATGCGGCTTATTTTATCGGATACTATTGAAAATGTTTTTGTATGGCTTTGGGAAAATCTGCCAGGGCTACTTCCGGAGCATCGATATCCGGATGCCAGAGTTTTTCCCATTCAAAACTGTAATAACCTTTGTAACCGCCTTTGTATAAAGCATCGATGGCTTCGAAAATGGGTACTTCTCCCTGGCCCAGCAATACATAATGCTCTTTGCCATTGACATACTTAAAGTCTTTGAGGTGGGTATGGAAAATATAATCTTTCAATTGGGCATAGACAGATGCGGGTGATTCTTTTTCTTTCGTCCACATATTGGCCACATCCCATACCATGCCCACATGCGGATGTTTCGATGCATCCATGATCATTTTCAGCTCATCGGTCTTCACCGCATCGCCATGCGATTCGAGCAACACTTTAACGTTTTTGCCCTGCGCATAATTACCCAGTTCCAGTAATCCGCTGATGATTCTGTCGATGGTTGCTTTGCGCTGGTCGTCTTTGGGCAGGCTGTTAGGGAATACGCGTACATAAGGGCAATTCAATTGCTGCGCCAGGTCGATGAACTGTTTGGCAGCAGCTATGTTTTTTTGCCTTGCCTCAGCATTAGCATGGTGTAATTCGGCAGAAGAGCCAAGGTCAACAAACCGCAATCCTTTATCGGTTGCCTGTTGCAGACTGGCCGCAATTTTTCCAGGTGTACTGAACTCGGGGCATTTTCCCAGATCGATCTGTCGTTGGATTCCCCTGATCTCGATTCCATTGTAACCGTTTTGTTGTGCGAAGTCCAGTATCTGGGAGTAGGTCCAGTCGGGACAACCCAATGTAGAGAAAGCCAGCAAAGGCTTGTGTTTTTTTATTGTGTTTCCAAATGCAGTAGCGGCAAAAGGAACGGGCAGGACGGCAAGACCGGTCTTCAGAAAATTCCTGCGGGAATACGGTTTCATATGAAATGATTTAGTACGCTAGATGCCCTAAATATACAGGAAGTTTTTTTGTACATTTCTGAAGGATTCTTCAATTTTATCGAACCTTAAAAATTATCTGATATGAGCAGTTATCCTATGCGCGATCCGGTACAGGATCATCTCATCACTCCGCAGAATGCCGCTCTGCTGATCATAGATTACCAGCCCGTGCAGGTGAATTCCATTAACTCTATGCCAAGGAGCCAACTGGTAGCCAATATTGTGAATGTAACGGAATTGATCCGTTCTTTTAATATACCGGTTGTACTCAGCACCGTGAATGTGGCAACAGGTATCAATAAAGAAACCATCCCATCGTTGTTGAATGTGTTACAGGGTATGCCTTCTTATGACAGAACTACTATCAATGCATGGGAAGACGCAGCGTTCAATGAAGCAGTGAAGAAAACAGGCAGAAAGAAATTGTTGATGACAGCGCTCTGGACAGAAGCCTGTCTGAGCTTCCCCACTTTAGACGCATTGAAAGAAGGGTATGAAGTATATCCGATTGTAGATGCTGTGGGAGGTACTTCGCTTATAGCACATGAAACAGCGCTCAGAAGGGTAGAGCAAGCGGGAGCGCAGCTCACCAGCATAGCACAACTGGCCTGTGAATTGCAGCGCGACTGGAACCGAAGCGATACCGCCAAACACATGGTGAAGGCATTAACCAATGCAGGCGCATTTTTAAAACTGTAGTAAATTAAGGTATTGTACGAAGAACGTCATCCCGAGCGAGCGAAGCGAGTCGAGGGATCTGCTTGAATGTTCAGTGAGATCCCTCGGCTACGCTCGGGATGACGTTTCGATTACAGATTGATAGAAGCTTGTATCGTTTGCTTGTTTTTGATACTGCTCTCGCTGGGTTGGCAACCACCAACAGAGATCAGTGTATTGCCTTTGAACGGAAGGTAGGCGCCATTGTTATCACGGGTAGACAATTCTTCTGTACCGAGCTTGAAGCTAATAGTAGTGCTTTCGCCTGCTTTCAATGAAACCCTGCGGAACCCTTTTAGCGAGCGGATCGCATCTTGTTGTGCAGCATGGTGGGATACATAGAGTTCAACCACTTCTTCTCCGCTTCTGCTTCCTGTATTCTTCACCGTAGCATGTACAGTAACTGTTTTGTTGCCTTTGGAAGTAATGATCTGAAGGTTACTATACTGGAAATTGGTATAACTCAAACCATAGCCGAATGCATACAAAGGTTTACCGGTAAAATAACGGTAAGTGCGATTGGTCATGGCATAATCATCGAAAGAAGGCAGGTCGCTATCGCTCTTATAGAAGGTAACGGGTAACCTGCCGGATGGATTGTAATCGCCAAACAACACATCGGCAACAGCGGTGCCGGCCGATTGTCCGCCATACCATGCGTTGACAATGGCGGGGATGTTTTCAGATTCCCAAGGGGTGGCAATGGCACTGCCGGTCATCATCACAAAAACAACAGGCTTGCCGGTGGCTTTCAATGCTTTCATTAAATTGGTTTGTACAGCCGGTAATAAAATAGAGGTACGGTCGCCACCGTTGAAACCCGGATGGTTCACGCGCATCTCTTCTCCTTCCAACTGCGGGGAGATGCCGCCGACAAAAACGATCACATCCGCATCTTTTACTTTATCAGTCAGGGCTGCAATATCTGTCTTCACCAGGCGCGTTTTACCACCTTCTTCTACTTGCAGGGAATCGTCGGTATGATTGACGGCTTTCTCATACACCACTTCGGCATTGGGTAATTTGTTTTTGATGCCGTGTAATACGGTGATGATCTCGGAAGGCGTGCCGTTATAATTACCCAATAGCGCATTGGCATTATCGGCATTGGGACCCAGCACTGCAATTTTATGAATGTGCTTGCTGAGCGGCAAAGTATGTTGATCGTTCTTCAGCAACACGATGGACTGCCGCGCCATTTTCAATGAATGCGCTATGTGCGCCGGGCTTTCCAGTTCCGACTCCGGTACATTGCCATAAGGAACAGAAGCCGCGGGGTCGAAGAAACCCAATCTGAAACGGATCATGAACAAACGCTTCAAAGAAACATCGATTTGTTGTTCGGTGATCAGTTTGTCTTTTACTGCCTGCAACAGTTTTTTGTAAGCTACATTGCCACAATCTACATCGGTTCCGTGCAGCAATGCATCAGCTGCTGCGCTTTCGGCATTGGGATGTGTTTTGTGATAGTTGAAGAAATCGTCGATGGCGCCGCAGTCGGAAGTTACGTAGCCGGTGAACTGCCAGCGGTTGCGCAGGATATCCGTCATCAACGGGTCGCTGCCGCAGCAAGGCTGTGTTCTGAAAGCATTGTATGCACACATCACGCCTGCTACTTTCGCGTCAACCACTAATGTTTTGAAAGCAGGCAGGTAAGTGTTCCAGAGATCATAATCAGAAGGAGACACATCAAAAGAATGCCTGCTGGGTTCCGGACCGCTGTGCACTGCATAGTGCTTGGCACAGGCGGCGGCCAGCAAGTATTTGGCGTCATGACCTTGCAAGCCCTGCACAAAAGCTTTACCCATCGTTGCGGTGAGAAAAGGATCTTCACCATAGGTCTCCTGTCCACGACCCCATCGCGGATCGCGGAATATATTGATGTTGGGTGTCCAGTAAGTAAGCCCCGTATAACGTTTGCCCTGCTTGCCATCTTTTATGGATTGATTGTAAATGGCCCTTCCTTCCATAGCAGCATACTCCGCCATTTGTTTGATGGAACCGGTATCAAATGTAGCTGCCATAGCAATCGCCTGCGGGTACACCGTTACTTTATAAGGTGTTCTCGCCACACCATGTAATACTTCATTCCACCAATCATAGGCAGGAATACCCAGCCGCGCAATACCGGGTGTGGTGTTCTGCATCTGCGCCACTTTTTCTTCCAGGGTAAGGCGTGATACCAGGTCGTTCACACGTTGTTCAAAACTGAGCGATGGATTTTGAAAGGGATAATGATCCTGAGCGCAGGCAAGAGACGCAAACAGGAAAAATAAACCTGATAGCAGGCTTTTAAATGAGTAATTGATGTGATGCTTCATCGTTGATGAGGTTTAAAAATTAACGGTTTCCCAATACGTTTTTTGGGGTTGGAGGTATTGATTGAATAATATCGGTACGGAAAGGGGATGCGGGCAATCCCTCTTTGTTGTATAAGTTGGCCCCATCGGGGTTATCGGCCCATGCATAACGTACATACAAAGGTTGCGAGATGGCATTGTTCCACACGATTACAGTGTTACCTTCTATGCGTGCCTGAGCCCACACGAATTTTTTATCGGCGCCGGCAACAGCAAAATGATGGGGCGCTTCACTGTCGTTGGTAGTGAGACCACTGCCGGTATGATGAAAACGAATGATGATCCTGTTGCCGTTGATACTGTCCGATGCATACAGCGGGCCGCTATACACAAGTTTGTTTTCGCCATATACATCGTGGCGCGCAACAAGGGCCAGTCGTCTGCCTGCCTCTGATTTGTTCAATGGGTGAATATCGTTCCATTCACCCAGGTCAATGGTCACTGCCATGCCGGTATGCGGTACTGACAGCGTTTTCAATTGCGATTCACGCAATGTGGCCCACTGGCTTTCGGAAGGAAGATAAGATACGTCCATGAAATTGGGAAGCTGTGCATAGATGAAAGGCAGTTCGCCTTGCCTCCACCTGCTTCGCCAGTCGTGGATCATGGCCGGTAATAAGCTGGCATACTCTGCAGGACGAAAAGCGTTGGCTTCTCCCTGGTACCAGAGAAAACCTTTGATGGTATAACCAACGAGTGGTGCTATCATGCCGTTGTATAAAGCAGTGGGCTGGTATTGCATGGTCATGGGTACAACTGCATCTTTTTGCGGCAAGAACGCATCACCTACTTTGTACAACCATTCACCGGCGAGATCCAGTTGCTGTTCGCCTGCTTGCAGGAAATAATGCTTGTCGGGTACAAAACCACCTTTGCCATTGTAGTTGATAACCCGGATCATGATCAGGTTTTTGCCGGGCTTCAACAATCCCGCCGGCAAATCATAATTCCGCGGTGGATATTGATAAGTGGTATTGCCAACCAATTGTCCGTTCACGTACATGAAATCGGCGTCCACCACACGCCCCATACTGATCCTGGCCGGCATACCGGTCATGGATGCAGGTACATTGATCTCTTTGCGATACCACACGATGCCATCCAACTCTCTTACGCCCTGGTCTTCCCAGTAGCCGGGAATGGTAATGGTATGCCATCCCTTGGGAATATAAGCGGGGTCATACCATTTAACGGCATCACTCAATCCTTTGTCGCTCGGTTTAGGTCTGCGTTGTTCATAAGCCGCTACTGCGCGCAAATGTGTATTGATGAAAGCAGTGTCTTTGTTCTGTTGCACGGTGTGCAACAAATGACTGAAAGGCTGCAATCCTTCCTCACTGATGAATGCTTCGGCAGGAGCGCCGCCCACACTGGCATTGATCAATCCGATGGGTATATGCTGGTGTTCGTAAATTTCTTTCGCAAAAAAATAAGCTACAGCAGAAAAGCTGAGCAGGTCTGCACCGGCTGCAGCCTTCCAGTGACCAGGTGGCAGGTTTTCTCTGGGCGATTGCAATTCGGGAAGCGTAGGTACAAAGAATTGCCGGATGGAACTATTGTGCACCTGTTTGATTTCATCGACATATCTGTATTTCACCCTTTCCATGGGTAATACCATATTAGATTGTCCGGAGCAAATCCATACATCACCTACGAGGATGTCTTTTAGTAAGAGATGGTTGCTGGCATCGATTTGCAAGGTATACGGACCGCCTGCTTTGGTTGCCGGCAGGTTGACAGACCATTTGCCAACTGAAGAGGCAACGGTATTGACATGATTGTTGTTGAAACGCAACGTAATTTTTTCGCCGGGGGAAGCCCATCCCCAAATATGAATGGGCTGGTCGCGTTGAAGTACCATACTGTCTCTCAGCAGGGCAGGCAGTGTTACCTGTGCATTGATTTGAGTAATTGCAGCGCTCAACAGGAAGAGTATTGCCGGGCAGGCAAGTGATTTCGCAGGCATCGTTCGTATTTATTTTTTTGTTTCAGGCGGACCGAGATAACTCTGTTCCATGCCGCCGCAATCGATCACTATTTTTTGCAGTACCACAGCAGGGGAGATCATCCAGTATTGAAGCGTATGCCTGCCAGGATTGTTCAACTGCTGTTCCACTATTTTTTCAATGGTGTTGTTGGCCACCCATTTCGACCAGGTGCGCACATCGCTGTCGTCTTTGTTCAACGATACTACTACGGGAGGTTGCTGGTCAACCGATACCGCGAACTGCAACCCTTCATCGTTATGGAAATTCAGCGTAGGAGAAAAATACAGGTGCAGTTTGCAGGGGCCGTTGCTGTAAGTGTAAAATGTATAATCTACGTGCGGACTAGTATTGGTAAAAGGAACAGCAACCGTTACAGGGAAAGTACCGATGCCCGATCCGCTCCGGCCGATATCCGGTATCACTTTCCATTGAACGGATGAATGGTTATGCGCACTGGTCCAGTGAGCTGCTTCTATGGAAACATAACCGTTCTTTTCGTAGAACAGGTTGGGCACATGGCTGTTTGGAGTGCTCGCTACCCGGTCTTTAGCAACTGGTGTTGTGGGATGGGCGCCTTGCTCAGCTACATAAGCCAGCGCCGGTATTTTGTTTACCCTGGGCTGCTGCCAGTAAGTATAACCGATATGGGTCTGGTCCATCATATGGTTCCACTTGTGGTTATGCAGTGCATGGTATTCCAGTGTAATAAGTGAATCGTTTTCGTATAGTTGTTTTGCTTTGGCAGCCCAATGATTGGCAGCAGTGTCTTGTTGCGCCGCATAGAATTTGTTTTTAGCCACGGCTGTATACAAATGTTGCAGGTTACCATAAGCTTTGATGGGATGGAGTACTAATTGGAAGAAAGCATCTTTATAGCTGCCGGGCAATTGACGGCCGATGGCTTCTGCCTGTTGTTGCAATTCATCCCAAACTTTGGTTATTCTGTCGGCTTCGTTATAATACGTGGGACTGTATGTGCTGGCATCGAGTAATTCAGGTTTGATGCGTGCGGCATAACGGCTGTAGGCATTGATGAGTTTGCCGATGGCGACTCCCTGCTGTTGTCCGAATTGCCCGGCAGACCATGAAGTATAATAAGAAGACAGGTTGTCTTCATTCCAGGCATGCGGGTTCCAGGCATAGTCGAGAAAAAACGAAATAGGAAATTCCATGGGCTTGATATCACCCACATTCACCACCCAAATATTCTTCACGCCATATTCATAGGCCAGGTGCATTTGTTCCCATACCCTTGCAATATTGTTGGTATTGATCCATTTGTAATTCCTGGGATCACCCACATAATCGAAATGATAATAGATGCCATATCCGCCACTACGGGGTGCATCTGTAAGCCTGGGAAGTTTGCGGATATTGCCCCAGTTGTCATCGCAGAGCAGCAGGGTAATATCGTCGGGTACGCGCATGCCTTTATCGTAGTAGTCCTGCACTTCTTTATACAAAGCCCATAATTGTGGTGTGGCCGATAGGGGTTTGCCTGTTACTTCCGCAATGATCTTCCGCTGATCGCTCACGATCCTTTCGAGCAGGCTGATGGCAGTGCCCTGGGCCATGGGCATATCACCATCGCCCCGCATGCCAACGCTAACGATCTTTTCATTGGTAGCGCGTTGCATGCCTTTTCTCCAGAAGTCGGTCAGCACGGTAGCATTGCTGTCGTAGTTCCATAATCCTTTGCCATAACGCCTCCACTCCACATGCGCACGCATGAGCGGTTCGTGGTGCGTAGTGCCAATCACAATGCCGTATTGTTCAGCAGCGCGGATGTTCAGGCTGTCGTCGTCGTAAAAAGCATTGCCCCACATAGCAGGCCATATATAATTGCCTTTGAGGCGCAGGATGAGTTCAAAAACCTTTTCATAAAAAAGATGGTTGAAGCCGCCGAATTTTTCTTTGCTCCAGCTACTCAATGCCGGCGCTTCGTCGTTGATGAAAATGCCGCGATATTTTACTTTGGGTGCATCGGCCAGTAAAGCGTGCGCAGGAAAGAAAAGCGCTGCCTTTTTTTGCACCGGCACATCGGCCCACCAGTACCAGGGAGAAACACCTATCTGTTTCGACAATTCCAATACACCATAAGCCGTACCCCTGCGATCGCTTCCCGTGATCACCAGTGTGCGGTTATTTACTACTTGTACACGATAACCTTCCCACTGTTGTTGCAGGCTATCGGCCTGTATTTTCTTTTCCTTCACCAACTGTTGCACCAATGCAGAATGCTGCAAACTGCCGATGATAATGACAGGAGCTGCGCCCGTGTTATTGTGAACGATGGATAATTTTTTCCCGGTAACAGCTTCTATGTCCTGCTGCAACAACGTAGCGGCCTTTAACACCAGGGCATCGTCTGACGCGTCTACCGCAATAACCGCTTGCTGGTTATGAGAAACAATAACGAAATCATTGGGGTGCTGGGCAGCGCTGCTCACTACCTGTGCCGGCAAGGGAGCAGCAGACAGCAATAGAAAAAGAGCGGGAATGAATTTTTTCATCTGCAGTATGATTTAAAACCCAATTGAATTGCCCCCGTCTACCGGCAATACCACGCCGGTGATATATTGTGCGGCATCAGAAGCAAGAAATGCTACCGCATCGCCTATATCTGCGGGCTGCCCCAATACACCCATCGGGGTACGGCCCAGTGCTTTCGCTTTTCTTTCAGGATCGTTGTTCAGTGCTTTGGCCGACATATCGGTTGCAATAAAACCGGGCGCCACGCAATTCACCCTGATGCCTTTGGGCGACAGTTCAGTAGCCATAGCCCTTGTCATGCCTTCGATGGCCGATTTGGATGCGGTATAGGCGATCACTTTGGGAATACCATATTGAGAAGCCATGGAGCTGATGTTCACAATAGAGCCACCATGTGAATTGTTCAGCATTTGCTTCACCACCTCACGCGAAAGCGCAAATACCGCGGTGAGGTTGGTACGAATGATCCGCTCGAAATCTTCATCGCTTACTTCGGTGAATTCTTTTTTCATGTTGATGCCTGCATTGTTCACCAATATGTCTATCCGGCCATAAGCGGCAATAATATTTGCTATAAGGTTTGGTATGGCAGAGAGCTCACTGAGGTCGCAGGAATAAGTGCTGCACAGTCCGCCCAATTGCGCTTTGGCGGCAGCGAGTTTTTCTTCGTCACGCCCTACAATAATGGTATGCACCTGGTGCCGGACCAGTTTGTTCGCAATGGCCAGGCCAATGCCCGACCCACCGCCTGTTACAATGGCTATTTTGTTTTGTTGTGCTGTTGACATCTGTGAAATGATATTTATACTGGTTTACGGAGAGATGATTTCCTGATGATCAATTCGGAACGAACAATGATGGTATTGGTTTGGTGTATGTCGCTGATACCTTTTAAATGATTGATGAGGTTCCGCGCAGCGATCTCGCCCATATCGATACCTGGGTAGTTGATGGTGGTGAGCGCCGGCTCAATGAGGTTGCCGATGGCATCGTTGTTGAAACCTACTACTGCAATGTCTTGCGGAATGCGTAAGCCGTTTTCTTTGAGTGTGCGCATGCAGACAGCCGATACAAAATCATTGGTAATAAAAATGCCGTCGGCCATGGGTTTCATCTTAAGCATCCTGAGCGCCGCTTCAACGCCCGCTTTCTCACTGAGATCGTTCACGATCAATTGCGATTCATCGAATTTCAATCCATGATCATGGAGCGCATCGCGGAAGCCTTTATAACGCTGCGCATACACATTCCGTTTCAGGCTGGCGGTAACGTGAACGATCTTCTTGCAGCCTTGCTCTATCAAATGCTGCGTGGCAATATAACCGCATTTGGCATTGTCGATGATCACAACGGTATTGTCGCCATCCTGCTCCACCCGGTCAAAAAAGATCAGCGGAACCCCTTTTTCTTTAAAGGGTTTGAAATGATCGAGCGAAGTGGTATCGAATGCAAGAGATGCGATAAGTCCGTCTACCCTTTTGTGGAAAAGGTTCCTGGCATTGGCGGCCTCTTTAACGGCGCTTTCAGATGAGTGGGCGATGAGGAGGTCGTACCCGGCTTCGGTAGTTACTTTTTCTATACCTGCCAGTACGGAAGTGATGAAATTACTGTTCAGTTCATGCACCAGCACGCCGATGGTATTGGTCTGGCTCTGCCGCAGGTTGCGGGCGTAATGATTGGTACGGTAACCCAGTTCATGGGCCATATCGAATATGCGCTTCCGGGTTTTTTTGCTGATGGCGGGGTTGTCCTGCAGCCCCCGGCTGACAGTTGCAGGAGAAATGTTCAGCTTTTTGGCTATATCATATATAGTCACTTCCTTACCTGGATTCATACAATCGTTTTCATTATAAATTATAAGGCTAAAATAGTTTTTTTGCGATAAATTTTATGTAATCGGTTGCATTAATTGAAAAACTTGTTATTTTGCCGGCCTAACTTTACCAGGCAGCCATACGAAATATGTTATTAGGAATAGATATAGGCACTTCTTCAGTCAAGGTCTCGGTAGTGGATACCCGGACTTTCCAATGCATTGCAACAGCCGCTTACCCCGATACGGAAGCGAAGATCATTTCATTGAAGCATGGATGGGCAGAGCAGCCGCCCGATCAATGGTGGGAATATACGCAGTTGGCCATTCAGCGCCTGCATGCCTCGGGCAAATACAATCCCGAAGGCATCGAAGCTATTGGCATCGCTTACCAGATGCACGGACTGGTACTCGTAGATAGTGAGCAGCAATCCATCCGCAACAGCATCATCTGGTGTGATAGTCGCGCTGTTCCATACGGCGATGCGGCATTCAAAGCACTGGGTGAGAACAACTGCCTTTCTACACTGCTTAACTCACCCGGTAATTTCACAGCTTCCAAATTGGCCTGGGTAAAAGAGCATGAACCACAAGTGTACAAGCGGATCAATAAAGTGATGCTGCCGGGAGATTTCATCGCTATGAAACTGACGGGTACTCTTACCACTACACCCGCGGCTTTATCTGAAGGCATGTTCTGGAATTTCAAAGAACATGGTATTTCAACTGCACTGATGGAATATTTCGGGTTCGATCCTGCATTCATTCCGGAAGTAAAAAATGTGTTCAGTGATCATGGAAGGGTAACGGCTGCAGCTGCATCGTTGCTCTCGCTGAAACCCGGTATCCCTGTTACTTATAAGGCCGGTGATCAACCCAATAATGCACTGTCGCTGCACGTGATGGAGCCGGGTGAGGTAGCGGCCAATGCCGGCACGTCGGGTGTGATCTACGGCGTAACCAATGAACTGGCGGCAGATCCACTCTCGCGCATCAACAGTTTTGCGCACGTTAACCACACAAGCGAACAGCAACGGATTGGTGTGTTGCTTTGCATCAATGGCGCGGGCATTACCAGTAGTTGGGTGCGTTCATTGAGTGCGGGTAAAACAAGTTATGCCGATCTGAACCGCGGCATCGAAGAAGTTCCCGCCGGCAGCGACGGGCTTTTTTTCCTGCCTTTTGGTAACGGCGCAGAGCGGATGCTCAACAACCAAATGATCGGCGCTCAACTCGCTGGGCTTGACTTCAACAATCATACGGCTGCGCATATATACCGGGCGGGACTGGAAGGTGTAGCGCATGCTTTCCGTTACGGACTTGAGATCATGCAGGAGAACAGTATACGGCCTACTGTGATTAGGGCTGGCCATGCTAATATGTTTTTGAGTGATGTATTCGCTTCCAGTTTTGTAAACACCACAGGTATACCGGTTGAATTGTATGAGAATGATGGCAGTTGCGGATCGGCGCTGGGAGCGGGGATCGGTGTGGGTGCTTTTACCGCAGGCGAAGCATCGGCTTATATGAAACCGGTGAAAAGGATAGAAGTAACGGATGCAGAACAGTACAACGATTATTACCAGGTATGGAAACAACACCTGAACAATCATATCAATCATCAATAAAAAATTAATAAACATGAACGAGTTTTTTGCAGGCATTGACAAAGTGAAATATGAAGGAACCGGAAGCGATAACCCTTTTGCATTTCGCTGGTATGATGAAAATAAAATAGTAGCCGGTAAAACGATGAAAGATCATTTGCGGTTTGCTTGTGCTTACTGGCATTCATTCTGTGGCAGCGGCGCTGACCCTTTTGGAGAACCTACCCATTTGTTTTCCTGGGATAAAGAACCCGATGCCGTAGCAAGAGCTAAAAAGAAAATGGACGCGGCGTTTGAATTCATCACCAAGATGGGTATACCTTATTATTGCTTTCATGATGTGGATGTGGTGGATTTCACCAACGATGTAGCAGACAATGAAAAACGCCTGCAACAGGTGGTAGCCTATGCCAAACAAAAGCAAGCGGCTACTGGTGTGAAACTCCTGTGGGGCACTGCCAACCTCTTCTCCAACAGGCGCTATATGAACGGCGCCGCCACCAATCCCGATTTTCATGTACTGTCGCATGCTGCTGCACAAGTAAAAGCGGCGCTCGATGCTACCATTGAATTGGGTGGCGAGAATTATGTATTCTGGGGAGGTCGCGAAGGCTATATGAGCCTGCTGAACACCAACATGAAAAGGGAAAAAGAACACCTGGCGCGTTTCCTGCATACTGCAAAAGATTATGCAAGAAGGAACGGCTTCAAGGGTACTTTCTTCATCGAACCCAAACCTTGCGAACCCACCAAGCACCAATACGATTACGATTGTGAAACGGTGATCGGATTCCTGCGCCAGTACGATCTGCTGGGTGATTTCAAACTGAATATCGAAGTAAACCATGCCACCCTGGCCGGCCACACCTTCGCGCATGAACTGCAGGTAGCAGCCGATGCCGGCTTGCTGGGCAGCATGGATGCTAACCGCGGCGATTACCAGAACGGATGGGATACAGACCAGTTCCCCAACAATATCAACGAGCTTACAGAAGCCATGCTTATTATACTGGAAGCGGGTGGCTTCGCAGGCGGCGGTATCAACTTCGATGCGAAGATTCGTCGTAACTCTACCGACGCCGAAGACCTGTTCCACGCACATATAGGCGGCATGGATGCTTTTGCAAGGGCCCTGCTCGTGGCAGATGCCATCCTCCGGCAATCAGATTATAAAAAATTCCGCGCAACACGTTATGCCAGCTACGACAGTGGCAAAGGAAAAGCATACGAAGAAGGTAAGTTGTCACTGGAAGACCTGCGTGCCTATGCTATTGAGCAGGGAGAGCCGGCCATCACCAGCGGTAAACAGGAGTGGATAGAAAACCTCATCAACCGTTTTATTTAATGAGATCTTAGAAAGAGAAGAGATACAATGCAAATGGAACAAACAATGCGGTGGTTCGGTCCGGATGACCCCGTAAGTCTTTCGGATATCCGACAGGCCGGCTGCACCGGCGTGGTAACGGCCCTGCATCATATACCGGTGGGTGATATCTGGAGCATCGAAGAGATCAATCAACGCAAAGCACTGATAGAAGCCGCCGGTATGAGCTGGACGGTGATCGAGAGCCTGCCGGTGAGCGAAGAGATCAAAAAACAATCTGGGATTTATGCCCTGCATATAGAAAACTACAAACAGAGCCTGCGCAATATTGCTTTGTGCGGACTGAAAGTGGTGACCTATAATTTCATGCCCATACTGGACTGGATGCGCACCGATGTGGACTACCGGATGCCGGACGGAAGCAAAGCATTATATTTTGAAAAAGCGGCTTTCATGGCCTTCGATCTTTTCCTGTTGAAAAGACCTGGCGCCGAAAAAGAGTACACCGCATCGCAGATCAAAGAAGCCAAAGCCCGATTTGAAACTATGAGCGATGCAGATAAGGAAAGACTGTACACGAATGTCTTGCTGGGATTGCCCGGCAGTAAAGACCGTTTCACGGTAGAACAGATACTGGCTGCGCTGCAAACTTATGAACACATCGATGCGAAAAAACTGAAACAGCATTTGTTCTACTTCCTGCAAGAGGTTATTCCCATTGCCGGGGAATGTGGCTTGCAGATGGCTATCCATCCCGATGATCCGCCTTACCCGATCCTGGGCCTGCCCCGCGTGGTAAGTACCGCGCAGGATGTGCGGGAAATTTTACAGGCCGCACCTTCAGCTGCGAACGGACTCTGTTTCTGTACGGGATCGTATGGCGCGCGTGCCGACAATGACCTGGCTGCGATGATCCGAGAATTCGGTGATCACATACATTTTCTCCATTTACGCAATACCAAGCGCGACGAGAAAGGAAATTTCTACGAAGCCGATCACCTGGCAGGCGATGCAGACATGTACGAGATCGTAAAAGAGATCGTGCTGCTGATGCGCAGAAAACAATGCAGCATTCCCATGCGCCCCGACCACGGGCACCAGATGCTCGATGACCTCCAAAAAACTACCTACCCGGGTTACAGTGCCATTGGCCGTTTGCGTGGACTGGCCGAACTGCGTGGATTAGAATACAGCATCAGCAGGAGCCTGCAAGCATAATCCTGTTTAATTTTCTGAAGGTGCGGAATACAGGTAATTGTCCTGTTCTTTGGTCTTGGTGAATTTCAGTTTACCTATTTTGTACATGAAGCTGATGCCAAAAGACCGGTAGGGCAGATCGCGGTAATTATTGGTAAAGAGATTCGGCGCCAGTGAATAATATACCTGGTGGATATATTGATTGAAAGCATTGACGATCACTATCCCTACGCTTCCTTTATTGTGGAACAATTGCTTGCGGACTGCCGCAGTATATGAATAGGCGGAAGGTTGTTTACCCTGCCATTTCATCCCCATATAATAATTGCCGAAAATCTCAGCCGTTAACTGGTTGCTGATGACATAAGTGGCGTTTAAATTGGTTCTGAATCCGAAACTGTTCAGGGTTTTCGGATCGGCATTGATGTTCTTCAGGTAACGGTTGAACAACATCAGGTTGGGTCGCACAGTCAATTTTTTACCAAACGGAAGTGAAAGCGCTATGTTGATACCTGTTCTCACTTCGGCGCTGATATCGGCACGTGTGGTAACGGTAACATCATTGTAAACAGAATCGCCGATCTTGTACGAAGGATAATAAGTGATATAAGGTTTGATATCGGGACTATTGCGTTGGCAGTACAATACAATATCTATATTAGTGCCGTTGTCGAATGATTTGTTATACCCCAGTTGGAAATTCTGCCCGATCTCTGGTTGCAGGTTGGGATTCCCTGTTGTGATATTATGCGGATCGCTGAGGTTCATGAAAGGATTTAGGTCACGGTAATCCGGCCGTTCGATGCGGTAAGCATAAGCGAATTTGATGGTCTGGTTATTTCCCAGTAAGTGTGAAATGATCAGGGAAGGAGCCAGATTGTGATAATCAGGAATAGTCGCTACACCTGAATTGGAATAAGTGGCTCTGTTCACGGTATATTCAAAACGGGTGCCCGCCTTTATTTGAAGGAATTTATGGAACATCGGGAAACTGGCCACTGCATACCCTGCATAAACAGTTCTGCGGAAATCGGAAGTATAAGACTGAACATTATCCTTGGCATACAGACCGGTGTAGCCATTGAGTACATATACATCGGCATTACTGATGATCGATTCAAAACTGGTCCGGAACCCGGTTTCCAGTTGTGCATCTTCTCCTAATGGATGCGTGTAGTTAACCGAAAAAGCCACTTCATTCTCTTTGCCTGGATTGAGACTATGTGAGCCTGCGAAAGCTGTATCGTTTTTCTGATAGAACTGCGATTGCCTATAATAAGTGTTGTTATCACTATAACTTCCTTCATAAGCGATTTCCAGTTCCTGATTTTCTTTTTTGAATCTATGCCTGTAAGAAAGGCTGTTATCAAAAGCGTTTACAGAAAAATGATTTTCAAAATTACGCAGGCTGTTGATGCGGGAGATTTCATTTCCTGCAAGATCATAGGTGATAGATGCCTGGTTAATGAGACCATCGCCTTTGTTGCCGAAGTGGTTGTATCCGAAAGCGCTGGCGATCTGATCTCTTTTCGAAAGATCCCAATTGAACCCGATTCCTGTTTTATAACCATCCCGGCTGAAATCGGGGGCGCTTTGCTGCAGCAATCTTCTGTTGCCGGAAGCAGTAGTGGTATAGCGGTCCATACCATTAGGTGTTTGCGAGTTCAATTGTGCATTACCACTGTAATAGGCATTGATGCCAATGTTGTGTTTCTTCCAGTTGGCATTGAGGCTGCCGTTTTCAAGTCGGGTTCCTGCAGAAAGATTGATGCTGGCATTCATGCCCTCAACTTTACTTTTTTTCAGGATGATGTTAATGATGCCGCCGGTGCCTGCCGATTCATATTTGGCAGATGGGCTGGTAATGACTTCGATGCTTTGTATCTGGCTGCTGGGAATGGACTGAAGTGCATCGGCAACACTGTTGCCAAATATAGATGAAGGTTTTCCATCAATCAGGAAGCGGATACTGGGATTGCCCAGTAACTCTACATTGCCATCGGCATCTACAGTTACCTGGGGGATTTTTTTCAGTGCGTCGGTGGCCACACCTCTCTGGGCGGTGATGTCTTTTTCTACATTGTATATTAGTTTGTCGATCTTGTTTACAATAAGCTGGCGGGTGCTTTGTACGGTAACATCACCCAATGTAGTGGACTTCTTGACCATGGCCATATCACCCAATTGCAGGTCGTTGTTGGCTTGTACCACTTGCGTAATATCCTGGTAGCCGATGAATTGAACAACAATCTTGTATGTGCCCCTGTTTACTTTCGGTAAAAGGAAGTTCCCTTTCTGATCGCTCACACAACCATCTATGGTTTTTTGGGTACTGTTATTGACCAGGCTGATGGTGACATATTCAATGCCCTGCTTACCCTGGGCGTCAACAACTCTTCCGCTGATCTTAACAGAGCCGGCATTGGCGTGCACAGACTGACCATCAACCGGCAAAGTCCACACAAATAAAGCAGCAACAAATACGTACAATTCCTTCACTACAAATACAATTTGCAGCAAAGGAATGTGTGAATTCTGTTGTTTTTTTGAAGATAGGCTTAATAAAATAGTTGCAACAATACGTTTGCCGGGTTATTGGTGGCGGGCTTCAATCTGTATTTATGTACTATCTCTTTCCCGAATGTGCTCCTTATTTCCTTCGTATTTCATCCTAGGATGTCCCATGGATAAGCCATAGATATCCCATAGATAAGCTATGGATAACATATGTTATAATGCATAGCTTATCTGTGGCATATCTATAAATGAGATACGGTTTACATTACCTGTTTCTTTGCAGGACAAACGAAAGAGGCTCAATAGAAGCTCGATTCTTTTGTAAGAATTAAATACTACTTCAAAAGGTAATAAAACGAATTTAATGCATATTTAATATCTGGGAGCATGGTCGATATGACTGTTTAAATCATTGTTCCACCAATCTTGTAAAACCATTGAGCTTCGACTTGTCAGAGGAGAAAGCAATCCAGGATAAATCATTGCTTAATCTGAGTTACCTGAATCTTCTGAAAGGACACGCTACAGAACATAATTATCGGTTTGATTTTATTATTTCAAAACCACAAGACAAGCGTTTATACAAGTCGTATGAAAATGCTATTGGTTTACTGGAACTGGCAGATACCCCGAAGAAAATAGTTACAGAAAAAAACCTGAAAGAATATTCAGAGGAAACTATACAGGTATTGTTACAACATTAACTCATTAGGAGAGTAAATGAACAGGGGGATTGAAATTTCAATCCCCCTGTTCATTTATAAATCATTAGCCACCGGCATCTTTGCAATATCGCCGAGGATATTTATATTTATGAATTGTCTTCCTGTTTTTACCTGTCTTAATCAATACATATGAAATTGACTAAACAATTATTTCCATTCTGGGCATGCCTGTTATTATTACCCGTTTCATTATTTGCGATTGATACGCACAACACACGCATGCTGTCGCAGCCCGCGATCAGCGCCAACCACATCGCTTTTATTTATGCAGAAGATCTTTGGGTGGCCAATCTCGATGGTTCACAACCGAGAAGGCTTACCGTAGATGAAGGCATCGAGTCTAACCCGGTGTTCTCGCCCGATGGCAAGCTGATCGCTTTCAGCGCACAATACGATGGTAATACAGATGTGTATGTGGTTCCGGTGGAAGGCGGTGTTCCCAAACGCCTTACCTGGCATCCAGGAATAGATATTGTAAGGGGATTCACGCCTGATGGAAAAAATGTATTGTTTATTTCAAGACGTTCCGTATTCACCAATCGATATGCCCAACTCTTTACAGTCCCGGTTACAGGTGGCTACCCAACACAACTGGAAATTCCCAACGCTTACCATGCTACATATTCACCTGATGGGAAGTATATGGCTTATACACCCTTGTATGAAGCATTTCGTCAATGGAAACATTACCGTGGAGGAACCATTTCCACTATTTCTATCTTTTCTTTTGGCAATAAGTCTGTCGTTAAAATTCCGCAACCCGAGGAGGGCTGTAACGATACAGAGCCCATGTGGATAGAAGATAAAATTTATTTCCTGAGTGATCGCAACGGGGAGTTCAATTTGTACGCTTACACGATTGCTACGAAAGAGATCAAACAATTAACTGCGTACAAAGATTTTCCTATTATACATTCATCTGCCGGAAATGGAAAGATCGTATTTGAACAAGCCGGTTACCTGCACCATTTCGATCTCGCTGCCAATGCACCTAAAGACATCACCGTAGGCATTGCAGCAGATCTGCTGGAATTGCGCCAGCGTTTTGCAAAAGGTGGCCGGTATATACGCAGCGCCGATATTTCCCCTTCGGGTAACAGGGCTGTTTTTGATTTCAGGGGTGAGATACTGACTGTGCCCGCTGAGAAAGGAGACGCGCGCAACATTACCCAAACCGATAATGCACATGAAAAATATCCTGCCTGGTCGCCCGATGGGAAATCTATTGCTTATTTCTCAGATGCTTCCGGTGAATACACACTGCATATTAAACCGCAGGATGGATCAGGAACCGCCAGGGTACTGAAATTGAATAGGACCGGCTTCTATGCCAACATACACTGGTCGCCCGACAGTAAGAAAATTTGTTTTGCAGACAATGGAAGGAATCTCTATTTGCTGGATGTTGCCACCGGTAACCAACAGAAGATCGATGCAGATGAATTGTATGTACCCGGTGCTTTCCGCGAGCAGTTCGGCGATTGGTCGCCCGATTCCAAATGGCTGGTGTATACCAAAGTAACCGGCACCTTCTTCAAAAAAGCGATCCTTTATTCGGTTGACCAGAACAAATCTTTCCCCATAAGCGATGGATTGAGTGATGTATCGGAACCCATTTTCGACCGTGGTGGCAAATACCTGTTTTTCTTTGCTTCTACTGATGCTGGTCCGGGCGTGAACTGGTTCGATCAATCGAACAACGATACCCGCTCTACCAACTCTATCTACCTGCTGACTTTACAGAAAGAAACCATTTCACCTTTTGCCAAAGAAAGCGATGAAGAAACAAAAGGCCAGGACACTGCCAAAGCCGGAAAAAAAACAGCCGATCCTTTCCGCATTGACCTGGATGGCATCCAGGAGCGTACCATCGATATTCCCCTGAAAGCTGGTAATTACCGCGGTTTGGGTATGGGCAAAGAAGGAGAATTGTTGTATGTAGTATATGGCTATGATGGAGGTGCTGGTATGCTGCACAAGTACGATATCAAAAAAAGAAAAGACAATGAGGTGATGGAACTCGACGGATACATCATTGCTGCCGATGGCAAGAAAATGCTGTATAACAAAAGCGGCGCCTGGGGTATCGCACCCACGGGCGATAAGCCGGAACCTGGAAAAGGCCTGCTCAATACCGCTGACCTGCAGGTGAAGTTTGATCCGTTAGCAGAATGGCCGCAGATATTCGATGAAGCATGGCGCATCAACCGCGATTATTTTTACGATCCCGGCATGCACGGCGTTGACTGGGCAGCTACCAAAAAGAAATACGCGCAATTTCTGCCTGATCTTTCCTGCCGCAGCGACCTGAATACCCTCATACAATGGATGTGCAGTGAACTGGCGATAGGTCACCACCGGCTCACCGCGTTTGGTGAAAGAAGAATGAATCCGGCTGCCGTTAGCGGCGGATTACTGGGCGCCGATTTTGCCATTGCCAACAACCGTTACCAGCTCAAAAAAATATATGGCGGACTCAACTGGAACCCCAACCTCCGTTCACCGCTCACCGAACCGGGTGTAAATGCGAAAACAGGAGAATACATTTTAGCAGTGAACGGAAAAGACGTAACAGCGGCAGAAAATATTTTCCAGTTTTTTGAAGCAACCGCCGGGAAGATCGTTACGCTGACCATTGGCCCGAACCCTGATTACACCGGCTCTCGCACGGTAAAAGTAGTGCCGGTGGAAAACGAGACCGACCTGCGCAACAGGGATTGGGTGGAAGGTAACCTGAAGAAAGTAGAAGAAGCAACCAAAGGTCAGGTAGCTTATGTATATGTACCTAACACCGCCGGATTGGGCTTTGAATACTTCAAACGTTATTTCTTTCCCCAGGCCAATAAAAAAGCCATCATCATTGATGAGCGTTTCAATGGCGGCGGACAGTTGGCCGATTATTACATCGACATCTTGCAAAGACCTTTACAGGCGTACTGGCACACACGGTATGGCAATGACCTCAAAAGTCCCAGTGCTTCCATACAAGGCCCCAAAGTAATGTTGATCGATGAAACAGCCGGCTCGGGTGGTGATATGCTGCCCTGGATGTTCCGCAAATTCAAAGTGGGTACCTTAGTGGGCAAACGCACCTGGGGTGGACTGGTAGGTATTCTCGGTTTCCCCGAATTCATGGATGGCGGTGGCGTAACAGCGCCGAATGTGGGTATCTGGACCAAAGACGGGTTTGTGGTAGAGAACGTAGGTGTGGCGCCCGATATAGAAGTGGAACAAACGCCTTCGGAAGTGATTAAAGGCAACGACCCGCAACTGCAGAAAGCGATTGAAGTAGCCATGAAAGAATTGCAACAGCATCCGCAGGAAGCGCCCCAACGGCCGCCTTTCCCCGTAAAAGTGAAGAAATAAGTATGACAGATTCCGCCAACCCGGCAAATACGGTCAAAGAGTGGGTGAAGAGGTATACAGATGACCTGTATTCCTGGGCCTTCTACAAAACCGATAATAAAGAGACAGCAGAAGACCTTGTGCAGGAAACCTTCCTGGCCGCCTGCCAGTCGCTGCTCTCTTTTAAAGGAATTGATGCCAGGACCTGGCTGCTGGGCATCCTCAATCACAAGATCGCCGATCATTACCGGCAGCAATACAAGCGTGCTGCTGTTACGGAACAGGTGGAACAGGAACGGGCCGGTAATGCCCTGCTGGAAAGCTTTTTTGATGAAGAAGGATCGTGGGTGAAAAAAGAACGGCCGCAGCAATGGGGAGATGAGCAGGGACACCTGCTGGATGATATGGATTTCACCAAAGTATTGCGGCAATGCATGCACAAACTTCCGGCAACCTGGCTGGCTGCTGTGCAATTAAAATACCTGGAAGAAAAAAAAGGCGAACTGATTTGTCAGGAATTGCAAATTGCGCCGACTAACTTCTGGCAAATACTGCATCGTGCAAAGTTGCAATTGAGAAAATGCCTGGAGCACAACTGGTTTAAAAGAGGGGAATGAAAAAGATAATGCACATCATCTTATACTCATGCAGGAAAGCAACGGAGCTGATCGATAAACGGTCGGTTATGGGCCTGTCCTGGATAGAAAGGATCAGGCTGTTCATGCATAAAGGCCTTTGTGATGCGTGTACTACTTATGATAAGCAGAGCAGACTGATTGACCGGTTCCTGCATCACCACCTCCATGATCATCACCAGGAAGAAAATGTTCCCCAACTGCAAAACGATGAATTGAAGGAACGCATCATCGAACGTTTGTAAATCTCCCCAAAAAAAATTTTTTACTCCATTGTCAGGTTTTAAAGAATGCGCAGACTATTCCTGCAAATGCATCATTTTTTAAACTAAAACCATCCAAACAATGGAAAAGAAAAGAAACATCGTAGCCGGCTCTATCCTCGCAGGAGCCATGATTGCCGTATCAGGTATTGCAGCCAATGCTGCCGGAACCTTTCACTACAACAATATGGGCTCAGGAGAAGCGGTAAGGGGTAACCTGCTCAGCCGTACTGCTGTTAGCAGGAGCCTGGAATTGAAATGCGGTGAGAAAGGGAAAGCCGATTCAACCATGGGTAAAAAAGGAAAGGACGGAAAATGTGGAGAAGGTAAGTGCGGCGAAGGCAAATGTGGTGGCCACAAGAAAGATGGCAAAAAGGCCGACAAGACCAAGGACAAGAGCGGAAAAACAAAATCCGACATGTAATCCTTTCCGGTAAGGACGGGTTACGGTGGTAGCCTGTCCTTATTCCTCACTTTTAAAACAATGGATATGGTAGGAATAGGATACAGGAAAGACTTCGCCGAAGCTTTCCTCCAAAGCAGCACATTGCAACCTGCTTTTATTGAAGTGGCACCGGAGAACTGGATGGGAGTGGGTGGTTTCTGGAACAAGAAATTCCGGGAAGCCCTCGAAAAATATCCCCTCTTTACGCATGGATTGTCGCTTTCGATCGGCAGTCCGGATGAACTTGATTTTGCATTCCTGAAGAAGCTGAAACAATTCCTGGCATCCACCGGAGCCCTTGTTTATTCGGAACACCTCAGCTATGCCAAATGCGATAACGCACATTTGTACGATCTATTACCCATCCCTTTCACTTCCGATGCCGTAGCGCATGTATCGGAACGTATCAAAACAGTACAGGATTTGCTGGAAAGAAAAATGGCCATCGAGATCGTGAGTTATTACAGTCCGGTTGCACCTGAACTCTCCGAGATTGATTTTATCAATGCTATATTGGAAGCAGCCGATTGCGATCTGTTGCTGGATGTGAACAATGTTTATGTGAACAGCTTCAACCATCGTTACGATGCCAAAGCATTCATCGATCAACTGCCGATGGAACGTGTACGGTATATACACATGGCCGGACACGAGCAGGTATCCGATACATTGATCATCGACACGCATGGCGAAGCCATCATCGATCCTGTTTATAACTTGTTCGATTATACCATGCGCAGGCTTGGCAGGGATGTGCCGGTATTACTCGAAAGAGATTTCAATATTCCTGAACTGGAAGAGCTACAGGAAGAAATAAACAGGCTGAATACCATCAAAACAGCCGCTTTAAAACAACCCACCTATGTTACTGCATGATACTACCCGCCGGTACCAATCGGCCCTGGCCGGTTTTTGCCGCAGCGGGCAACTGGAGCTTATTCCCGGTATCCGGAACGAACACATCAGTCATTACAGGAGACTTGTGTACAATGTGGTAGATGATATGCTGCAGAATGCTTATCCGTTGACGCACGCTTTACTTGGTGCAACTGAATGGAAGCACCTGGTGAATGAATTCTTCACCCATCACCCCTGCCAGTCGCCACAGGTATGGTACATGCCCAAAGAATTTTACCAATACTTGGTAACGGTAAAACATCCGCTCCTGGAAAAATATCCTTTCCTTGAAGAGCTCTTGTGTTTTGAATGGGCCGAAGTGGAGTTGTTCATGATGGAAGACAGGAGAGAAGAGCCGATAGCAACCTGTTCATTGGAAACCGGCAAGCTGGTCATCAATCCCGAGCATCAGTTGTTTTCATTTCAATACCCGGTGCATCTTAAACCGGCGCATGATATTACAACCGCAGATAAAGGGAATTATTTCCTGGCGGCACACCGGAATACAGCTGGTACGGTGATCTTCACCGATCTCTCGCCTGCATTCGCCATCATGCTCTCTTTACTGGAAGAGGCACCAGCTACTATTGACGAACTGCTGGAAACGCTGGAGAAAGATTATGGTATCGTTTCTTCAGAAAGCGAAAGGCAGGCCATTCACCTTTTTTTTAAAAGCGCCTTAGCGCAAGAATTGATCATTTTTTAAACACCCTATATGTCTATCTCAACAAAATACCATTCACTGGTTGGTCATCTTGAAAAATCAGCTGCTGCACCCCTGCTCTTATTGAGGCTGGTGCTGGCCTACGGTTTTTACGGACCGGCCAAAATGAAATGGAAAGATATCAATAGTGTAATTGATTGGTTTGGCAGCATTGGTATACCGGCACCTGCATTCAATGCTTACCTGGCGGCAGGCACGGAAGCGCTGGGTGTAGTGTTACTCGTACTGGGACTGGGAACGCGGCTGATTGTTATACCGTTGGTGATTACCATGCTGGTAGCCATCAAAACAGTACACTGGACCAATGGCTTTGAAGCAGCCGATAACGGTTTTGAGATACCTCTCTACTATATTATTATGCTCCTGACGCTGCTGATTTATGGCCCAGGCAAATGGAGTGTCGACTACCTGATCCGCCGGAGGTCGTAAAAAGACGCACAGCCAGCTCATTCCAGGAGAAATAAGGTTCATTTAATAGATATAGTTAATTTTTTAGTGTACTTTTCTCAATACATTTTACTATTAACTAAATCCTTTCTTATGAACTGGAAACTTATATTCAGACTTTCTTTATTTGGACTTGCAATGGCCATTGCTACAGTTTATTGGATATCCCAAAATATAGAACCTTTTTTCTGGCTGGTAATTTTCGTCATCTGTGCTTACCTCATTGCGAAACGGTGCAATGAAAAGTATTTCCTGCATGGTTTTATGGTGAGTATTTTTAATTGTGTATGGATCATCGCTGTACACCTGATCTTGTACGATACCTATATGGCCAATCATGCCGATATGTTAAGGGACATGAATACAAGAATGCCCGGTCAGAATCCCCGTGTAATGATGCTGGTTGTAGGACCGGTTATTGGTGTTGTTTCCGGATTGATATTGGGCTTATTTTCGTTGATCGCTTCCAGAATGGTAAAGACAGTAGTAGCTTAAAAATGCACGGATGAAATACCTTCGAATTATTTTGCTGGCAACGTTAGGATTGCCGGCTTTTCTTTCTTTTGCACAAACCACCCCGTCAGGTTATTTACAGGCATTGAAATGGAGGATGATTGGTCCGCACCGCGGTGGCCGCACCGTAGGTGCAGCAGGTGTGCCGCAGCAGCCTGGTACTTTTTACATTGGGGTGAACAATGGCGGCGTGTGGAAGACCACAGATTATGGCCGCACATGGGTTCCGCTTTTCGATCAGCAGTCTACAGGTTCTATCGGTGATGTGGCAGTAGCTCCTTCCGATCCCAACATCATTTATGTAGGAAGTGGTGAAGGCTTGCAAAGACCCGATCTTTCGGTAGGTAACGGTATTTATAAATCGACCGATGCCGGTAAAACATGGACACGCCTGGGATTGAGTGAAGGACAACAGGTAGGTGGTCTTGCCATTGATCCGCATGACCCCAACCGTGTGTTTGTAGCCATGTTGGGACATCCCTATGGGCCTAATAAAGAACGCGGCGTATACCGCACTACCGATGGCGGCAAGACCTGGCAACAGGTATTGTATAAAGATGAGAACACAGGCGCCATACAGGTAGCTATTGATCCGCAACATCCGAATATTGTTTATGCCGATTTGTGGGCCGGCCGCCAGGGCCCGTGGGAGAACGGCGCCTGGAATGGTCCGGGTAGCGGATTGTATAAATCTGCTGATGGCGGTAACACATGGAGCCATCTCACCAAAGGGTTGCCTACGGTAGAGCAGGGATTGGGACGTATTGGTTTTTGCATTGCGCCCAGCAATCCCAATCGCATGTATGCAACAGTAGATGCAGGCCAGTATGGAGGAATGTATAGAAGTGATGATGCAGGAGAAAGCTGGACAAGCATCAGCAACGACGGAAGGTATTGGGGCCGTGGAAGCGATTTTGCAGAAGTAAAGGCCGATCCTAAAAATGCAGATATCGTGTATACAGCCAATGTAGTGGTATGGCGGTCTGCCGATGGTGGCAATACCTGGAAAGATTTCAGGGGCGCACCGGGCGGAGATGATTACCATCGTATATGGATAGATCCCGAGCATACCAATATCATGCTCATTGCATCTGACCAGGGCGCCATCATTACCGTTAACGGTGGTGAAACTTTTTCATCCTGGTATAATCAACCTACTGCACAGTTCTATCATGTGAGTACCGATAATGCATTCCCGTATAACGTATATGGAGGGCAACAGGAAAGCGGTTCTGTAGGTATTGCATCCCGCGGTAACGACGGACAGGTTACATTCCGTGAATGGCATCCGGTGGGAGTAGAAGAATATGGTTATGTAGCCGCCGATCCGCTAAACCCCGATATTATTTACGGAGGAAAGATCACAAAGTATAATAAACGTACAGGCCAGGTACAGAACATCGCACCCGAAGCAGTGCGCAGCGGTAAGTACCGTTTCCTGCGAACGGCGCCGGTTCTTTTTTCACCCATTGATCCGAAAACACTCTTCTTTGCCGGCAATGTGTTGTTCAAAACCAATAACGGCGGGCATTCCTGGTCAGCCATCAGTCCCGATTTAACAAGAAGCACCTGGGATATCCCCGCCAGCGTAGGCATCTTCACCACAGATGAGCTGAAAAAAATGCCACGCAGGGGAGTGATCTACACAGTAGCGCCATCACCCAAAGACAGCAACGCCATCTGGTGTGGCACAGACGATGGACTGATACAACTCACCCGCGATGGCGGCAAGACATGGAAGAATGTAACGCCCACTGCCATTGATTCATGGAGCAAGATCTCATTGATGGATGCCGGTCATTTTGATAAGGGCACAGCGTATGCAGCCGTGAACAGGATCAGGCTCGATGATATGCATCCGCATATTTATAAAACAAACGACAATGGCGTTAGCTGGAAAGAGATCGTGAACGGGTTGCCCAATGATCCTATCAATGTGGTACGGGAAGATCCTTACCAGAAAGGATTGTTATTCGCCGGTTCTGAGACGGCTGTTTATGTATCGTTCAACGATGGTGAACAATGGCAACCGCTGCGATTAAACATGCCGGCTACTTCCATCCGCGACCTGGTGATCAAAGACGATGATATCGTAGCAGGCACCCATGGCCGTTCTTTCTGGATACTCGACAACATCAGTTCGCTGCGGCAACTGGCTGCACAAAAAACAACCGCAGCAAAGACTGTTTTGTTCCGCCCGCAAAAAGCCATCCGTGTGCGCTGGAACATGAATACGGATACACCTTTGCCACAGGAAGAGCCGGCCGGACAAAACCCGCCAGATGGCGCCATCATTGATTATTTCCTGGAGGAATCGGCTAGCGCCGTTACGCTGGAAATAAAAGATGCCAACGGAAAATCGGTGAGAAAATTCAGTAACAGCGATCAACCTTATGCATTGCCGGCAGTGAACATTCCTTTGTATTGGATACGTCCGCAGGAAAGCCTGGGCACCGCAGCAGGAGCGCATCGCTTTACCTGGGACCTGCATTATGCGCCGTTACCCATTCCGGTTTCGTTTCCCATCGCCGCTATTTATGGTAACACAGCTCCTGACCCCAGATCGCCCTGGGTAATGCCCGGCAATTATACGGTTACACTCACGGTGAACGGAACCAGTTATGTGCAGCCTTTACAGGTAAAAATGGATCCGCGGGTGACTACATCGTTGAAAGATTTGTCTGATCAGCATCGTTATGCCATGATCTGTTATGAAGGCAGCAGGAAAGCGATGGAGCAGGTTGAGAAAGGGAAGTCAGCATATACGGAAGTAAAAAATGCATTCTTATCACTCTTACAACAACTGGAGGAAACAGATAATCCGCCAACCGAACAGCTCATTGCATCTGTAAAACGTTGGCAGCAAAAATTGCAATCATTGGATTTCACGAAACATTGATACATTTATTGCCCAATTTTAGCTAAACAGTTACACCATGAGAAAAGCCTTCTACCTGCTGGTTGCGATCGGCCTTTTAACCATACCGGCCCTTGCACAGGAGAAAAAAAAGACAAAACCTGTCACTGCAACACCCGTCGCGAATAATGACGCGACTTATTTTTCGAATGTCAAGTATCGTTTGATAGGTCCCTTCCGCGGCGGAAGGTGCGCTGCTGTTACCGGCAGTTATAAAAACAAGACCACTTTCTATTTTGGCGCTACGGGGGGCGGTGTATGGAAAACAACCGATGGCGGCAGTAACTGGAAAAATATTTCAGATAAATATTTCGGCGGATCAATCGGTGCAGTAGCCGTAGCGCCCAGCGATGAAACCATCCTGTATGCAGGCGAGGGTGAAAATACCCTGCGTGGCAATGTGTCGGAAGGATTGGGCGGTATCTGGCGCAGTGATGATGGTGGCCGGAGCTGGCATAACCTGGGATTGAAAGAAGGGCGGCACATCATCCGCATCGTAATACATCCCAAAGATCCGAATACGGTATGGGTAGCGGTAATGGGACATTTATTCGGACCCAACAAAGAAAGAGGCGTATACAAAACCACCGATGGAGGTAAAACATGGAAACAGGTGTTGTATGCCAATGACCAGACCGGTTGTTCAGACCTGGTAATGGAAGCAGGCAACCCTTCTGTATTGTATGCCGGTATGTGGCATGTGATACGCAGGCCCTATAGCATGGAGAGCGGCGGTGAAGGCAGTGGTTTGTGGAAGAGTACTGATGGTGGCGAAACCTGGATCAACCTTACCAACAAGAAAGGGATGCCCAAAGGCACCTGGGGTATTGTAGGTGTAGCATCTGCACCCAGCAATCCGGATAAAATATTTGCTATCATAGAGAATGCCAACGGCGGTTTGTATGTGAGCAACGACGGCGGAGAGAGCTGGACATTACAGAGCAGCGATAACAATATTCGCCAGCGCGCCTGGTATTATTCCAAAATATTTGTAGACCCCAAGAACGATAACCTGGTATACTGCCTGAATGTGGAATTCATGCGCAGCAGGGACGGAGGCAAAACCTTTCAACCCGTTTCCACGCCGCATGGCGACCACCACGATCTCTGGATCGATCCGGAAGATGGCAACCGGATGATCATTGGGGATGATGGGGGCGCGCAGATCAGTTTCGATGCGGCGGCCAACTGGAGTACCATGAACAACCAGCCTACGGCGCAATTCTATCGCATCACAACTGATAATGCATATCCTTATCGTTTGTTGGGTGCACAGCAGGATAATTCCACCGTGCGCATCCGCAGCCGCTCGGCAGGTGCAGGTATCACCGAGCGTGACTGGGATCCTACAGCAGGCGCCGAGAGTGGTTATGTAGTGGCTGATCCATTGAATCCCGATATCGTGTATGGTGGTAATTACGGTGGTTATCTTTCCCGGCTCGATCATAAGACAGGTGAAAACAGGGCCATCAACATGTGGCCTGATAATCCTATGGGCGCCGGCGCTGATGTACAGAAATACCGTTTCCAATGGAACTTCCCTGTTTTCTTTTCACCGCATAACCCCAAACGACTCTATGCTTGTGGTAACCGGTTATTCGTAACAGAGAATGAAGGACGCAGTTGGGAAACCATCAGTCCCGATCTTACCACGAACGACAAAAGCAAACAAGCTTCCAGCGGAGGCGCTATCACCAAAGACAATACTTCGGTAGAATACTATTGTACCATTTTCACCGCAACGGAATCTCCGTTGGAAAAAGATCTGTTGTGGACCGGCAGTGACGACGGACTGGTATTTGTAAGTAAAGACGCCGGCAAACATTGGGAAAATGTAACACCACCGCAGGCAGGAAAATGGATGATGTGGAACTGTATAGAAACCGATCCTTTCCAAAAAGGCACTGCCTATTTTGTAGGAACCAAATACAAACTCGATGATTATGCGCCATATATATTCGTAACTACTGATTACGGTAAAACATGGAAGCAGATCACCAATGGCATCAACAACATGCATTTTACCCGTTGCCTGCGTGCAGATCAAAAACGGCCCGGGCTGTTGTACGCCGGTACAGAATACGGTATGTACATCAGTTACGATGGCGGTACGCAATGGAAATCATTTCAGCTCAACCTACCCGTGGTGCCGGTTACCGATCTTACCATTAAAGACAACGATTTGTTGGTAGCTACACAGGGACGTGCTTTCTGGGCCATCGACGATTTAAGTGTGATACAGCAAAAAGATGAATCTACTGCCGGCAAATCATGGCATGTGTTTACAGTGAGCGATGCTTACCGGATGGAAGGCGGAGGAAGAAGGGCCCGTTCAGGAATAGGAACGGAAACTCCGCCCAATACAGGTGCCAATCCTCCCAATGGAACGGTCATCAATTATTACCTGAAGCAGGCGAATGATTCAACGAAATTCTCCATTACTGTTTTTGATAAAAAGAATATGCCTATCAGAACCTTCAGCAAGAACGCCAAAGAAGAAGCTGATAAGATAGATTTCAACAGCGGCATGAACCAGTTTGTATGGGATATGAATTACCCGCCTGCTGAAAAGATCGATAATATGATTTTGTGGAACGGCAATGTGGGAACCGTAAAAGCGGCTCCGGGTAAGTACATGGCTAGGTTCCGCTATGGAAAAGATTCGATGGATGTGCCGTTTGTGATCAAAGGCAACCCCGCTTATGGCATGACGGAAGCGGATTACGATAACACGGTTTCGTTTTTATTGGATGTTAAACAAAGTTTCAGCGATATCCAGAAAGCCATTAAACGTATCCGGGAGGTAAGAACGCAGATCAATGATTTTACAGCGAAGCTGGATACGTCGACAACAAAAGACGTTCGCAAAGAAGCCGACAGCATCAATGCAAAATTGACGACCATCGAGGAAACATTATATCAGACAAAGGCCAAGAGCGGGCAGGATGTATTAAACTATCCCATCCGTTTAAATGATAAGATATCTGGCATCTTCGGGGTAGTATCCAGTGGCAATACGCCGCCCAGCAAGCAGGCAAAAGAAGCATTTGCAGAATTGAATGAACAGGCAACGCAGCAATTGCAAAAACTTGCCGGTATTTTCAGCAATGATCTCGCATCATTCAATAACCTGATCCATGATAAGAAACTACCAGTGATTGGGTTTAAACAATAGCAAACAAAACATTATAGCAATGGCACTACTTCAATTTTGATATTGGTGCCATTGCTATTTTTATTTTATCTCCAGGATCATCGCGGTTTTCGCGGGGATTTTCAGTGAATTCGTTACCTCCAAATCCTGGTCTGAAACAATGTCTCTCGCCTTAAAATTGGCTGGCATCATTTCGCTGTACCGGTTCATATCGAGGATCACTTCCTGGCTGTTTTTATTTAACAGTACCATTACCTTTTGCCTGGTATTGTAGCGGAAGTAAACATAGACATCATTCTTTTGCGGCGCATAATGTTTGAACTTCCCATCGCTGATGGCAGTATTCGTTTTTCGCCAGTTCAATAGTTTCGAAAAAAATCTTTTGGCTTCTTTTTCTTCCTGGGTAAGACCCAGTTCCGTTCTTGCGTTTTTTGAATCATTTTCCCAACCATCATAAAAGTCTCCCCTTCTTTGCCCATCGCTTCCGGCTTTTTCATTGGTCATCAGCACCTCGGTGCCGTATAAGAATTCCGGGATACCACGCATGGTGATGTACATCGCGATCCCCAGTTTCCAGTTATCCAGGTTTTTATGGAGCCGTGAATAAAACCTGTCCAGGTCATGATTGTCGGGAAATATCAATTGGTTTTCCGGATGCGGGATCAGGTAATCCTGTGCCACGCTTTGATAGGTATCACGCCAGGTGGAGAACCACTCGTCGGGCTTGTTGAGACTGGAAATAATATTGTCATTCAACGAGAAATCCATTAAGGTTGGCAAATAGGATCGGTAACCATCTGTGTTTATCTTATCCTTTTGCCAATACGAGGTGAGATAGATATTTCTCGACATTTCTTCGCCGGTGATATTAAAGTTGGGATATTCATCAAGCACTGCCTTTGTCCAGGTTGCCAGGAAATCTCTATCCGCGTAAGAATAGGTATCCTCCCTGATACCGGAGATTCCGGCATACTCGATCCACCAAATTGTATTTTGGATTAAATAGCTTGCCAGCAGGGGATTCCGCTGGTTCAGATCGGGCATGTGATGATCAAACCAGCCATCTGTATATTCTTTCTTATCGATTTCAGTTGCGTAAGGATCCGTTATCGTGGTTTTTAGTCCATTAGTCCTTGTTCTCGTTTCGATATAATTAAACCAATCCTTTGAGGGCAGGTCTTTGAAAAAATAATATTCGTTACCACAGTGATTTAGAACCACATCCCAAATCATTCCTATTCCTCTTTTCTTCGCTTCTTTGACCAATAGTTTAAACTGTTCGTTTGTACCAAAGCGCGGATCGATCTTGTAAAAGTCGGTTGCCGCATATCCGTGATAGGAGTAATCGGGCTCATTGTTTTCTATCAGGGGTGTATTCCAGATTTGGGTAAAGCCCAATGATTTTATGTAGTCGAGGTGATTCATGATCCCCTGGATATCTCCGCCATGTCTTTTGTCTTCATTGCTTCTATCCACGGTTTTTTCATTCATAGTGGGAATGATATCATTCCTGGTATCTCCATTTGAAAACCGGTCGGGAACAATCAGGAGTATCGCGTCTTTCGGGCTAAAACTGGGCCGGCTGGCACTTCCTGCTTCCCGTTCCAAAAGAGGAAAGTTTTCGGACAGTACAATTTTATTGTTTTGGCTGAAATGGATATTGATGTTTCCCGGCTTCGCTTCAGGATTAATCTTCAGGGTGACAAACAAATAATTTTTGTTCTCAACCGTATCTGTTTTAACCAATTCAACACCCGGGTAATTCAACGATGGCACAAGACGGGCGAGATTTTCTCCATAGATCAGCAGGGTGATGGTATTGTATTTCATCCCCACCCACCAGTTTTGAGGCTCAACCCGGTCTATCCGTTGAGAAAAAACTGTGAGCTGAAAAAGCGATATACTTATTAAAGCGAATACTTTTTTCATTTTCAGAAGGAATGCTGTTTGATAAGATAATGTGCAACACTAAGATATATGCACTGAAACGTAATAACAATGTGCTCAAATTAATTATAAAAGAAATTACCCGTTATTGGTTTTAAACCATAACGGGTAATCTGAAAATCAGTATAGAGAGACTGGGGTATGGTTACCTGATGTTGACATTACTCCAATCCCGGCCGAATACCTGTTGCAGGAGTGGAGTAGTTCTGGCTTGGGCATTGGTACGGACTGCTACTTCCTGTTCTTCGATTTTCTTGAACATCTGGTTTACCACCAGTAAGGCCATGATATTGTCGAGACCCAGGTTCAGTTCTACTTTGTTGCCCAGCAGCAGTTTGGCGGGACTCACCAGTTTATTCCATTCCTGCGAAATATTGTATTGATCGAGCATGTTACGCATTATCGGGGTAACTGCCCTGTGCAGGGTATCGCCTACGCTTCTTCTAAGGTAATCGGTAGCGGAAGTACCTCCGTTCTTTACCAGTGTAACGGCATCGCGGATGGTCAGTTGCCTGATGCCACTGAGGAAGATGGGGGTAGATTTGGCAACCGTTTCAACAGTAGCATTTTCCAATGTAGTAGTGAAACGGTTCAACTGCGGGGTAAAACCCAGTTGGTCGAGGGTTCTTACTACTTTCTGCAGATCCTGCGGCAGGATAGCACTCAGGATTAAGTCTTTGCCAAAGGCGCCTTTTTGTCCGAGTACAGAAGACCCGTTGTTGACCCCCAGGATCAACGCTTCCCTGATGGCGCTGGACGCATCGGATTCAGATAAAAAAACATTTTTTAAAGTACTGCAACCGGAAAGGAAAAAGGTTGCCATCAATAGTACGGATGTGGCGAGTTGCTTCATAACTGGATTTTAACGTTGTGCATACCAATTGTGTGCCAATTGATATGATAATGGGATGAAAATACTATTTCTCTTTGTAAATTGAAGTATGAAAAGGATTAGATTCTTGTTATTATTGATGACCATGATTGAAACAGTTACTGCTCAGTCCCGGCTTTCTCCCGAACAACTCATGCAGCAGGTAAAAGATACGCTCGCCCTGCAAAAAGGATTTTTTGCTGTTGCTTTCAGGGATCTGTCTACCGGCGAGACCCTGCTGTGGAATGAACACGCATCGTTCCATGCGGCGAGTACCATGAAAACACCCGTGATGATAGAATTGTTCAAACAGGCTGAAGCGGGCAGGTTCTCCCTGAACGATTCGATACCGGTAAAGAATGAATTCAAAAGTATAGTGGATGGCAGCCCCTATAAGCTAGACAGTACCGACGACAGCCAACAGGCTTTGTATCATCAAACAGGAACCAAAATGCTCCTGAAAGAACTGTTGCGGCAAATGATCATCCGGAGCAGTAACCTGGCCACCAATATTTTAATGGAAATGGTAAGCGGCACAGAAGTAACGAAGACTATGCGTTCTATGGGAGCCAAAGACATACAGGTGTTAAGGGGTGTGGAAGACCAGAAAGCTTTTGATAAGGGGCTGAATAATACGACCACCGCCTATGACCTGATGCTGATCTATGAACAACTGTCATTGGGCAAAGCCGTAAGCGTTGCTGCGTCTAAAAGCATGATCGATGTATTGCTTGACCAGCAAGACAACAGCGTGATACCAGCCGGACTGCCGCCGGGTGTAAAAGTGGCGCATAAGACTGGTTCTATTACAGGGGTACACCATGATTCGGGGATTGTATACATGCCCGATGGGAGGCAATATGTGTTGGTACTATTATCGAAACAGCTGGCAGACGATGCCGCTGCCACGAAGGCTATGTCACGGGTATCGGGCCTGTTTTATCATTATATGCAACAGGCAAAGTGAATGGGCTAGGCCCTGTGGGAAAGCCTGCGGTATTGCCCCGGACTTTTTCCTTTGATGTCGCGAAAACGGCGGGTGAAATAGGAAATATTATTAAAGCCGCACTCGTTGCAGGCATCGGCAATGCTGCTGCCTTCCAATAACAGTTTGCTGGCTTGGTTGATACGGTATTCATTGACGAAATCAGTGAAAGTGAGCCGCATATTTTTTTTGAAATAATTACAGAAAGACGGAACCGTAAGCGAAACCAGATCGGCTACTTCACGGATATTGACCGGCTTTCGATAGTGCTCTGTAACATAATCGTATATTTTTTTTAACCTCACTTCATCTTTCTGATTGAAGTCGTACGATTGCCCGGCTGCATTCAACAACTGGTATTCCTGGGTTGATGCCAGGGTTTGCAAGACCTGCAGCAATTCCATTAACCGGTTAAATGGATCGAGTTGCCGGAGCCGGCGTAGTCTTTTCCCAATGGATTGCTGAACAGGCTGGCTGAAATGAATGCCCTGCATGGAACGGAAGAACAGGGCTTGAATGGCTATAAATTCAGGCGTTTGCAGGAGACGCTCGCCCAGAAAATCTTCGGTAAACTGTATCACTACTTCTTCGTGGCTTCCCACGGCTCCGTATCCAAAACCGGAATGAGGCAGGTTCTTACCCATGAATACCAGGTCGCCGTTTTCATAATAACTTAAGTGGTTACCCACATGCCTGCGACCGTGCCCTCCCACCACATAAACCAGTTCATATTCGGGATGATAGTGGTAACTCCAGCTATAATCTTCTGCCTGTAAGACCTGATGCAACAGGCGGAAGGAACTCCCTTCGTCGGCACGGATGGTTTCAAATTCTGTTCTCATAGCAGTTGATGGTATGCAGCCGGTCGGCTACATTAAAATTAATGAATTGTGCGGAATGATATGCATATAGAGGTAAATGAATAGTGAATCGGGAAGAATGCTTTTTCACACGATTACTCCTAACTTGAGCGGGCAAATTTTTGATGCTATTATGAAAAAAAGACTTCTGCTTGCTTGCGCTATAGTCCTTAGCGCTTCGGCTTTTGCACAATCCCCCCAATGGCAAAGCCTGTTTAATGGAAAAGACCTGAAAGGCTGGCGCCCCCTCAACGGGCATGCCAAGTTTGAGGCGGTGAATGGAGAAATTGTAGGAACCACCGTATCGGGCGAACCCAATTCCTTCCTGGCTACTGAAAAAGATTATGGCGATTTTATCCTGGAATTCGAGTTCAAGCTCGATAGTGTTATGAATTCCGGCGTGCAGTTCCGCAGTGAAAGCAAACCGGAATATAACAATGGCAGGGTACATGGTTACCAGTTCGAGATTGATCCCTCACCCCGTGCCTGGACAGCTGGTATTTATGATGAGGCCCGTCGCGATTGGCTCTATCCGCTGGATTACAACCCGGCAGCCAAAGCTGCATTCAAGTTGGGCAAGTGGAACAAATGCCGCATTGAATGCATTGGCAATTCCATGCGCACTTTCATCAATGGCATGGCGGCTGCCAGCCTGGTAGATGATATGACGCCCAAAGGGTTCATCGCTTTACAGGTACACGCTATCGGTAAGCAGGAAAAAGCAGGTAAACAGATCCGCTGGCGCAATATCCGCATACAGACAAAGAACCTGAAACCTACTCCTTATGATAATACTTTCGTAGTGAACCTGCTGCCCAATACTTTGTCAGAGCAGGAGAAAAAGAACCATGTAGTATTGTTGTTCGATGGAAAGACGACCAACGGATGGAGAGGCGCCTATAAAGACAAGTTCCCCGAAAAAGGATGGGAAGTAAAAGACGGTACATTGAATGTGCTGGGTTCCAATGGCAAAGAATCAACCAACGGCGGTGATATTATTACCACTAAAGAGTACAGCGCGTTTGTGTTGCAGTTCGAATTCAAAATCACCGAAGGCGCCAACAGTGGCGTGAAATATTTTGTAACGGAAAAAGAAAACAATACAGGCTCTGCTATCGGCCTCGAATACCAGATACTGGATGATGCCAAACACCCCGATGCCAAAATGGGTACCGATGGCAACAGAACACTCGCGTCTTTATATGATCTCATCCCTTCCATAAAAGAACCCAGGGCCAGGAGAAAGATCGGCGAATGGAACCGCGGTATGGTAATTGTTTACCCTGATGGAAGGGTAGAGCATTACCTGAACGGCTGGAAAATGCTCGACTACAAGCGTGGCACACAATATTTCTATGCACTCGTAGCCCGCAGTAAATATGCACATTGGCCCAACTTCGGCATGGCGCCGGAGGGACATATCCTGTTGCAGGATCATGGCAATGACGTTTCTTTCAGAAGTATCAAAATTCAGGAACTAAAATAAAAACACTTATATGTCAAACCGCAGAACATTCATCAAACAAACAGCCAAGGCTACAGCAGGTGTTTATGCCGCCAGCCTGGGCTTCAGTGCAAAAAGTTATGCCAATATCATTGGCGCCAACGACCGTGTGCGAGTGGGCGTAGTAGGTTTCTCTGACCGTTTCCGCCAATCGCACCTGCCTTGTTTTCAAAACCATTACAAAGAACTGAATTTCGACATGGTGGCAGTATCCGATCTCTGGAAGAAAAGAAGAGAGGAAGGTATGGCGGTGTTGAAAGAACGCATGGGGCATGATATTGTGGGATGCCGTAACAACGAAGAATTGTACGGAATGAAGAATATCGACGCTGTATTCATCAGCACACCCGATTTCGCGCATGCAAGACATGCGATCGAAGCGGTAAAAGCAGGATGTGATGCGTATGTGGAGAAGCCATTTGCCGAAACAATGGAAGACAACCGTGCGGCATTGAAAGCAGTAAAAGAATCGGGCAAGATCGTACAGATCGGTTCGCAACGCAGGAGTGGTAAGAATTACCAGGCCGCGGCCGATTTTATCCAGGCTGGAAAATTCGGTCCCATTACCATGGTAGAGCTCACCTGGAACGTGAACCAGCCGGGACGCTGGCGCAGGCCCGACCTGGTGGCGCAACTGAAACAGGAAGACACCGACTGGAACCGCTTCCTTCTGAACAGGCCTCATGAAGCATGGGATCCCCGCAAATACCTGGAGTACCGTTTGTTCTGGCCGTTCTCATCGGGTTTACCCGGACAGTGGATGTCGCACCAGATCGATACCGTGCATTGGTTCTCCGGACTGAAACATCCACGCAGCGTAGCTGCGAACGGAGGCATATACCAGTGGAAGGACGGACGCCGCAACTGGGATACCATCACTGCTGTATTCGATTATGGTCCCGAGAACGATCCCACTACAGGCTTCCAGGTGGTATTCGCTTCAAGAATGCACAACGGTGATGAGAATCCGTCTGAAATGTATTATTCCAATGGCGGTGAGCTCAACCTGATCACCAATAAAGTATCACCCAAGGGCGGACTGAAAGCCGGTCCCGCCAGCGCCATGCATATGCAACCCAACCTGCTGCCCGAGCTAAGCCTGGTGGAGAAGGTAGAGAAGGTGGAAACTTCTGCCAACACCGGTGGTGATAAGCTCACTTCAGCACACGTAAGGAACTGGATGGAATGTGTCCGCAGCAGACAGCAGCCTCATGCGTCGGTGGAAGCAGGTTATGCTCATTCTATTGCCAATATCATGACCACTGCAGCCGTGCATACGGGTATGAAAGTTACGTTCGATGAAAAAACACAGGAGGTAATGGCAGGCGGTAAAGTATTTAAATACTGATTTTATCACAATATTTCTGTCACTTTATTATTCATAAGGCAGTATAAAAAAGCACAATATTAATATTGTGCTTTTTTTCTTTGAAAATTCTTTGTTAAAAGTTAATTTTCAAAGAATTATGTGTAATTTGTACACGCTTAATAACAAAAACTGCCATTATGAATTTTACGAAGCTTGCCAAACCCATGCTTATGGGGTTACTAGCCTGCCTATGCTCCCTCCTGGTGCAGGCGCAAACCAAAACAATTACTGGTAAGGTCACAGATCGAAAAGACGGAAGTCCTTTGTCTGGCGTATCAGTTACAGTCAAGGGGGCTAAAACAGGTACTCAAACCGATGCAACAGGTGCTTTCAGAATTAATGTACCTGCATCCGCCAAAACACTTGTTATCTCTTCAGTAGGTTATGCAAATGAACAGGTCAGCATTGAAAATAAGACCTCGATCCAGGTGAGCCTGGGTTCTGTGAGCGAACAACTGAGTGATGTGGTGGTAATCGGTTATGGTACCCGGAAAGTAAAAGATGCAACCGGTTCGGTTGCAGCCCTGACAGCAAAAGATTTTAACAAAGGAGCGATTGCTACTCCGGATGAACTATTGCAGGGCCGCACACCCGGTGTGATTGTAACACCTGCCAGTGGTGAACCGGGAGCAGCTGCAACTATTAATATCCGGGGATCTGCTTCTATCAGAGGCAACCAGGAACCCTTGTATGTAGTGGATGGGGTGCCTATCAGCCCGGGAGGTACTACAGGTAATAACACTTCGCTGGGTAGTTCTTCACCCAGGAACCCGCTTGCATTTATCAACCCCAGTGATATCGAAAGCATCAGCGTATTAAAAGATGCCTCTTCGGCAGCCATCTATGGTTCACGCGGTGCGAATGGTGTAATCATCATTACCACCAAAAGCGGTAAAGGTACAGGCGGCTTTCAGGCCAGTGTATCTACCGGTGTTGCTACGCCTGCTTCCAGGTACAATTTGCTGAATGCACAGGATTTTTTATTGGCAGTTAAAAAAGCGAATATCGATGCTGGTACCAGCCCTGCCGATGCAGCAACCGCCGTGCAACTGGTGGATAAAGGATACAGCACCAACTGGCAGGACCAGATTTACCGTACAGGCATTAACCAGAATTATAACCTTAGCTGGGGTTTTTCACATAAATCAACCGCTTTACGACTGAGTGGCTCTTACGACGATATTCAGGGCATCATCAAAAGTAGTGGTATGAAGAGATCAACTGTCAGAGCCAACTTAACGCAGAAATTCCTGAACGACAGGTTGAGGTTCGACATTAATGCAACTTACTCCAGGGTTAAAAACCAATACCCACCTTTGAGCAATAACGCCGGATACCAGGGAAGCCTGCTGGGAGCGGCCATCACATTCAACCCCACTTATCCAATCTACAATCCCGATGGAACGTTCTTCGATCCCAAGGATGGTAACAGGAACCCAGCGGAAATGCTCAGTTATTTTAATGATAATGATAAAAACAATCGTTTCCTGACTAATGTGAGCGGTTCTTATGAGCTCATCAAAGGATTGGTTTATAAAGCAACTTTCGGATACGACAAATCAACCAGTGAAAGGTTTTCTTTTGCTGACCCTCGTTTAAGCAGTAATGCTTTTGGTGGTACTAACAATGTTTTTGGTAAAGATCTCGGAAACCAGATTGAAGGTAACGGACGGGGAACCAAACAGAACCTGGATCTGAAATCGGTACTGGTTGAACATACCCTTACTTATGATAAATCATTCAGCAACCAAGTGCTCAATGCCGTAGTAGGTTATTCTTACCAGAGCACTGAAGCGACTTATGCAGGACAGGTTGGCTGGGGACTGGCCACACCAGTGGTGAAAGCTACAGACGTGTTTGCATTGAATTATAGTCAATTCAAAAACTTTTACAATTTTGTTCCCGATTATACAAAATATGAACTGCAATCATACTTCGGTCGTATCAACTATACCATCGCCGATAAGTACCTGTTGACAGCTACCATGCGCGCTGATGGTTCTTCAAAGTTTGGTACCAATAATAAATATGGCTATTTTCCCGCTTTTGCGGCCAAATGGAAACTCCTGAAAGAAGGTTTTGCAGCCAATAGCCTCGGCAAGATATTCAGTGAGTTCAGCATCCGTGCCAACTACGGTAAGCTGGGTAGCCAGGATGGCATCGGCGCCTATGACGCGGTGAACCTGCAGCAGACTTACGTTGGTAACTCAGGCCAGCCTGAAACGCAATTCCTGCACCAGGGTAACCCCGATTTGAAATGGGAGCAATCTACCACTACCGGTGTTGGATTGGATTTTGCTACCCTGGACAACAGGCTCACCGGTACTATTGATTACTATTATACTAAAAGGAAAGACCTGCTCTTTTATACACCCACACCGGGCGGCTTCTCTGCCCAGGCTTTCTGGTGGGTGAATCTTCCCGGATATGTTACCAATGAAGGTGTGGAACTGGGCTTGAATTACAGTGCTATACAGGGCCGTAAATTCACATGGAATATCGGTTATAATATGTCACTTATTAAGAACAGGGTTCAGGACTTCAATGTAACAGTAAATACAGGTGCGGTGAACGGGCAGGGATTGTCCGGCGCTTATGCACAAACATTTGCCAATGGGTATCCGTTATTTACCTGGAAGATGCCTACTTTCCAAGGATTTGACGGTAACGGAAATGCCAGGTATGCAGCAGGCGGAAAAGATCAATTACAAGGAAGCGCATTACCTACCTTCCTGGCAGGTTTGACTAACAGCTTTACCTGGGGCAGGTGGAATGCCAGCATTTTCTTTAATGCAGTGCGTGGCTTCTACGAGTACAACAATACAGCAAATGCACTGTTCCTGAAAGGAAGTATCAAAACAGCACACAATGTGGATTATACTGTAGCGAATAGCCCCGAGAACCCGATCAACCCGGGTAGTGTATCTACAAGATTTTTGGAGAAAGGAGATTTCGTAAGATTGTCCAACGCCAGCATCGGTTATTCATTCAACATGAAGAAGAGTAAGGTGATTAAAACGCTGACGGTTACAGCATCAGGACAAAACCTGGCATTGATTACCAAATACTCAGGCCTGGATCCTGAAGTCAACATTGACCACCAGATCAGCGGTGTTCCATCCCGTGGATTTGATTACACCGGTTATCCTAAACCAAGAACCATTACATTGGGTATCAATGTTGGATTTTAATTAACCGAAAAACTACAATTATCATGAAAAATATATTCAAATATTATTTAGCTCCGGGTGTAACGCTGATGGCGCTGGTAGGTATCACGTCCTGTACCAAGCTGGATACCAAGATAAAAGACCCGAATTCCATAGCGCCGACCACTGCCGGAGGCGCTCCTGCACCTTCTTCTTTGTCGAAAGTGTATGAGCAATTGAATCAATTATTAGGGCAGGGCAACTCTTATGCCATGCAGGAACATACCACCGATGAGATCCTGGGACCCACACGCGGTACAGACTGGGATGACTTCGGAACCTGGCGCAAATTGCACTTGCATACCTGGGATGGTTCACACAACCAGATCAACGATACCTGGAATGGCTTGAATGGTGCATTGTTCCAGACCACCCTTTTAGCGGAAACTGCAACCGGACAAACACAGGCCGAAGCCAAGTTTTTGCGCGCTTATTTCACTTATGTGGTGTGCGACTTATTCGGACAGGTACAACACAGGCCTGCAACGGCTGCGGCTGCGGTTATTCCTGATGTGTATACCCGTTCACAGGCCATCGATTTCATCATCAGTGAACTGGAATCCGTTATTCCAAACCTGCCGTCTTTTAACCATACCAACCGGAATATGGCTACGAAAGAAGCAGCCCAGTTCCTGCTGGCCAAAGCTTATCTGAACAAAGCAGTGTATAAGCAGGATCCTACCAAACCTGCAGGCCCGTATACATTCAACGCGGCTGATATGAATAAAGTGATCAGCCTGTGTAATGCCATTGCTGCTAATCCTAGCCTGTCTATCTCTGCCAACTACTGGGATAACTTCAGATGGGATAATGGCACAAAATCAACGGAGGATATTTTTGTTCGCCAGAACAGTGGCGGTATCAACGTTGTTTGGGCTACCTGCATGGGCTTCCACTATGCGCAGGCCCCCAGTGGCTGGAACGGATTTACCACACTGGCTGATTTTTACAACAGCTTCAGCGATGGCGACATGCGTAAAGGAATGGCGTTGCCTGGTTATACCGATCAGGTGGGAAGTAATGTAGGGTTCCTGGTAGGCCAGATACAGGGTCCCCAGGGTGGTAAGATCGGAAACCCGATCGTGAACCTGAAAGACAGGAGCGGAAACCCGCTGGTGTTCACCTCCGATGTGAGCCTGTTCTTCTCTTCTGAAACAAAAGGTATCCGTACCGTGAAATATCCCCTGGATCCTTCTACCATCAACAATGGCGGATGGAGCAGCCAGAACGAATATGTGTTCTTCCGTTTGGCCGACGCACGCCTGATGAAAGCAGAAGCTATTTTAAGAGGCGGTACCGATGCAGAAACTCCTTTAGCTATTGTAAACAGTATCCGTACCAGCAGGAATGCACCGCTGCTGGCCAATGTTGATCTTACAGCACTGCTGGCAGAAAGAGGAAGGGAGCTGTATCTCGAAACCTGGAGAAGGAACGACATGATCAGGTATGGCGTATTCAATAACCCGGTTGGAGAAAGACCTGCTGCTTCTGATCCTTCAAGGGTAGTATTCCCCATTCCCAACATAGCACTTTCATCTAACCCGAACCTCAAACAGAATTTTGGATATTGATCGTAAATCCCCGTGGATCATAAAATTGAAAGGCCATTGTATTAATGGCCTTTCTTTATATTTACGTATGAAGCGCCACCACCTGACAGTTGTTTTAATTTTCCTTGTTCTACCATACCTCTCTTGTCGCCAAAAGCAAAAAGACGGATTGTTCAGCCTGGTTGAAAACAGCGCTGTTCATTTTGAAAACAAACTAACCGAGAGCAGCAATTTCAATGTATTCAATTACAGGAACTTTTATAATGGCGGCGGCGTTGCCATTGGTGACCTCAACAACGACGGACTGCCGGATATTTTCTTTACCGCTAACCAGGGAAGTAATAAACTCTATCTGAACAAAGGAAACTTTCAGTTTGAAGATGTTTCTGAGAAAGCCGGTTTTACAACAAAAAAACAATGGAGTACCGGCGTGGTGCTGGTAGATATCAACAACGACGGATGGCTGGATATTTATGTCTGCAATGCCGGTAACATGCTTGATCCCGAATTGAGAAAGAACCAGCTGTTCATCAATAACCATGATCTTACTTTCACAGAAAAAGCAAAGGAGTACGGACTGGATAACGACGGTTATACTACGCAGGCTTCTTTCTTTGATTATGATGGTGATGGCGACCTGGACTGCTTCATCATTAATAATAGTCCTATCCCGGTAAATACCCTGAATTACGCCAACCAAAGAGGATTACCCGCACAACAATGGAACGTGCCCGATATGTTAAAAGGCGGCGGCGATCACCTTTACAGGAACGACAACGGTCACTTCACAGAAGTAACTCAGCAGGCAGGCATACACGGAAGCCTGATCAGTTTCGGATTGGGCGTAACGGTAGGCGATGTGAACGGAGACGGGTGGCCTGATATCTATGTTTCGAACGATTTTTTTGAACGGGATTACCTGTACATCAACCAACAAAACGGAACATTCAAGGACGAACTGGAAGAAAGGGTACAACATACCAGCCTGGCCTCGATGGGTGCAGACATGGCAGATATCAACAACGACGGTTATCCCGATATATTTACTACCGATATGTTGCCGGCAGATCATTACCGGTTAAAGACCACTACTTCATTCGATAATATCGATGTATACCGTATCAAGGAAAAATCTGGATTCTATCACCAGTTCATGCAAAACGCACTTCAACTGAACAACAAGAATGGCAAGTTCATGGAAGTGGCTAATTATTGCGGTGTTCCCGCCTCGGACTGGAGCTGGGGCGCGCTGATGTTCGATGCCGATAACGACGGATATACCGACTTGTATATTTCCAATGGCATATACCATGATCTTACCAACCAGGATTTCATTGATTTTTTTGCCAATGATATTGTTAGGAAGATGGTGATGTCGGGCAAGAAGGATGAAGTAGAGGCCATCATTAATAAAATGTCGTCTGTTCCATTGAAGAACAAAGCGTTTAGAAACTCCGGCAAATTGAAATTCGATGATGTGGGAGATGAATGGGGTTTTACGCAGCCGTCTTTTTCGAATGGAGCAGCGTATGGCGACCTGGACAATGACGGCGACCTGGACCTCGTGATCAATAATGTGAACCAGCCCGCATTTATTTACCGGAACATGAGTGCAGAGAAAAATAAGAACAATTATATTGCTTTCTCTCTGAAAGGGTTACCTGGTAACACTTTCGCTATTGGTTCCAAGATCAAATTGTTTATAGGAAGTCAAATATTGAGCCGTGAAATTATTCCCAGCCGCGGCTTCCAATCATCGGTAGATTATAAGGCCGTTATAGGACTGGGAAAAACTTCCGTTATTGACTCAGTTGAAATTATCTGGCCTAACAGAACCATCAGTACTTACCACCAACTTGCCATCAATACAACGCATGCCATCAAACAACCTTCGGATAATGCCCATCTCTATCATCCCGAAAAAACAATAACCAACCCGGCACTTGTAGCAGTGCCAGCAACATTTGATAAACACGAAGACGACGATTTCATTGAATTATATACGGAAAGAAATATCCCGCTCATGCTTTCCAAAGAGGGGCCTAAGGCAACAGTTGGCGACGTGAATGGCGATGGCTTGCAGGATGTGTATATATGTGGATCGAATAACAAAGGGGGACAACTATACCTGCAAACACCCGATGGGAAATTTGTGAAGAAACCGGTAAAGGCTTTTAAAGATGATGCCGGTATAGAAGGCACTGCCTGCCTGCTGTTCGACTGCGATGGCGATGGCGATCTGGACCTGTTTGTAGGTGCAGGTGGCGACAAACAACTGCCCAACAGCGATCTCATGCTCAACCATCTGTACAGGAACGACGGGAAGGGCAATTTTACCGTGGTGCCTGGCGCTTTTCAGCATACCAACGCCAATACGGGTGTGGTAGTGGCTTTTGATTTTGACGGCGATGGCGACCTGGACCTGTTTGTGGGAGGCCGGAATATACCTTACCGTTACGGTATGAGTCCGGCTAGCGAGCTATTGATAAATGACGGCAAAGGAAATTTCAGCGATGCCACCAAAGAGATAGCGCCACAAATAGCCAACATAGGAATGGTAACGGATGCTGTATGGGCTGATATCGACGGTGATGGAAAGGGAGAACTGATCATAGTCGGCGATTGGATGGCACCGAAGATTTTCTCGTACACGAACCATCGCTTCCAGGAGAAAACAACCAATTTGTCGGGATTGTCCGGCTGGTGGCGCTCCATTGCTGTTGCCGATTTAAATGGCGATGGTAAAAAAGACCTGATCATTGGGAATATGGGAGAGAATGGCTACCTGCATCCGACCCCTGCAGAACCTGTGAAACTATGGATGAACGATTACGATATGAATGGGAGTTTTGAAAAGATACTTACCCGGACTGTTGATCAAAAAGACGTGACTGTTTTCCTGAAGCATGATGTGGAGGAACAATTACCATCCCTGAAAAAACAAAATTTAAAACACGAGTCTTTTGCTACCAAATCCATACAGGACCTGTTTCCTGCAAACCTCATCCAATCGTCGGTGGTTAACGTATTGAATTACCAGCCTTCCATTATTGCCTGGAACGATGGCAATATGCATTTCACGGTAGAAAAGCTGCCTGCACCGGTACAGTTCTCTTCGGCAAATGCCATTCTTTGTACGGATATTGATAATGATGGCAAAACAGACATCGTAATAGGTGGCAATGAATTCGGATTTCCGCCACAGTTCGGAAGACTGGATGCCAGCTATGGTGTGGTACTGATGAATGAGGGGCAAAAGAAATTCAAAGTGCTCGACTATGCCCGTTCTGGCCTTGAACTGACCGGACAGGTCAGGGATATCAAGGAGATCAGAACAAAAAACAACAGGAACCTGTTGTTCCTGCGAAACAGTGAATACCCTGTTCTTTATGAAATAAAATCATCCCGCAAGTGAGTAAACCAGTCATGTGCAGCATCATTCGATGGACGGGAATCTTTTTATTATTGGTTGCCTGCCATTCTGCGAAAAAAGGAGCGCCTTTGTTTACTGTGCTTGACCAGCAGACAACGGGATTAACGTTCAGGAACCAAATGCATCCCACGCCGGAATTTAACCTGTTCAAGTACATGTATTATTACAATGGGGCGGGAATAGGAGCCGGCGACTTTAATAACGACGGAAAGGTAGACCTGTTCTTTGCAGCCAACCAGGGCAATAATGCCTTGTACCTGAATGAAGGCGGCATGCATTTTAAAGAAGTAAGTAAAGCCGCCCATATACCACAGGATGGAGCATGGAATACGGGTGTATCGGTAGTAGACATCAACAATGATGGCCTGTTGGATATTTATATATGCCGCGTGGGGCATTTCGGTATGCTGGCCGGAAAGAACCAGCTATTGGTTTGCAAAGGCATCAGGAATGGAGTTCCTTATTACCAGGACGAAGCAGCGCAGTATGGGCTGGATTTTTCGGGATTCAGCACACAGGCCGTTTTCTTCGATTACGACGGCGATGGAGACCTGGATATGTTCTTGCTGAACCATGCGGTCAATCATGAAGCAAGGTATGCACCCCGGGCCAATTTCCTGGGAACCTACGATACACTTTCCGGAGACCGCATGTACAGGAATGATGGCGGTCATTTTACAGATGTAACCGTACAATCCAAAATCAATAGTTCGGCCATTAGTTACGGACTGGGAGTGGTGGTAGCAGATATCAATAATGATGGCTGGCCGGATATATATGTAGGGAATGATTTTCACGAGAACGATTACCTGTATATCAACCAGCACGATGGCACATTTGCTGAAATGAACAACCAGCAATTGATGCATACCAGCCAGTTTTCTATGGGAGTGGATGTAGCCGATGCGGATAATGATGGTTTTCCCGAGATCATTTCAATGGATATGCTGCCTTCTGATCCGGCTATCTTAAAAAGATCGTTGGGAGAAGATGGCTATGATATTTTTCAAAACAAGATCAGTTTCGGGTATAATTATCAATATGCCCGGAACAATCTTCAATACAACAGGAGGAACAATCATTTCAGCGAAACGGGATTTTACTCAGGTGTGTATGCAACCGATTGGAGCTGGGCGCCACTTTGGATGGATTTCAATAACGATGGACTGAAAGACCTGTTTGTTTCCAATGGCATTCCCAAAAGGATGAATGATATTGATTACATCAATTTTGTTTCCGGTGAAGAGATACAACAAAAACTCAGGTCGAATAACCTGAGCAAGACAGATATGTCGCTGGTAGATAAATTTCCGGAAGTGAAGATCCCGAATAAATTTTACCTCAATAAGGGGAACCTGCGGTTTGAAGACATGCAGGGATCTATTGCGCATGACATGCCCACATTTTCAAACGGAGCCATTTATGCAGACCTGGACAACGACGGAGACCTGGACATAGTGGTGAACAATATTGACGATGCAGTACTCGTGTACGAGAATACATGCAATGACCACCAATCAAGACCGTATGCAACGATAAAATTACAGGGACCTGCCAATAACATCAATGCAATCGGATCCAGGCTGGTATTATTTGCCAATCATGGTATACGCACTTATGAGAAGTTCCCCGTAAGGGGTTTCCAGTCTAGCATGGAAGAGCCGTTGCACGTTGGGCTGGCAGACACCAGGGTTGATTCCGCCTTTTTGATATGGCCGGACCATAGTTTTCAAAAAATCAATATAGACCGCCCGCTTCAATCGTTCACGTATCAGAAAGGGTTACCCAAGTTTGATTATACCCGGATAACGGGTTATTGGAAAGAGGCAACAAGACCGGCAACAGATATCACTGCTCAAACCGGGTTGAATTACCTGCACCGGGAAAATCCTTTCAATGAATTCAACAGGGAGTCATTGATGCCTCATATGGTATCTACCGAAGGACCCGCACTGGCAGTTGCCGATATCAACCACGATGGATTGGAAGATGTATTCATAGGCGCCTCCAAAACATTTCACAGCGCGATTTTTCTGCAAACAAAGAATGGGAAATTCACGAGGGTCAAACAACCTACCATGGAACTGGATAGCATGTACGAAGATGTTGATGCCAGTTTTGTAGATGTAAACAATGATGGAAATATTGACCTGGTGGTAGCCAGTGGTGGCAATGAATATTACGGGCAGGATATACACATGAAACCAAGGGTGTACCTGAACGATGGTAAAGGCAATTTTACAAGATCGGAGAATGCTTTCGGAGATATTTATACAACCCAATCCTGTATTGTTCCCTGCGACTTCAATGGAGACGGGTATACAGACCTTTTCATTGGCGGAAGAGCAGTGCCCTGGCAATACGGACAAATACCCCGCTCTTATTTATTACTGAACGATGGTAAAGGGCATTTCAACGATGTAACGGAACAGTATGCCAAAGGGCTTTCTAATGTTGGCATGGTTACCAATGCCGTGTGGGCAGATATGGATGGAGATGGCAATAAGGATCTTATCGTTTGCGGAGAATGGATGGGTATTTATGCTTTCATCAACCATAAAACTTCTTTTGCCATCAAACAACTGACAGATAAAAAGGGATGGTGGAATTTTATTTTGCCTGTAGACATTGACCAGGATGGTAAGCTGGACCTGGTGGCCGGAAACCTTGGATTGAATGCCAAACTCCAGGCCAGCAAAGAACAGCCTGTTCGCATGTATTATAATGACTTCGATAATAACGGAACCAAAGAACAGGTGCTGACTTACTATATAGGAAAAGAAGAGATCCCGTTGGCTAATAAAGATGAATTGCAAAAACAATTACCCATTATCAAAAAGAAATTCCTGTATGCAGCCGATTTTGCCAACGCATCTTTAAAAGATATTTTCTCGAATGAAAAATTACAGGCTGCGCAAGTGTTTACGGCCGATGATTTTTCCAACACGGTTTTCTTAAACAAGGGCAACCTGAATTTTACAGCGCAGGCATTGCCCTGGCAGGCGCAGCTGAGTCCTTACCGCGATGCCGTAGTGGTAGATGCTAACGGAGACCATCTACCGGACATTTTGTTAACTGGTAACTATTATGAGAACAGTATTCAATTAGGCAGGTATGATGCAGATTATGGAACTATTGCCATCAACAAAGGCGGGGGCAGGTTCGAATGCCAGCCAATGAATGGGGTTATCTTAAAAGGGCAAACAAGGCATATCAGATCAATCAACATCAATGGTAAGCCTGCTCTTATAGCGGCGAGGAACAACGATAGCGCAATGGTTATACAATTTAAATGACCCGGATCAGAAGAAAATAGGGTAATATAACCTGGTGATCCACCGGGCAGAGTCTGGTTGCATCGACCGGTCTGTTACAAGTGATTGATAGGGTATGGCAGGTGAGGTTTTCCTGTAATCGTGTACGTAATTAGTTAGTTCCTGTTCCCCCTTCATAACCCTGGAAACACCGCCCGTAACCTCTGCCATTAAAATATTGCCCAATACCATTTTTTTCAAACGGAACAGTCCTTCAGAGGGCAGGTCTTTCTGGGTAGGGATCGCCACCATGGTTTCAAAACGGTCCGGACCATCCTGGTAAACATTCAGCATGGGATAATTGCGCTCCGTGCCACCCTTCGTTGCAATATAATTTTTCAAAGCATGAACCATTTCATATACCTCATTGGTGGTAGGATAATGCGGAAAAATTTTTTTCAGGGAGATCAATGAAGAGTCGGTGACCTTCTGCTGAATGATCTTCATCCCATATATATTTTCCTGCTTTTCGAGTATCAGTTTAGTAGTGTCCAGGAGCGCTTGTATGTTGGACTTTATAGCTGAAAACCTGCGGTATTGAGCAATCCTGGCAAAAGGGTTCGAAGAAAAACTGAATGTGGATGTCCACAACAATTGGGTGGAATCTGTTTCGGATGGAAGGATTTGCAGCAGCCCTTGTACAGAATCTGGTTGATGCGTAATAGTGGCTGTAAAACTGTTGAGGAATATATTGGAAACCCGGTAATGATAATTGCCAAAGTTGTAACGGTGCTCGTCTTCTTTTTTGCCAGGCCACCAGGTTGCCCATTTTTCTTTGTCGAGGATCATCCTGGATACCCCGTTTTCAGCACAATTGACGGCGATCTTATAGTTGAATACCTGTGAGCCGGGGATGAAAAAATAAACGGAAGCAATCAGGATAAAAAAAACAGCAGTAATGATCAAAACCCATTTTTTCATGACGAACATTTATGGAAGCTGAAATCGATTATGTGTGTAAAATAGGTTATAATCATGTAACCATCGCTTTTATTTGAAAGTGCTATTGTATAGTTTCCCTATCTGTTGCCCCTGTTTTTTTCCTTCCATGACGGCGCTCCGGAAATGGATACCTCCATATAAACGGCTGATGGCTGCTTCATCGGCCGCTGCCAGGATAGAAGGGAAAGAACGGTCCAATCCCAGGTATTCCAACTCGGTTGTATCGTGAAAGGCAATATTGGTTCCCAGTTGGGATGTCAGCACGGTTGCTACAGCAGTGGTAATCACACTATGTGCACTGGTATATTCGGGGAACGGCGGTGTTTGCAGTAATGCATTCCAGTTGGGATCTATATGCTCCCTGATCGCCGTTATAGGCCTCACCTTACGGCTGCGGAATTTTTCATCCCAGCAGGAAATAAACCCGTCGAAGATAGCTGCCGCCGCCAACGCGTAAATTCTTGCCGTTTTAACATCACTGGTTTTTGTTTGGTTGGTGAGAATAGCAGTAATGCCCATCCAGTGACCACCGGGTGTTGTTTTTTTTGTAGCGAAAGTAAAATGTCCCTCGTGCCCGGTTACAAAGGGGTTGTCATCCCAATAATGAGCGATGGTATCCCGCGAGGAGGTCATATTTTTTTTGACTGTATATACTTCCATGACTTCCTGGTAGAACGGACTGTTCTTTTGCCAATCGTAAGGTGGTGGTGGAACAGGTTTGAATTGCGCGGCAGAATCAAGCAATAATGGTTGGATCAGTTTCCAGTTGGGTTCTGTGGCATCTGCATAATCGGGAGGCGTTTGCTGCCACTTGCCCTGCTCTTTAAAGACACTGTACCTGGGCATGCCGCGGGTTTTCTTATAATTATCATGAGCCGCCCTTGCTATAATCACCCTTGCTATCGTATCGGCAAGTAAAAGCGAATTTTCGTAGGTGCGTGTCGGTATGCCTGCTTGTTGGAAGGCATCAAATAACTTTTTCTCCGTTATCACCAGGCTGTCTTTAGAGAAAGACAACGCTTCTGCCACACGGAAGAACGACCCCACAGCAGCCAGCGTATAATTGTATGCTTCACCTGCTACAGGCAGGGGCATGCGTCCAAACCCTTTCATGGAAGCCGCTATGGAATAGCTTCCCTGCTCTTTGAAGCGGATCGCTTCATAATAGGCCAGGTTGCTGTAAGCATAGACCCTGCTTGCAACAGGTGGAGTAAGTATATCACGAACGATTACTTCTGTAAGCCGGTGTACACATTGATGTTGTATAGCGGTTGTATCTATTGAAAGACCTTCTTTTTTCTGCTTACAGGCAACAAACACAACAATACATAAGCAGGCAGAAAAAACGGGGATACTTTTTTTCATATGGAAGCAACTTAATTGGTAATGACTCTTTTTTGTTTTTTGTTATTGACAATTTCAACCGATTGAATGGATGGATTGAGCATAATAAATCTTCCCGACTGCGACAAAAAGGATGACCCGAATCCAAACTCTTCTTTCCTTCTCCGTCCATTTTTTAGCGCTACCATAGCAAATGCATCGTCGGGTAGTAATGGAACGATCTTATTGTTTTGATGCCGGGATTGAAAGCATTTGAGCCAGGAGGCATTTTGTGCTGCCGCAATGGTTAGTTTGTTATTGGATACCAATTGTATCAGTGCTTTTCCATTACCCGGTATGTAAATACCACTCTCTAACAGCGAAAGAGGAGAAAAATTCCCTTTCCCGTCGCCTTTCAATAAAAGTCCGTTTAATGCATCATATCGCCCAAGTGGAGGCGCCATGGAGAATTCATTGCCATTCAGCAAAATATCCATGTTCCCATCGCCATCGAAATCATTGGTAACCATACCATACAAGGGTGCCCATTGCGCCTGTGGAGGTAACGTATGCAGTACGAACTGGAAATTTCCCTTGTTCTCTATCCAGCAAGACTGGAAACTATTGACCGATAGCTGCAATGCACCTGTAAGCTCCTGTTCGGAGAAAATATTTTTCATCTCGGTACGGGCATAAGATGCATAGTTGGGGAATCGTTCTTTCATCATGCTGATCTCTTTGATGAGCTCATCACGACTGGCTATGGGATATTCCTTTATCGTTTCATCAATACCCGAAGGAAGGTATGTACTGAATAGCGCATCATAGCTTCCATTGTTATCGAAATCCTTGGCATAAGCCCGGATGGGGAACTGTTCCGAAGGTTTCAGGAAACCGTTCGTGCCAAAATTTCCCAGCACATAATCCATGTCTCCATCATTGTCGATATCCGTTGCAGTAATACTGTTCCACCATCCCGTTGTATTTTGAAGCGGAGAAGAAACAATAGAGAATTTGCCTTTATTGTTTTTCAGGATGGTTACTGGCATCCATTCACCAACAACAATAAGGTCCGGCATCCCGTCATTGTCTATATCGGTCCAGAGGGCATCGCTTACCATGCCTATGTTTTGTAATGCGGGCGCCACTTCTTTCGTAACGTCGGTGAATATGATCTTTCCATCCTTGCTGTCGTTCCGGTAGATATAACTGCTAACAGGACTGGGATAACTGCCGGGTAATACCCTTCCTCCAACAAAAAGATCCAGGTCGCCGTCGTTGTCGAAATCTATTGCTTTTACACAACTTTTTGCTGTGAGGTTGATGGGAAATGCGGATGGATATTCTTTGAAATTTCCTTTCCCGTCATTAATGTAAAAATGGTCTGCATACACTTTTGACCCGGGCGGGTTTTCACTGCCGCCACTGGCAATGTACACATCCAGGTCGCCATCTCCATCTGCATCGAACAAACAGATGCCTGCATCATCCTGGTATTTCAGATCAGTTGTATCTGTAAATTTTCGTTGATAGAAAGAACCATCCGGTTTTTGTATGAACAGGGTGGCATAATTAGGCGAGCCACCGCCTATCAACAGGTCTTGCAAACCATCGCCGTTCACATCGCCGGCTGCCAGCGGCGGACCGTATTGCGATAGTTTATGAGGGATCAAACGCTGGATATTGAAGTCGATAAAATCTGCTTCGGAAGAAAGGAAATGTATGCCCGTCTTTGCAGTAATATCGGTAAACCAGCCTGGCGGTGAGCTATAGCCAAAAGGAGCGGCTTGCCGGTCGGCATTTTTACTATTGATGGTCAGTGTTTGATTAACAGGAACACGTTGTTGTACTTGTTTTTTTCCATTCGGCCAGGTCACTACTACTGAATCTATGATCGAAGTGCTGCCAACACCGAAGTGCGCAATGTTTTCAACGCTCGACATATAACCACGGTAGGGGGTGTACTCGTAAAATTGTTGTTTATCCTGGTAGTGCAGCCGGATAGTGGCTCCGAGACCATTCCTGTTCAACGTGTCGCCGCGTAGTTGTATGCGTAGAAAATTATGCTTATTGTCTTTGTGATCATTCAAAGTATTCTCGAGCAATGTGGCCTCCATATTGGTATTGTTAATGACCACATCTATGTCGCCGTCGCCGTCGAAATCTGCATAAGCCATTCCTGCGGAAAAAGTAGGAATATCCCATCCCCACTCTTTGGTTTTATCGGCAAAACTGAGGTTGCCATTGTTATGGAAGATATAGTTGCTGACCTTGACCGATGGCAGTTGTTTCAACATTTCCGAACGGGGTGTGTTGGCCACGGGCGATTTCCGGTATGCAATAAAATCAAGGTCCGACATATCTTTCGGCAATCCATTGGAGATGAGCAGATCTCTGAAGCCGTCATTATCTACATCAATAGCCAGGGGCGCCCAGCTCCAGTCGGTATGGGCAACCCCGGCATAATAAGCGATCTCGCTGAATGCCGGAGGTCCGGCCGAGCCGTCTTCCAGCGGCCTCGGCCCCAGGTTCAATTGCAGCGTGTTGCGCGGATATTGGTGCATGTAACCATACTGTGCAAAGTTTTGAAAGGTCTGGTACGAGATATCGTTCATCATTGTTTTCAACCTGTAATTGCCTGCGGGCGCCATATCCATTTCAATAATATCCGGCAGGCCGTCGTTATTGATATCGGCAACATCATTGCCCATGGCGTTTTTACTGGTGTGTTTAAAATATTCACTGCTTTTGTCGGTGAAGGTTCCGTTTTTATTGTTGATGTATAAATGGTTGTTGGAAAGATAATCGTTGCTTACATAAATGTCTTTCCATCCATCGTTATTGATATCGGTAATATTAACTCCCAGTCCATAACCTTCGATCAGAATGCCCGCCTCTTTTGAAACATCGGTGAATACGGGATGTTTCAAGCTGTCGTTCCATTCGTTACGTAATAATTTATCGGTATTGGGCCAGCTGCCATCTTTCCTGATCGGACGGAATTCATTGGGATAGGTTCCGTCCAGTTCATTCACCAGTAAATACACATCCAGGTCGCCATCGTTGTCATAATCGAAAAAAGCCGCCATTTGCGTACCGGCCGAGTCGGCCAGCCCGTATTCCGCCGCCTCTTCTTTGAAAACAGGAATACCGGTTTTTTTATCAACGCCCTGGTTGATATACAACAGGTTCTTCCTTTCGGATGCCGGAAGCAAAACAGATGCACATACATAGAGGTCCATTAATCCATCGTTATTGATGTCTATCACACTTACCCCTTTGCACCATTTTTGATTGCCGCCTACCCCCGCGGCCTCCGTTACATCCTCAAATTTCATCCCACCTTTATTGAGGTATAGTTTATTGGGAACCCTGTTGCCTGTAAAATAAATATCCGGCAAACCATCGTTGTTGAAATCACCTACGCCTACACCTCCTCCGTTATAGATATATTCATAGTTCATTACATTCAACGTGTCGTTTTCCACGATGAGGTTGTTGAAATGGATACCGCTTTTTTCGGGGTCTATTTCCCGGAACAGGGATTGCTTTTGTTTACACGAGAGGACAAAAAAAGATAAAGCAACATAGAGGAGTATATGTTTCATCATGCGTTTCATTAGACGGTGCAGGGCGCAAACACGTTGCAGTTAAGCTGGTTTACTTGCAGAAGATAGGTATAAATCCTATAAAATTGCTATCTTTTGAAGAAATTTTAGCGTACACTAACTGGATGAATATGAAACGTCGTATAATATTATTGACACTCTTATCGCTTGGCTGTTTAACAGGGCGGGTAGCAGGCCAAACGGCAGATGCATGGAAAATTACAGCCGATAAAATAGATCCGGCTTCCTACTATGGTGTAACGGTGGCTAATGGTATGATCGGTATTGTTTCTTCAGCCGAACCTTTTAAAGTAAAAGATGTGGTGCTGGCCGGCGCTTATGATCTGTATGGACGGGGAAGGGTCAGCAATTTCCTGAGAAGTTTTAACCTGTTGAATATGCAAATGGATATCGATGGCCATCGCATCGGTGCAGCAGACGCACAGCATATGCGGCAAGAACTCGATATGCGGCATGCGGGCTTTACTACTGTTTTCAGCTACCAGGATAAAGCCGATATCTCTTATACTTATTATTCCCTTCGCCATTTGCCGTTTACAGTATTAATGGATGTATCGATTACGGCAAAGAAAGACATCAGCATCACCAGTGCCAGTGTCATGGAAGCGCCCGATGCATTGAAAGAAGTACAAAATTATTATAATGAAATAGACAGACCGCATGTGGTCATTGGGTTATTGACCTCTTCTGCTAAGAGCCCTACCGGCAAATTGCTCATGTGTGCATCCAATACTTTTCTTTTTAGTGAAACACATGGACAGGAACCCAGAGTAATACATGAAATGTGGGATAACAATATGCACCTGATCAAATTCAGCAAGCAGATCAAAGCAGGAGAGACTTATCACTTTTCTATTGCGGGCACTTCCATTACATCGGCTCATCACGACGATCCGCTGAACGAGGCCGAGCGTATGACCATCTTTGCCAAGCTGGAAGGAAGGGAAAGGTTGATAGGTTTTCACAACAAGGCATGGGATGCTTTATGGCAAAGCGATATAGAAGTAGAAGGAGATGCGCAGGCGCAGCAGGACATTCACAGCATGCTCTATCATCTCTATTCTTTTGTGAGAGAAGGAACCGACCTGAGTCCATCGCCTATGGGGCTGTCGGGATTGGGTTACAACGGGCATGTTTTCTGGGACACAGAATTGTGGATGTATCCTTCCATACTGGTATTGCATCCTGAAATGGCGAGGAGCCTGGTAGAATATCGTTACAGGAGGCTGGAAGCCGCGCGGCGCAACGCTTTCAATCATGGATACAAAGGGGCGATGTTCCCCTGGGAAAGTGCGGCAAGTGGTGTGGAAGAAACGCCGGTATGGGCATTGAGCGGACCTTTTGAACACCATATCACTGCCTGTGTAGGCATTGCGGCATGGAATTATTATTGTGTTACACAAGACAAGGAATGGCTGAAAGAAAAAGGATGGCCCGTACTGAAAGAAACGGCAGATTTCTGGGCGAGCCGCGTAGAAAGAAATGGCCCTGGCAAATACGAAATCAAAAATGTGGTGGCGGCAGACGAGTGGGCAGAGAATGTAGACAACAATGCATGGACCAATGCGGCTGCGAAAGCCAACCTGCAATATGCCACAGAGGCCGCGAAAATATTAGGTGTTCAAGCCAACAGTGATTGGAAACAGGTAGCCGATAATATCCCCATTCTTAAAATGGACAATGGGGTAACAAAAGAACATGCCGCTTATCATGGCGAAGGGATCAAGCAGGCCGATGTGAACCTGTTGGCATATCCGCTGAAGGAGGTAACAGATGTGCGGCAAATCCGGAAAGACCTGAAATATTATGAAACAAGGGTACCGGAGCAGGGTACGCCCGCCATGACACAAGCCATATTTACTTTATTGTATGCCCGGTTAGGAGACGGGGAAAAAGCCTATCATTTTTTCAAAGATGCTTATCTGCCCAACCTGAATCCGCCTTTTCGTGTACTGGCTGAAACCAGGGGCGGTACCAACCCTTATTTCGCAACAGGAGCTGGTGGCATCATTCAAAGCATATTGATGGGTTTCGGCGGACTGGATATCACTCCATCCGGTATCCGGCAAGTATCTTCCAGCTTGCCGAAAAGCTGGAAAAGTCTTACGATCAAAGGGGTAGGGCCGGAAAAGAAAATCTTTACGGTGAAATAGAATTTGTGTTATATTTACACATAGTGAAGAAGATTGCTGCCATACTGCTACTGGCTATGCTGGTGTTCAATTGGGGAGGCCACCGATTGCTTACCGATTACCTGGAAACAAGGGCGGATGCACAATTGCGATCTCAGCTGGACAAGAGCGATTACAGCGAACAAGACCTGATCTACCTTAAAATAGTCGCTCCATTACCTTATGGCACCAATTCAGAAACCTTTGAAAGGGTAGATGGAAACATCGTCATCAATGGTGTGAATTACAGCTATGTTAAACGGCGTTTTTACAAAGATTCACTTGAACTGGCTTGTATTCCCAATACCATTAAAACAGGTATCCAGAATGCCAGGGATGAATTTTTCAAGTTGGCTTATGACCTCACGCATGCGCCTCAGGGAGCAAAAAAACAGGGTGCCAATTCTCTCGCATTTAAGTTTCTTACAACAGAATATTTCAACCAGGACAATGAATGGCATCTTTGCCCATTCAATCCTGCATCTGAATGTACATTTACAGATCGTGCTGTTGGTACGATACAGTGTTTTTTACCGGTAGCAGAACAGCCGCCGGACATTGCTTGATTTTATAGACGATGTTATTAAGCAATGTAACATCTCCTCTGGCAGGGAGATGTTACCTATTTTAATTCTATGTTATTATGAAACAAATCATCGGTATTGCGGTTGCCGCATTTTTTTTTGTGTCTTGTAATCAGCAAAAGGATTATCAAACCATCATACATAACCCCGGCTTGTATTCCAGAACTGTATATGAATTGAATACAGTGGTAATGGGGAATAATTTTAACCCTGTTGTAGCTTCACGTAATTATGCATATGCGGCTATCGCTGGTTATGAAGTCATAGCTGCGGGCGCCCCCAATCAATATCAGTCACTGGCCGGACAACTAAAAGGATTGAAATCCGTTCCCGGGCCGGAGGCCGGTAAAGAGATTGATTTCCCTTATGCAGCTTTGCTGGCGTATTGTAAAGTTGGAGAAGCCGTTACTTTCCCGGAGGGCAGTATGCAATTGTATGTAGACAGTCTGAAAAAAATGGCGAAGGATCATGGTATGCCAAAGGCAATGCTTGCAAACTCCGAAGCGTATGCACAAGCAGTAGGCAATGCTATTTTAGCATGGAGTAAGGGAGATAATTATGCCCAGACAAGAAGTGGAGAAAAATACACCGTCATCGATAGCCCGGGACGTTGGGTGCCTACACCACCCATGTATGCCCAGGCAGCAGAGCCTCACTGGATGGAAATACGTACCATGGTACTCGACAGTGCCAGCCAGTTCCGGCCGGTGCATCCGCCTAAGTTTGATATCAAAGACAAGAACAGTGAGTATTACCGCAATGTAATGATGATCAAACAGGCAGTAGACAGCCTGAATGATGAACAAAAACATATCGCTGCTTTCTGGGATGACAATCCATTTAAAATGAATGTCTCCGGCCATGTGATGTTCAGCACCAAGAAGTTTTCACCGCCGGGACACTGGATGAGCATTACAGGTATTGCTGCTCAAACAGCTAAAGCAGATTTTGCCACGGCTGTTTGTGCTTTTGCAAAAACCAGCATTGCTTTGTTCGATGCATTCATACACTGTTGGGATGCTAAATACTTATACAACACCGTAAGGCCCGAAACGGTGATCAATAAATATTTCGATCCCAATTGGCGCCCCTATTTACAAACACCTGCTTTCCCGGAATATACTTGCGGGCATTCCACTATTTCTTCAGCTGCGGCAGAAGCGTTGACCAGCGTGTTCGGTGATCATCTCGCCTATACCGATTCTACCGAACTGGAATTCGGTATTGCCAACCGCTCGTACAAATCTTTCCGTGATGCAGCAGAAGAAAATAACTGGGCCCGCTTTTACGGAGGTCTTCATTATCACAACTCCTGCATCGTAAGTACGAAATACGGCAAGATGGTGGGTGACCTCATCGTTGATCGGCTGAAGATGAAAAAATAAGTCGGCCTTATTATTATTTACAAACTAAACTACTTATTGTGAAACCTATACTCATATTCACTATTAGCGTACTGCTTATTTCCGTGCAAGCCTCTTCACAAGGCTGCGTAGCCATCCGCAGCATCGGCGGCATGTGCATGATGGAACATACCGGCGCAGATACTACAGAAAGCAAATGGATGTTCAATGCCAACAACCGGTATTTCAAATCTTTCCGCCATTTTGTGGGTACACAGGAACAGCCGCAGCGCATAGCAAATGGCACGGAAGTGATCAATCATTCCTACGCACTGGACCTTACACTTACCCGCATACTCGATAAAAGATGGTCGCTGGCATTCAATATGCCCATATTGTACAATGAACGCTCTTCTTTGTATGAACATGGCGGTAAAGAAAGACATACCACCAAATCTTTCGGTATGGGCGACGTGCGATTCACTGCATACGCCTGGATACTGGATCCTGCCAGTCACCACCGCTTCAACGCGCAGGCAGGGTTGGGCATCAAACTGCCTACCGGCGATTACAAATACCAGGATAAATTTTACACTGCAACGCCTGGTGTTACGGTGTACGGTCCTGTTGACCAGTCCATACAATTGGGCGATGGCGGCACAGGCTTTACTACAGAGCTGAATGCTTATTACAACTTATCACATCGTGTGAACCTCTATGGTAATTTTTATTATCTCATCAACCCTAGAGAACAAAATGGCGTATCTACAGCAAGGGGTGGAACACCTAGCCCAACTGCAGTTGCTTATGGAAGCGATGTGATGAGTGTACCGGATCAATACATGTACAGGTTAGGAGCAAATTTTCAGGTTAATAGGTTCACATTATCAGGAGGTATTCGCAAAGAATGCGTTCCTGCAAAAGACCTGGTTGGTGGCAGCAATGGATTCAGGAGGCCGGGATATGTAGTTTCGGTAGAGCCGGGCGTTACGTATGCGTTCAAAAAGATGAGCCTGTATGCGTATGTGCCGGTGGCTGTTAAGCGCGACCGCACACAGAGCGTGCCGGACATGATCAAAACAGATATAACAGGCACGTATGCACAAGGCGATGCGGCATTTGCAGATTATAGTGTTAGCATAGGTATGAACATCCGCTTTTAAAAAGAGCTGTTACAATTTTTTGGCCTTTTTTATGCGTTGAGATGATTCGCCGATGAGCAAACTGGGAGATAGCACTTGTGTGTTGAAAGTTTTTACAGGACGCTTGCTTTCGATCAACTCCAGTAAAAGGCTGGTAGCCAGCTTGCCTATTTCAAAGGCAGGTTGGCGTACCACCGATAAAGAGGGCGAAAGCAATTCGCTCAGGTCTATATTGGAGAAACCGATGAGCCCGATGTCTTCGGGCATGCGGATATTATGTGCTTTTAAATAACGAAGGCAATTGGTGGTCAGTGTATCGGAGCCGCCAAAAATAGCATCAGGTTTTTTTTGTTGGCTAAAAAGCTGATCCAGCGCTTGTTCCACTTCTTCGTAATCCAGTCCGCCGTGCCGACAATATTGTACGAGATCCGGATCGAAGGAGCGCCCGTTTTTGTTCAGCGCATTTTTATAACCCGCCAACCTTTCCCTGGTAATGGAGAGGTATTCTGCATTCATCAGTGCAGCTACCTGTTGATACCCGTGCTGTAAAAGGTAATGCGTGGCATCGAAAGCGCCGCGTGCATTGTCGATGGTTACTTTGTGTGTATCAATATTTTCTACGACCCTGTCGAAAAAAACGATCGGTAAGCCTTTATCATGCAACCCTTGCAAGTGCTGCAGGTCCTGCGTTTCAGCCGAAACGGAAATCAGTAACCCGTCAACCGAACGGGAAGCCAGGTACTGCACATTGCTCAGCTCGCGGTGGTAAGATTCGTGACTTTGGGTGATGACCACATTATAACCACGATCATACGCAATGGATTCTATCCCATTGATCACCTGCGAAAAAAAGTTGTTGGCTATTTCAGATACTACGATGCCGATGGAATGGCTGCGTTTTTCTTTCAGGCTAAGCGCGATGGGATTGGGCCTGTAATTGATCTTTTGCGCATATTCCAATACCTGTTTTTTGGTTTCGGGGCTGATCTCATAACTGTCGCGGAGCGCCCTCGAAACGGTGGAGGTGGACAGGCCGAGCGCTTTTGCAATATCTTTTATGGTAACTGCTTCAAATTTCATAGAGCAGCTTAAAATTAAACTATTTACAGGGTAAGCGAGCAGGAATCGATACCGGGAACGTTTGCGTAAAAATAGTAGTAAACAGATGAGTTTCTGTGCTGATAACTGAGTAGACTTGTCGCTAATTATGAAATATCGTCTCCACCTTTTTACGCTTCTGCTCATGATCAGCAGCCTTTCGGCAGGCGCACAGCGCTGGTCTGAACGCATGGCTGAAACTGTTATGCATCTCTGGCCCGACAGCATGGCCATGAAACCCGGCCACCCGGTAGGATGGTCTTACGACCAGGGTGTTGTATTGAATGGAATGGAACAGGTGTGGTTGCGTACGGGCAAAGGAAAATATTTCAATTACATACAAAAGAGTATGGACCTGTTTGTACAGAAAGATGGCAAAATACTTACTTACAAACAGGCCGATTACAATATAGACAACGTTAAGCCGGGATGCAGCCTCTTGTTATTGTATGAAGTGCTGGAAGAGGAGAAGTATAAAAAAGGAGCGCAGCTACTGCGTGAACAACTGGCAGGGCAACCGCGTACTAAAGAAGGCGGCTTTTGGCACAAGAAAAGATATCCCAACCAGATGTGGCTGGATGGCCTGTATATGGGAGAACCATTTTACGCGCAATATGCGCAGCGTTTCAATGAACCTTCTGCTTTCGATGATATTGCCAACCAGTTCGTATGGATGGAAAAGCACGCCAGGGATGCCAGAACAGGCTTGCTGTACCACGGATGGGATGAAAACAAAACAGAAAAATGGTCCAACCCTGCGAACGGACAATCATCACAATTCTGGGGAAGGGCCATGGGCTGGTATGGTATGGCGCTGGTAGATGTGCTGGATTATTTCCCGGCAGATCATCCGCGAAGAAAAGAATTACTCAGCATCCTGCAACGATACATCACAGCCGTTAAACAGGTACAGGATAAAACCAGCGGTATATGGTGGCAGGTACTGAACAAGCCCAATGAAAAAGGCAATTACCCCGAAGCTTCCGCTTCCTGCATGTTCGTATATACCCTTGCGAAAGCCTTGCGGATGGCTTATACAACAGATGCAACTACCATGACCGCTGCGAAGAAAGGATTCGATGGTATTATCAAAAACTTTATCACTGTTGAGAACGGACAGGTTAACCTGAACAAAGTGTGCCAGGTAGCCGGTCTCGGCGGTACGCCATACCGTGATGGCAGTTATGCTTATTATATCGGCGAGCCGGTGGTAACCAACGACCCCAAAGGTGTTGGAGCATTTATTCTTGCAGCCGCGGAAATGGAAAACCTGGCCGACCAGCAATCCGGCGTGGGCAAGGGCAAGACCGTGCTGCTCGATTATTATTTCAATAATGAAAGAAAGAAGAACAAAGAAGGTAATACGGTTCGGTTCCATTATATATGGGAAGATTGGGCGAATAGCGGCTTCTCTTTATGGGGCCATGTATTCAGGAATACAGGCGCTAAAACTGCATCGCTCGAAACAGCGCCTACGGCAGATAACCTGAAAAAAGCATCTGTATATATTATTGTGGATCCCGACATTCCTACAGAAAATCCTCATCCCAATTACATAGAACAGGCAGACATTACGGCTATCACCAATTGGGTAAAAGCCGGTGGCACACTGATCCTGATGGGCAACGACAGCATCAACGCAGAATTCAAACACCTCAATCAACTGGCTGCGCATTTTGGAATACAATTCAATGAAGACTGTGAGAATAAAGTAATAGGCAAGCAATTTGAAATGGGTATGATCAGGGTGAATGCAGGCAACCCCGTATTTAAAAGAGCCAGGCAGGTATACATCAAAGAATTATCTACCCTCAATGTGCAAGCGCCTGCACAGGTGGTGCTCACCCATAAAGGAAAGAATATTGTAGCTGTTTCGAAATTGGGCAAGGGCAAGGTCTTTGCTGTAGGCGATCCCTGGGTGTACAATGAATATACCGATGGAAGAAGATTGCCTGCGGATTATCAAAATTTTGAAGTGGCGCAGGATATCGCTGAATGGGCTTTGAAAGGAGAAAAATAAAAATCCAAACAAAAACGTCATCCCGAGCGAGCGAAGCGAGTCGAAGGAGCTGCTCGAAGGTTCAGGCAGCTCCCTCGGCTGCGCTCGGGATGACGTTCTTCGACTCGCTTCGCTCGCTCAGGATGACGAGCTAGGGATGACGGTCGAAAAGCAAAGCAGACATAAAATAAAGATTAAATGCAATTATCAAGATCCTTTTTAGAGGAAAAGGGAAAAGCACTCCCCGAGAAAGTATTACAATTTGGAACAGGTGTTTTACTGCGCGGATTGCCGGATTATTTTATCAACAAAGCGAATAACCAGCAACTGTTCAACGGCAGCATCGTAGTGGTAAAATCAACCAGCAATGGCGGAACAGATGCATTCAAACAACAGGAAGGTGTTTTCACGCAGATAGAACGAGGCTATGAAAATGGACAAGCGGTAGAAAGAACAGTAGTGAATACTGCCATCAGCCGCGTACTTTCTGCGCGGGAAGAATGGGAAGAAATATTGGCCTGCGCTTCGAACGAAGCCATGCAGGTGATCATTTCCAACACAACGGAAGTAGGCATTACCCTGATGCCTGAAGATGCACACGCAGAACGGCCGGTTTCTTTTCCGGGCAGACTGTTGCATTTTCTGCTGAAAAGATTTGAAACATTCAATGGCAGTAAAGAGGCCGGTATGGTGATCATTCCCACCGAACTGATCGTTGACAATGCCCATAAACTGAAAGCTATTTTATTGCAACTGGCTGAGATGAAAGGATGCAGCCGTGACTTTTGTAACTGGTTGCAGGAAGCCAACGATTTTTGCAATTCACTGGTAGACCGTATTGTGCCGGGCAAACTGGGTGCAACCGAAACAGCCGCATTGGAAAAGCAATTGGGGTATCGGGATGATCTGATGATCATGTCAGAATGTTATCGCTTGTGGGCCATCGAAACCAGTTCAGAACGTACTAAAAAAATATTATCATTCAGTGCAGCAGATGCAGGTGTAATACTGGCGCCCGATATTAATAAGTTCAGGGAACTGAAACTGCGGTTGTTGAATGGTACCCATACTTTTTCTTGCGGACTTGCCTGCCTGGCAGGATTCGCCACGGTGAAAGAAGCGATGCAGGATGAAACATTTGCAGCTTTTGTTGCCGGCCTGATGATGGATGAGATTGTACCCCTGGTAGCAGGAGGGAATATCAGTACGGAAGAAGCCCGGACCTTTGCCTCACAGGTGATCGACCGTTTCAGGAATACGTATATTGAACACTTGTGGATCAATATCACGGTACAATACACTTCTAAAATGGTGATGCGCAATATACCTTTGCTGGAGAAATATTTTGCGACAAACGGATCGGCGCCAACCCTCATGTCGCTTGGCTTTGCGGCTTACCTGCTGTTCCTGAAACCAGGTGCACCTTACAAAGTGGAAGACGATAAAGCGGGATTGATTGTTGCCTACTGGAACCGGCAGGATGAGCCGGGCTGGCTCGAAGCCCTGTTGTCTGATAAGTCAATATGGGGTAATGATTTGACAATCTATCCGGGTTTTGCAGAAACTATACATATGTATCTTGCAATGTTAACCGGCAGTGATGCAAGCGATATACTCCGGTCGGTTATGGATAAAAGATCAGAGAGTGTATAAATTTTTATAAAATCCCAGCATGAGAACATTTTTGGATGAAAATTTTTTGCTGTCAAACAAGACAGCGCAGCAACTGTATCACGAGTATGCCAAGCCCATGCCCGTGATCGATTATCATTGCCACCTGCCTCAACAGCAGATTGCAGAAGACCTTCAGTTTAAAAACCTTACACAAGTGTGGTTGTACGGCGATCACTACAAGTGGAGGGCCATGCGTACGAATGGAGTGGACGAAAGTTATTGCACGGGCAATAAAAGCGATAAAGAAAAATTCGAGCAGTGGGCAGCCACGGTTCCTTATACTTTACGTAACCCGCTGTATCACTGGACACACCTTGAATTACAGCGCTATTTTGGTGTGCATGATATCCTGAATCCGCAGACGGCCGGCAAAATTTATGATACCTGCACGGCATTGCTGCAAACGAAAGAATACTCAGTGCGTAACCTGTTGCGCAGGATGAATGTGAAAATGGTTTGCACCACCGATGATCCCGTAGATTCATTGGAGTATCACATACGATTAAAGGAAGAAGGCTTTGAAATACCCATCCTGCCTGCATTCCGGCCCGATCATGCCATGAACGTATCTAAGCCGGAACTGTTTAATCAATACCTGAAAAAGCTGGAGGCGGTGAGCAATATCTCCATCTCTTCTTTCGATGATTTCCTTTATGCATTGCAGAGCCGGCATGATTTCTTTGCATCGGCGGGATGCAGTGTTTCTGATCATGGATTGGAAGAACTCTATGCAGAAGACTTCACCGGATCGGAGATTGACAGTATTTTCAACAAAATACATGGAGGTAAACAACTGAGTGAAACAGAACAGCGCAAGTTCAAATCGGCCATGCTGGTGCATTTTGCCGAATGGGATTGGGAAAAAGGATGGGTGCAGCAGTTTCACATAGGCGCCATGCGTAACAATAATTCGCGCATGCTGCAGCAACTCGGGCCCGATACAGGTTGGGATTCGATTGGTGATTTTTCACAGGGAAGGGCTTTGTCGTCGTTCCTCAACAAACTGGACAGCGACAACAAACTGGCCAAGACGATCATATACAACCTCAACCCCGCTGATAACGAACTTATGGCTACCATGCTCGGTAATTTCAACGACGGATCGGTTGCAGGCAAAATACAGTTCGGATCGGGATGGTGGTTCCTCGACCAGAAAGACGGCATGATCAAACAAATGAATGCACTCTCTAACATGGGACTCATCAGCAAGTTTGTGGGCATGCTCACCGATTCGAGAAGCTTCCTGTCGTACCCTCGCCATGAGTATTTCAGAAGGCTGCTCTGCAACCTGTTTGGAGAAGAAATTGAAAATGGCGAACTTCCCGCCGATATTGAATGGGTGGGAACCATCATACAGGATATTTGCTACCGCAATGCAAGGAATTATTTCGGATGGCAATCGATGACACCTGAGCAATAGCGTATTTATTTTATCTAACAACCCTGAATGCAATGAGTTTTAGCGAGCAACTGAAAAACATTTTTGTAACCGAAGAAGAAATCCCTGCCGAATACAGGCTGGCGGAAGAAATTAACCAACGACTCTACCTGTCTAACGGTGAAATGAAGCAATGGAGCGGAGACGTGCATGAAGTATATTCTCCCATCTGCGTGAAAACCCCCAATGGACTGCAAAGAAAACTGATCGGCACTTATCCTGTCTGTACAGAGAAGGAAGCGTATGAAGCGCTGGATGCAGCAGTAGCTGCTTATGACAACGGCCGGGGACAATGGCCTACCATGAGTGTGGCCGACCGCATACAATGTGTAGAGAAATTCATCAGTAAAATGATGGAACAGAAATCCATTGTAGTGAAACTGATCATGTGGGAGATCGGTAAATCTTATGCCGACTCGGTAAAAGAATTCGACCGTACGGTTGAATACATTTATGCCACCATTGATGCATTGAAAGATGTTGACCGCGATTCATCGCGCTTTACCATTGAGCAGGGTATCGTGGCGCAGATACGCCGTTCACCGCTGGGCGTGGTGCTTTGTATGGGACCGTTCAACTATCCGCTGAACGAAACCTTCACTACACTGATCCCCGCTATCATCATGGGTAATACACTGTTGTTCAAACCTCCCAAACATGGTACTTTATTGCATTACCCTTTATTGAATGCTTTTAAAGAATGCTTTCCCAAAGGCGTGGTAAATACCATTTACGGCAGGGGTAATACCATTATACCCGGATTGATGAAATCAGGTAAAATCAATGTACTCACTCTGATCGGTTCCAGCAGGGTAGCAAACGAATTGAAAAAACTGCATCCCAAAGTAAACCGCCTGCGCGCCATCCTGGGGCTCGATGCCAAGAACGCTGCCATCATCACTAAAGATGCCGATCTGAAATTGGCTGTACAGGAAACTGTATTAGGTAGTCTTTCTTTCAACGGGCAGCGTTGTACTGCGTTAAAAATTGTCTTCGTGCATAAGCGTGTTGCAGATGCTTTTGTAAAAGAATTGTCTGCTGCAGTGAACAAATTGAAATTCGGTATGCCCTGGGAAGCGGGTGTAGCATTGACTCCGCTGCCTGAACCGCAGAAACCAGCTTACCTTCAGGAATGTATCCGCAATGCTGAACAACACGGTGCCAAAGTAATGAATGAAAACGGTGGTGCTGCGATGGAGTCTTTTGTATACCCGGCTGTATTATATCCGGTGAGTAAAGAGATGAAACTGTATCGCGAAGAGCAGTTCGGTCCGCTTATTCCCGTGGTGCCTTTCGACAGCCTTGATGAACCCATCGAATACCTAATCGAGTCTACACATGGTCAACAGGTGAGTCTCTTCAGCAATGAAAGTAAAGAGCTTGCCTCGCTGATAGACCCCCTGGTGAACCAGGTAAGCCGCGTGAATATTAATTGCCAGTGCCAGCGTGGTCCGGATAGCTTTCCTTTCACCGGAAGAAAAGACAGCGCCGAAGGAACTTTATCTGTATTTGATGCGTTGCGTGCATTCTCCATCCGTTCATTGGTAGCTGCGAAGCTGACAGAAAGCAACAAGCACCTGGTGAATGAGATCGTAGAAATACACGAATCGAACTTCCTCAGTACCAAGTATATTTTCTAAAACAACACGTCATCCCGAGCGTAGCCGAGGGATCTGCCCGAATGTTCAGCAGGTCCTTCGACTCGCTGCGCTCGCTCAGGATGACGTAATTAACAAATTATAGCTTCACTTTAATCACCAGCTTCTTGATCATGCCATCCCCAATCATGGGTGCATGCACGTCTTCGGGGTAAAAGATGGCGAACTGGCCACCGGTTAACTCGAAATAGGTATCCGGCGCATCATTATAAAATACAACGTCTTTTTCTTCGTTATACTCACCGCGTTGGTCCACACAGGAATCCCTGGGTTTCCAGCCGATCGTTTCACGGCCATTGATGCATACTTGTATATCGATGTGTTTATTGTGACATTCGAATTTGGCAGTAGACTCGGCTGCTGTTACACCCGGTTTATCGGAAACGATGGCTTTCAGGTGTTGGCCATCGATCTCGAATTTGCCGGTTTCCAGCGACGCGAGATTCTGTTTAGAAATGTACTCAAAAGCTTTGGCGAAAAGCGGATGCATGGATGCGTATTTTCCTGCACTGGCTAAACTGTCTATGATCATGTTGCTTCGTTTTGCGGGTAGAGATTATCGTTGAACCCTTCCGGAGCCATCGCCTTTCATGAGGTCTTTCACTTCGTTCAGGGTGGCATGGTTGAGATCGCCGGGAATGGTGTGTTTCAGCGCAGATGCTGCAACACCGAATTCGGCCGCTTCCTTCATAGGCATACCGCTGACGAGCCCGTAGATGAATCCGCTCGCAAAAGAATCGCCACTGCCCACGCGGTCAACGATGCGTACTTCGTATTGCCTGGTATGATAGAAGCTTGATCCATCGTAAACGAGTGCACTCCATCCGTTATCGGAAGCACTGTGGCTTTCCCGAAGGGTGGAAGCAATATATTTGAAACCGAATTTTGCTTTCATCTGCTGGAACACATCTTTATAACCATCGAGGTTCAATTCCCCCTTGGTAACATCGGTGCCCTTGCTCACGAAGCCCAGCGTGGTTTCGGCGTCTTCTTCATTACCAATGCATACATCTACATACTGACAAAGCCTGGTCATCACTTCACGGGCTTTTTCTTTGCTCCATAATTTTTTACGATAGTTGAGGTCGATGCTGGTCGTAATGCCTTTGGCTTTGGCCGCTTTCAAAGCAGCTTCGGTAAGCGCAGCAGCTTTATCGCTCAATGCAGGTGTGATACCAGTGGTATGGAACCAGTCGGCACCTTCAAATATCTTATCAAAATCAAATTCGCTGATCTCAACATCTGAAATAGAAGCGCCGGCACGGTCATACACCACCTGTGAAGCACGCATAGAAGCACCTGTTTCCAGGAAATAGATACCCAGACGTTTACCGCCACGGGCAATGAATTGCGTATCTACACCATAACGACGGATATGATTGATAGCGGCCTGTCCCAATGGGTTATCAGGTACTTTGGTAACAAATGTGCCATTGAGTCCATAATTGCAAATGGCAACGGCCACATTGGCTTCGCCACCTCCATAAGTTACATCCAAACTATCGGCCTGTACAAAACGCTCAAAGCCAGGGGTGGACAAGCGGAGCATGATTTCTCCGAGGGTAACAACTTTTTTCGGCATGTTGGTAAATTGATAATAAGTGAAGAAAGGTTTAGCAATCTGTTATGAGTTTACGAAACAGTGTTCAAATTTCTTTATTTATTTTGGGAAGCAGAAAGAAAGGATGGGCGTTTTAGTGCAAAAATTTCGCAAACGTTTGCGGAGAAAAATGACTGCAAATCCCTGTATTTCCAATAAACTTGTCGTCCCAATAAAAGCCATATGAAGAAAAAGGATCGCCTTTTGCAATTGATCCCTGAACAGGGTGTGTTACCATTATTTTTCAACAAAGATGTTGAAGTCAGTCTCCAGGTTTTAAAAGCTTTATACGAAGCCGGTATCCGGACAGTAGAATATACCAATCGCGGTGAAGCAGCGCTGAAAAATTTCATCGCTATGCGCCAGCTCTATGATGCGGAATTACCAGGTATGTATTTAGGCATAGGCACTATTAAGAACGGAGAGATGGCACGCAAATTCATCGATGCGGGTGCCGACTACCTGATTTGTCCGGGTCTTGTTCCTTCGGTAGCCGAAGTAGCCGATCAGCACGAAATGCTTTGGGTGCCCGGTTGTATGACACCTACAGAGATCATCAGCGCGGAAACACTGGGTGCGCGTATGATCAAATTATTCCCCGGAAATATTTTAGGTCCCGGGTTCTTATCTGCTATCAAAGAATTATTTCCCGATCTGTTATTCATGCCAACAGGTGGCGTGGAGCTCGACAAAGAAAATATTGCCGGATGGTTTAAAGCAGGCGTATGTGCAGTAGGCATGGGCAGCAAACTCATCACCAAAGCATTGCTGGAAGCGAAAGATTATGCACAGATCGTTGCAGCCACCAAACAGGTATTACACACTATTCAATCCATTAAAGCCTGATCATGTCATCAACCAACCCCATAGGAAAATACAGATGGACGATCTGTACACTCATCTTCGCTGCAACCACCATCAACTACCTCGACAGGCAGGTGATCAGTCTGTTGAAGTCGACCCTCTCTACCGAACTGCATTGGGATGATGGAGATTATGCCAATATTGAAATAGCTTTCAAATTGTTTTACGCGTTCGGCTTGCTGGGAGCGGGCCGGCTGGTAGATAAACTGGGCACTAAAATCGGTTATGCGCTGGCCACCGGCTTATGGAGCGTTGCCGCTGTATGCCATGCTTTTGCCACCAACGTGTTCAGCTTTGCAGTGGTTCGTTCGGCCCTGGGCCTTACGGAAGCGGGTAATTTCCCTGCTGCTATCAAAGGTGTGGCGGAATGGTTCCCCAAAAAAGAAAGGGCGTTGGCCACCGGCATCTTTAATTCGGGCACTAATTTCGGAGCCATCGTGGCGCCGTTGACCGTTCCTTTTATTGCCGCGCAGTGGGGTTGGAAATGGGCTTTCATTCTTACAGGCGTACTCGGATTTATATGGCTGATCTTCTGGTTCATTTTATATGAAGTGCCTAAGAAACATAAAAAATTATTACAGGCAGAGTACGACTATATCCACAGCGACGCAGATGAACAACCTGTAACAGAAGAAGAAACAAGCCCCAAGCTTTCCTGGGGAAAGCTGCTGGGTTACCGGCAAACCTGGGCATTCGCTTTGGGTAAACTGCTCACCGATCCCATCTGGTGGTTCTATTTATTCTGGCTGCCCGATTTCCTGCAAAGCCAGTATCATTTGAGCAACACAGCCATTGCATTGCCGGTAGCTGTAGTATATACCATATCTACTATCGGCAGTGTGGGCGGCGGTTGGATACCCCTCTGGCTCATCAGAAAAAACTGGCCGGTGTACCGCGCCCGCAAAACATCGATGTTCTTTTTTGCATTGTGTGTAATACCCATCATATCGGCCCAGTTGCTGGGAGGCATCAATATGTGGTATGCCGTACTGGTGATCGGTTTGGCGGCTGCAGCACACCAGGCATGGAGTGCCAACATCTTCACAACGGTAAGTGATATGTTCCCTAAGAGAGCAACGGGTTCCGTTACCGGAATCGGCGGCATGTTCGGCGCATTGGGAGGCATTGCCTTATCATGGCTGGTACAAAAAAATATGTTCGTGCATTACCGCGCCATTGGCAAAATTGAAGTGGCATACTATATCATGTTTGCCGTATGCGGATCGGCTTATGTGCTGGCATGGCTGGTGATGCATTTCTTGATTGGTAAACAAAACAAACCCATCCAGGCTTAACCTTATATTCAATACTACTTAGTTATGTTCAAGACCCATTCATACAAATGTTTGCTGGCAGGTGTTCTTTCATGGAGCCTGCTGCAGTCCACTGCACAGTCACGCCAGGCCATGATAACGGTACAACCCGATGCAGCGCAACGCAAAGTGGTGATCACGGCCGACGGAAAACCCTTTACCAGTTTCGTGTATACAGATACCATTGAGAAACCGGTATTGTATCCTATTTATGCAGGGAACGGACAAACAATCACCCGTGGATTTCCCTGGAAGCCGGAACCACATGATCCTACAGATCACCCGCATCACCTGGGATTGTGGTTTAACTATGAGCGGGTGAACGGACTTGATTTTTGGAACAATTCATTTGCTATTGCTGCCGAAAAGAAAGTGCATTATGGATGGATCAAAACGAATGAAGTGGTGAGTACGGAAAGTGGTAAGCAGGGAAAGCTGGTGTATACCGCCCGCTGGGTAAACCAGCAGCAGGATGTATTGCTGAATGAGAAAACCACCTATCTGTTCAGCCAGGAGAATAATGAGCGTATCATTGACCGCATCACGGAACTGACAGCCGTGCAGGACGTGGCTTTCCCCGACAGCAAGGACGGGTTGCTGGGTTTGCGGGTGGCGCATGAACTGGAACTGCCCATCACACAAACCAAAGAATACAAAGACGCGCAGGGGAATATTACCAAAGTGGCTGCTACAAAAGATGCGACAGTAACAGGTAACTATCTTACATCGGCAGGAAAAGAAGGCGATGCCGCCTGGGCCACAAGGGGCGAGTGGTGCATGTTGTACGGCAAGAAAGGTAATGATACCATCAGCATTGTGATCATGGATCATCCGGGAAATCCCGGCTATCCTACTTACTGGCATGCACGTAATTATGGGTTGTTTGCGGCCAATCCATTGGGACAAAAAGTATTTTCAGAAGGGAAAGAAAACCTCAATTTCCGTTTAAGGAAGGGGCAGTCCGCCACTTTCCGTTATCGTATAGTGATTGCTGCCGGCGATAAGCGGCTGAGTAGTATACGGATCAATCAACTGAAGAAAAATTTTACGAAATAGAACGGAAGTTAATTTCGCTATTTTTGCGCCTCAATCCAAGGCATGCAATACAGTTTCTCTTACGATAAAAGAAAGGTCATACAGGCTTTACGCTACCATTTTGCACAGAAACAGGATTTGAGGATATTGATTGTACTGGTCAATGTATTTGCGATTGTATCCGGCATTCTTTTCTATACCAAAAAGATCAGGCCCGAGCCCTTTTTGCTGGGTTCATTGATCTGGCTGGTGTTGATGGCTTCGTTCTGGTATTTTTTACCCAATACCATTTATAAGCGCTCCGCCACTTTCAAAGAATCGTTCATCATCGATTTCCGGGACACAGATATCAGGCTGGAAAGCGAGCACGGCTATGTGCTCTGGAAGTGGACCCAATTCAGCAAATTTTTCGAAAGTCCCCATTTCTTTCACCTCTATTTCGATGCCCGCTCTTTTTTCCTGATCCCCAAAGACAATATGGGAGATGAGATGAGGCATGAGCTGCGGGGATTACTCAAGAGTAAGTTAGGGTAGGAAATTTTTACAGTGCCTTATGCATCTCAAAATGGGGGATAGTGACTTCCTGGAATTCTTCCCCATGGATCTTATAGCCCAGTTTTTCGTAGAAACCAACGGCTGTTTTACGGGCGTGCATGGTGAGGCGATGGTACCCCCTGTCGCGGGCTATGTTTTCGGCAAAACTCATCAAAACCCGGCCAATGCCCTTGCCTTGTAGAACGGAGCTGACGGCCATCTGGCGTAAACGGACGGTTTTGGGGGCCGTTTGCGTTAAAATACAACAGGCTTCCAGCTTATCTTCCTCGAAACAGCCGATGAGGATGTCGTTTTTCTCCCTTTCCAGCTCTTCTTTGGTAAAATCCAGTCCCAACGGCTTGCGCAACAGGTGGTAACGCAGGTCGACCATCTGGTGGTATTCCGTGCTGTTATGGTCTATGAGTTTTAACGGCATAGCAATAGTTAGCTTTACAAGATAGTGATCATTTTGCGAAAAACATACCCCAAAACCCAGGGGGTGTGAAAACAAAAATGCGTTAAAACATTGCTTATTTGACAAAAAGTATATTTTTGCGGCTGTAACAAAAACTTTTTACAATGTCAGACATCGCAACAAGAGTTAAGAAAATCATCGTTGATAAATTAGGGGTAGACGAGGCGGAGGTTACCAATGAGGCGTCTTTCACTAACGACCTCGGTGCAGATTCTTTGGATACCGTTGAGTTGATTATGGAATTCGAGAAGGAATTTAACATCTCCATCCCCGATGAGCAGGCTGAAACCATTACCACTGTTGGTCAGGCTGTTGCTTACCTCGAAGAACACGCTAAGTAAGATCTACACTATTTTGGAATAATTAAAATCCGCCTTTCTGCGGCGCTCTAAGGCCAGGAAAGGCGGATTCTCACTTAATAAATAGGTTTGTCCATGCAATTAAAACGAGTAGTTGTTACGGGAATCGGTACATTAACGCCGGTAGGCAATAATCTCAACGATTATTGGAACGGATTGATCAATGGAGTATCCGGCGCAGCTAACATTACTTTGTTTGATGCATCTAAGTTCAAAACCCGTTTTGCCTGTGAGATCAAGGGCTTTGATCCTACCCAGTTCATGGACAGGAAAGAAGCGCGCAAGCTGGACCGCTTTGCCCAATTGGCATTGGTGGCCAGTGATATGGCTGTTGCAGATGCCGGTATCAGTAAAGAGAATGTAGACCCCGACAGGGTGGGTGTGATTTTTGCCAGTGGCATTGGCGGTCTCACCACTTTCCAGGAGGAAGTGATAGGCTTTGCAAAAGGCGATGGAACACCCCGTTTCAACCCTTTCTTCATTCCTAAAATGATATTGGATATTGCCGCAGGCCAGATTTCCATGCGCCATGGATTCCGTGGTCCCAATTTCGCTGTGGTAAGTGCCTGTGCATCAAGCACCAATGGCATTATTTCGGCGGTGGATAACATACGCCTGGGCAAGGCTGATATCGTACTCGCCGGTGGATCGGAAGCAGTGATCAGCGAAGCCGGTGTAGGCGGTTTCAATGCTATGAAAGCCATGAGCGAACGCAACGACGATCCCGCCACAGCCAGCCGTCCTTACGACAAAGACCGTGACGGTTTTGTAATGGGAGAAGCTGCCGGCGTACTGGTACTGGAAGAATATGAGCATGCGGTAAAACGCGGCGCGCATATCTATTGCGAAATAGCAGGTGGCGGCGCTACTGCCGATGCTTACCACCTCACAGCCCCACATCCGGAAGGACTGGGCGCAAGGAATGTGATGATTGCTGCCTTGAAAGATGCAGGCATGCAAGCCCATGAGATCGACTACATCAATACACATGGAACCTCTACACCACTGGGTGATGGCGCAGAAGTGAAAGCCATCCGGGAAGTTTTCGGAGACCATGCTTATGAACTCAATATCAGTTCTACCAAATCCATGACCGGGCACTGCCTGGGCGCTGCGGGCGTTATCGAAGCCATTGCCTGCATACAAAGCGTGGTACACGATATGATACCTCCTACCATCAACCACTTTACCGATGATCCGGACCTGGATCCGAGGCTGAATTTTACATTCAACAAAGCGCAAAAGCGCGTAGTGAATGTGGCATTGAGCAATACTTTCGGATTTGGCGGACATAATGCCTGCGTGATTGTGAAAAAATTCGTAGCTTAAGGTTGTGCAATTTTTCAAAGCATTATTTGGCAAATCGGGCGATGCTTCTTTTGAAAAACAACTGAGAAATGTTTTGGGGATGAAGCCGGGCAATCTGTTGCTGTATAGAACAGCGCTGAGCCATCGTTCGGTAAAAGAAACGCCCGATGAAAACAACGAAAGGCTTGAATACCTCGGCGATGCCGTATTGAGCGCGATAGTGGCCGATTACCTCTTCAAGCGTTATCCTTACAAAGGCGAAGGCTTTCTCACCGAGATGCGCAGCAAAATGGTGAACCGCCAGCAACTGAACGATATCGCCCTCAAAATGGGATTGCGCAAACTCACTTTTTACAATAAGTTCGACAGCTCGCTCAAAGGCAGCCAGATATTTGGCAATACGCTGGAAGCATTGGTAGGCGCGGTTTACCTCGACAAAGGGTATGACCGGACCCACCACTGGGTACTCAAGCACATTGTCATCGCCCACATGTTTGTAGACGACCTGGAACAGGTAGACATCAACCTCAAAAACAAACTCATCGGCTGGGCCAGTAAAAACAGCCGAACCCTTTCTTTCGACCTCGCCGATGAAAAAATGGAAGGCAACCGGCGCCTGTTCACCATGAACGTAGTGCTCGATGGTGAAATACTGGCACAGGGAAAAGGATATAATAAAAAAGATGCAAGTCAGGCTGCCGCGCAAGTAGCATTGGAAAAGTTGGGACTTTCCTAATGCGCACGTCATCCCGAGCGCAGCCGAGGAATCTCACGAAGCTTTCAGCAGCTCCTTCGACTCGCTTCGCTCGCTCAGGAAGACGTTTCCTGGCAGAGTTCAATTAACACTCCATTCGTATCTTTTGGATGCACAAAACAAACTAATTTATTGTCCGCACCTTTTTTTGGAACGGGATTCAGCAGGGTAAAGCCTGCATCAGACAACCGTTTCATTTCAGCCTCAATATCAGCCACTTCAAAAGCGATATGGTGCATGCCCTCTCCTTTTTTTTCTATGAAACGGGCAATAATGCCATCCGGACTGGTGCTTTCCAACAATTCAATCTTGGTTTCGCCTTTTTGAAAAAAAGCGGTGTTCACCTGTTCCGATGCAACATTTTCCACCTTATAACAGGGGGTATTGAGCAACTGCTCGAAAAGGGGAATTGCTGTGCCGAACTGCTTCACTGCCAGGCCAATATGTTCTATTTTAAGCATAGGGTTCCTTTAAATGTAGTACCTTTACGATATGGGGAAAAACCGTATACCACGCTGATCCCCGCCAAATTTATAGAACCTATTCCACTATTTTTGCACCCATGTTAAAGCTACCGATTTACCTGGATAACAATGCCACCACTCCCATGGACCCGCGCGTGCTGGAAGCCATGATGCCTTTTTTTACCGATCATTTCGGCAATGCCGCCAGCCGCAACCACCCTTTCGGATGGGAAGCGGAAGAGGCTGTTGATTATGCCCGCGAACAGGTAGCCAAACTAATCGGCGCCGACCCCAAAGAAATCATTTTTACATCAGGCGCTACGGAAGGAGATAACCTGGGTATCAAAGGGGTGTTTGAAATGTATGCGAGCAAGGGTAACCATGTGATCACTTGTACTACCGAACACAAAGCGGTACTGGATACCTGTAAACATATTGAACGTTCAGGAGGCGAAGTGACTTACCTGAATGTGAATGCAGAAGGTTTGATAGATCTGAAAGAACTCGAAGCAGCCATCAAACCTACTACCATCCTCATTGCTATCATGTATGCCAATAATGAGATTGGTGTGATACAACCGGTAAAAGAGATCAGCGCTATAGCCCGCAGGCATGGTGTTTTGTTTTTCAGCGACGGAACACAAGCCGTTGGAAAAATTCCGGTTGATGTGAATAAAGACGGCATTGACATCATGGCTTTCTCTGCACATAAAATGTATGGTCCCAAAGGTGTAGGCGCTTTGTATGTACGCCGTAAAAACCCGCGTGTGAAAGTAACCGCACAGATGGACGGCGGCGGACACGAGCGTGGCATGCGCAGTGGTACACTCAATGTTCCCGGCATCGTTGGTTTTGGTAAAGCATGCGAACTGGCCCGCCTGGAAATGGCCGAGGAATCGGTACGACTGGCAGCGCTTCGCGATAAACTGGAAAAAGCATTGATGGCGCTGGAAGAAGCTTATGTGAACGGAAGCCGCGAGCACCGCTTACCCCATGTGGCGAATATCTCTTTCAAATATGTGGAAGGAGAAGGGCTGATGATGGGCTTCAATAAAAGCATCGCGCTTTCATCCGGTTCGGCCTGTACTTCGGCTTCACTGGAACCCAGCTATGTGCTGAAAGCATTAGGGTTGGGCGATGACCTTGCACACAGTTCTCTGCGTTTCGGATTGGGGCGCTTCACTACTGAAGAGCAAATTGATTATACCATCAAGGCGGTGAGTGAGACGGTGCTCAAATTGCGCGAGATGAGTCCGCTCTGGGAAATGTTCAAAGAAGGAGTGGATATGGATAAAATAGAATGGGCACATCATTAATCAATGGCTCGGTTTTGAATTGTAAATTTTGATTTTTTAATAATAATAACATGGCATATTCAGAAAAAGTAATCGATCACTACAGCAATCCTAAGAACGTAGGCACTTTAGACAAAGCTAAAAAGAACGTAGGTACCGGACTCGTTGGAGCTCCCGAGTGCGGAGACGTGATGCGTTTACAGATTGAAGTGGATGAAGCCGGTATGATCACCGACGCCAAATTCAAAACATTTGGTTGCGGCTCTGCTATCGCATCTTCTTCACTGGCCACCGAATGGCTGAAAGGCAAATCAGTTGACCAGGCTGTGCAGATAGATAACATGGACCTCGTAGAAGAACTGAACCTGCCACCGGTAAAGATCCACTGTTCTGTACTGGCAGAAGACGCCATCAAAGCGGCAGTGAACGATTACCGCAAGAAAAATGGATTGGAAGAATTGGTGTTTGAAGAAAAGATCCATTGATAGTAATTGCGCAATTGCTCAATACGCAATGGCTCGATTTTAAATTTTGATTTTATGGTAGCAACAGATAATGGCATATACGTAACAGAGAAAGCGAAGCAGAAAGTGCTGCAGCTGATGCAGGAAGCAGGTGTGGAAGGAAATGCTGATTATTTCCTGCGTGTAGGTGTGGTAGGAGGTGGGTGCTCCGGGTTGAGCTACAAGCTGGATTTCGACAACGAGGTTAAACCCGGCGACCAGGTTTTTGAAGACAATGGCGTGAAGATCGTTACCGATCTCAAAAGCTTTTTATACCTCGTGAATACAGAACTAGATTTTTCCGACGGACTGAACGGAAAAGGCTTCTTCTTCAACAACCCGAATGCCAGCCGCAGTTGCGCGTGTGGAGAGAGTTTTGCGGTATAACCTGAACCCACATAAATAGTTGAAGGCCGGAATGTATAGTGCATTCCGGCTTTTTTTTCGGCATTGTATCGTGAATAACAGGTAATTGGAGCGCATTTGCTTCGGGTCAAACCCACATCAAGCCCACAGTATTCCCACACCAGTCCACTTTTAATGTGGTTTATTGTATTTAATGATCGTTTTAATGTATATTTAAGCATAATCAATACCGGATCAACTCAAAATCAATCAGATGGCAAGGGTAACCAATAATGGCGTAGCAGGGATGATTGGCAACGTTGTATTTTATAGTGTTGATGGGAAACAATATGCCAGGGCCAGGCCCCGGAAACAATCAAAATCCACCCGGAAAAGAAAACAAACCCCGGCGAATGACCTTTTCGGAATGGTATCGGCTTGTGGTTCTTCGCTGATCTCTTTTTTGGCAGAGCGGCTGTTGTTCTCCCCAAAATTGTATGGGTGGAATGCACTCCGGGGATGGATGAGGAATTGTTATGCGCGTAATCATGGAGCACAATACTGGCCTTTGTCGGTAGTAGAAAGTGGTCACTGCCAGATCAATAAAGCCGTTGATCTAAGGGACAGGTTCAGAGTACCCGTTGAAGTAACAGACAGGGGAAATGGTAAAGTGGAAATCGAAATAGGCAGCGTCAATCCGGCGAAAGACATCAGTGCTCCATCCGCTACCTGGGCTGTGAATATCAAGTTCATGCTATTCGCCACCGCATTTGGAACCACGCGGTCAATGGTAAAAGAAGCAGTTACCGAATACCTATTGCCATACGAGAACAAAATACATCCGGCCAAAAAATTTGTCCTTGACAGTGGGGCTTCAGCGGAAGAAGTGGCAATTGTAGTGATAGCGCTTGAATACAAAATGAAAGACGCCATTTTGATGAATGAATACAACCGGATTCCCCGGCACTTGCCTGCTGCTGCCATTGCCATGGGGAGATTAAGGTGAATGGATCACGGAAACATCTCTTCTTGCTTCACAATAGCACCATACCGTTTTTTATTGCATACATGACCAGGCCGACCCGAGTAGTTACGTTTAACTTTTTGAATAAAGCTTCTCTATAGCCATCCACAGTTCGCTCACTTACAAACATTTCAGATGCAATGGCTGCATAGCTTTTTTCACTGCAGGCCAGCTGCAGGAATTCTGTTTCCCTGGGTGTTAGTTTAAACAACTGGCTGGCATGACTGTCCCTGTCGGCAAACAGATGTATGGAGCTTACGATTTTCTTAGACACCAGATCATTGTAAAAGAAGCCCTTGGCGATCAGCTCTGAGAAAGCTAGTTTAAGTTCATCAGTATCGGCGTCTTTAAGAATATAGCCTTTGGCACCGGCTTTGATCATCTTGATAATTGCAGTATCAGAGTCCATGGTACTCAAGGCCAGAATCCTTGTCTCCGGGTAATTTTCAACGATCCACTGTGCTGTTGCATAGCCATCCATTTCGGGCATTGCAATATCCAGTAGCACCAGGTCCGGCGCCTTGCCTGCCCCTACTTGTTCAATGAAGTCCTTTCCATTTTCAGCCTGCATGACCACCTGGTAATTGGGCATCAGCCCGATGAGCATGGACAGACCATTCCTGAAAAGGCTGTGATCGTCTACAATCGCTATCGTAATAATGTTACTCATAAGGAATGTTAAGTTGTATAGTGGTACCCTTGCCTATGGCGGAACCAATGATCGCTTCACCTCCGATCATGACTGTCCTTTTAGTAATGTTTTGCAGGCCAAGGCCATTCCGGGTATTGTTAACGGCATCAAAACCTTTACCATTATCGGTGATCTGAATCTGAAGTTGCTGTTGATCAAAAAGAATCGCAATGATTGCCTGGCTTGCCCCCGAATGCTTTAATATATTATTCAGTATTTCCTGCACTGTCCGGAAGACGACCAGCCGCCTGGCGGCTCCCAATACCGGCGTTTCGCCTGTTACTTCTAATGTACAAACCAAAAATCTTGTTTTGTTAATACGCTCCGTTTCCTGCCTGATCGCCTGGACCAGGTCCATCTGGCTAACCCGGTCACTACTCAGACTTTTGGCGATATCGCGTAAATCCGTCATGGCCCGCCCGATACTTTCCTTCGCCATAGCAAGGACACCCTTGGGGTCACTTAGACTGGACTCCGCAATATTAAGCTGCACCTTGGCCAGACTTAATATCTGACCCACATTATCATGAATTTCCTGACTGATGGCTTCAAAGGTCTGCTCCTGTATTTCCAGTTGCGACTGCAAAATGGCAGCCTCGTGTTCTTTCTGGATTTCAAAAATACTTTGTTGGTACTGGAATTTTTTCTTCTGGTACCTGACTATCAGAAATGCGCCGACAGCAATCAGCAGTATGAACATCGCCATTACGGTGATGATGACTAACGGTATTTCATTAAGCGGATCTGGCATAAATAAGCATAGGTAAATGTTGCATACATTAGATCGTTGAGTACACTCATCAGTATCCTCAGGCTACCGAACCCCAGTTCCCTTGCTGAAAGTTTATTCCTGATGATAAAATTAAAGGCGCCGAAATACGGGATCTGGCAGGTATAAAAAACCAATAACGCTGATACGATCCAAAACACAGGCCGCCGTTGCAGTTGGTGTGCATTTTCATCCTCAATTAACTGGTACAAATACGCCACCGACAGGATCACTGTCAGCAAACTGGCTGCGATGATGTTGTAACTGTTCCAGACAAAATTCCCTTTTTTGAAAAAATCCGTAATAAGAATATTCGATGCAAACCAAAAAAGTGCGTACCCAACTATGAATACCGGAATCCATTTGCGGATGCGCGTTATTGTAATAATGGCATAAAAAAAATAAAGGTGCCATACGGTTTCTATCAACACAAAGACATTCAGTATTTTCCAGTTGTTGCCAAGGTAAAAGCCGGCCAGGTATGCCCACAACTCCGAAATAAATGTTAAGGTGTTTAACCACGCGAAGCTTTTTAAGTAGCGGGGCGATGGGGTTGTGTAACTGATCGCCAGCATGCTGATACTGCTTAACAGCAGTATCAGCAGGTATGCATCGGCAAAGGGGTTTCGAAAAGGCATTGTCCCAACAAAATAGCCAGATTTTCTTCATGAATTTGTTTTATTTTTTTCTTGATCCCGCCCCCCCATTACAAAAGTCCGGGCAAGGCAGGCCGGTATCTGTATCACCGATAATCCTCTTGGTATTATAGCATTTAACGAAATCTATGGGCTTGTTTTTGCAGTCATAGAATATGAAATGTATCAGAAGTTGATTGCCAACAGGCTTTAAGCCATCAGGTCCGGTAATCTTCTCATCTGGTTCATAGGCAACAAACCTCACACCCACTCCATGTACGATCCCTTTCAAACAGCCCGTTTCAAGAGTGTCATAAAGTTGCTTTATATTATCCTTTGAATAAAACAGAGAAATGGTTTCCTGGCGACCATTTGCTGTCATTGCAACATCGGATTCTGACTTTTTTTTGAATTCGTCCCGAAAGTTTGCCAAAATATCTCCTGTGTCCTTCAACGGATTAAGTCTTGCTTCATTCAACCCGTATTCAATTTTTTGATAAGCCCCCGGCTGATCTGAATATAAACCCTGGCCAGAGAGGTCAAGCATTGTTGGAACGAAAACCAAACTCAGTTCACACGATTTATTGGCTTCTTGGGCGAAATAGATCCGGAGCCCAGACGCATTATTATCGACTGCCTTTTTGAAGATCTCCTTCAAGTCACCATAGTTGAGTGGAAATTCCTGGGGAAAATTACTCATCAGGAATTTTCTTTTGATGTTTCTGAAATTCGCTTCCCGTCCAGATGAGCGGACATTATCGTTTATTATCATTCTGGGCATTTGCAGACCAGAACAATTACAATTACAAGTACTTGGTGGTTGTGCCGATAGGGCGTTTATGCATAATAGAAAAGGCAAACTGAAAAGTAGTTTTTTAAGTTTCATCTTTAAAGGTTTTAGGTGGTTAAAAATATGTAATGCAATGATTGGAAAAATCGCGTAACAATACAAGCCCGGTTATTCACTGTTTTATCCCGGGAAAAACCCCGGGGTAAAAAAAGGGCAAAAGTGCCCGTTGAATGGATGTTATGCAGCAAGTAGGTTTGTGCCATTATCAAAACGCATTGTATAAGGCTTCGCTTTATAGAACTGAACTCGCCAAAATCAGGACAATCCAGTAAGTAGGGGAGAGTATAGAGCCTTAATGTTAATATTTTATAACCACAAACCCTGCATTAATGGAATCGTTTACGCAACAAACTGAAATAATATGTAAAAATGGTGTTATGCTGAACGGGTGTTCATTAACCCCTAAAGAATCAGAGGTATTGGCATTGCTTTCGGAAGGTGCATTAAATAAGGAGATCGCTTCCTTTCTGGGAATTTCTCTTGAAACAGTAAAAAAACATAATGCCAATATTTTCAGAAAAATAAATGTACGTAACAGAGCAGAGGCTGTTGGTTATGTTCGTTATAAAAAAACAGAATCTGCAAATAGCCCGTTGGTGGAATGAACAATCGTTACAAATGGTACCCTTAAGTGCTATTGGTTGGTTTTAGTTTGTTTCCCATTTTTACATAGTCATTATCCGGTATCCTTCTCCCCCTCTAAAAGTTTCATTATGAATGTAAAAAACATCATGCATGGTGCACCTGAACAAACTAACCCACAGGGAGCAGGAGATCATTCAGATACTCATAAGGGGTAAGCTGGATAAGGAAATAGCAGATGAACTGGATATCTCCCTCGATACGGTAAAGAAACACAACAAAAGCATTTACAAAAAGCTCAACGTCAGAAACCGCTCCGAAGTGATCGCATTGATCAACACACTCGATGTGAACGATTTTTTTTTCGAGCGAGCGTAAGAAAAAGAAAAGCTAAGTAAATATTGAACGATGATTTTAAACAACTCCCAAAAGGAGAAGGCACTGTATTGCTAAAACCCAACCGCATATGCTTATTCAAAAAAGAAACAACTGTCTGCCAAGAGGCCCCTGCAGCCATACCTGCCAGCAGTTAACCGATTCTTCATCCAAATTCATTTACATGAAACATTTTCAACGACTCCTTTTTCTTCTGATATTACTGGCAAGCACCATGCAGGCAGCACTGGCGCAGCAGGGCAGAAGAATGGACTCTTCTCAAACGAGGTGGCGATTGGGAGTTGTAAATGGATCGTCTTTCAACTGGTTTACAGATGAACAACCCCATTCCGGTTTTGCCATTGCCTACAACGCCCATTTCCTGGTGGATTATTTTATCGGGAAGCGCTGGTTTATACGGGCAACGGCCGGTTACACCGGTTATGGCGGACAACTGACCACTTTTAAAGATGATACCCGTTACGGCTTTGATCCGATGTTTACTTTCAAGAACGTAAAACAAAGCCAGTATATCATCCACAGTATTGATAGCTGGCTAAGCCTCAATTATGAGATCCCATCTGCACAGCAGTGGAAATGCAACCTGGGCGTTGGCGTAGGGATGGCCAACAATGTTGGTGAATACGAACAATACACCAAAACCGGCGAATTCGTTCAGGGTATCTATGGTTCCGTATTCGGTAACCAGTATACCGACCTGTTCGAACCCAACTGGTACCATGCCAATGCCACTGCTGAAATCCTGCTTCCGTCGAAAAAAATCAACTGGCTGATCCAGGGATCCTATATCGTAGGATTGACAGGCGTAAGGAAAAGTTATTCCTATATCGAGTACCCGGGAGTAACGGGCAGCATCCGCACCGATGCTTTCCAGCTCAAACTAGGTATATCGAAACGCCTTAAACACAAAAAATAAACAAACAAGCAAACCCTTTACTCATTCAAACTCATTTTATGAAAAAAGACTTCATTTACTCGTTGCCCCGCATCACGGGCCTCATGCTCATTGCATGTATGCTCTTTGCAGTGGGCTGTAAGAAAGACACTTTCAACGAAAAAGACGCTCTGCAGTCGCAGAAAGACCTGCTGGCCTATAAGTACGGGCTGGAAACGCAACTGGAACAATTGAGACAGCAAGGCGCTTCAGCGTTGGCACAGTTGCAATATAATTTTGCCGTACAACAGGATGCAGCGAAGCAGCGTTTGGCCGACAGCCTCAGCAGGTTATATCAAAGGTACCTCGACAGTCTTACTAAAGCGAACAGCCGATATACCGACAGTGTAAGCAGGGTCAATGCCAACAAGCGCAACATATCGGTTACAGTTACCGATGTGGTTACCAACCAGCCCGTTGCAGGTGCAACCGTAACCATTCCAACCCTGGTAGGGTCTGTATTACAGGTGAGCACTGATGCTAATGGTATTGCCGTTTTCCCCGCCAACGGAAATATCAATGTTCCCAACCCCGCCTCAGCCATTGTTACAAAAACAGGTTATGCCAGTGGCTCTCTCTCTTACGGCATATTGGGATCGGGTTCTGTAATCGGTACAGCTACTATCCAAATATGGAACCAATCCAATGCCCGTAATACTATTAAGGGAACGGTATCTATCCAGACAAATTTCATTAATCCAACCCCTGAATTTGCATCTGGTAAGCTGATCAATGTCTACTCATGGGTTAATGTCAATGGAAATACACAGCGATTCGACTGGTCATCATTAACCGATGCCAATGGTAATTACGCCATCAGTGTACCTGATTTGCCCAACGGCGGGGTTTTCAGCTATTCTATGAGCAAATTCGATAGTACGGCAACCCTGGCGATCAATGGATTTTTACCCGGAATAGACAGTATACCTTCTGTACAAAAAGTACCGGCCACTTTCTATTTGGGATCTCAATTGGGACTTAGCTCATTGCCCAGAGGGGTTAATGGAACTTTTGTTCCTCCTGTTGTTGCGCGTTATCATGCGGTTACTCCCTTAGATAGTAATGGTAGGGCTTATTATTTTAAAGGACTTTCCTTTAATGCGGTAGGCCCAACTCCTACTAACCCATCAAATGGTATTTTTGTTGCTCCCAATTTTAGTGTTTCCAATGCAAGATCCGTAGATGCAAATGGCAATTTCAGTGCTTTTATTGGTGCTAAATTTGCAGGAACCAGCAATTCCAATACAGACAGTTTGCAAGCCACGTTTGTAGATATTTTGGGGAATAGCGATAATTATTGGAATAGGACTCCGTCACTTTATTTCTTTGTTTCAAGTGGCCCCAACAAGAGTTTTACCATCCAACCCAATGGGCCAGCTGGGCCAAACACGCAGCAAAATACTACTTCTCAGTCTTTCTCTGCAACAACCAATTATTTTTTGATTACTAAACGGACTGGCGGACAAGCTGCTACCAATTATTATGATCCTGCCGGATGGGGTATTGTAAACTTATTTCCTTCAGGGAATATTAATACTATAGTGAATAATACCGCGCTGAAACAGTTTAGTTCTGTTAATTCATTTAGCTATAGTCCTAATGGTTCCATTACTACCATTTCGGTTATGGGAGGACAAACTGTTATTCAAGACCTGACTTTTGGTACTGGGCAACTGAACCAGGTTGTTCGTTAAACCTTTTCGTAGTATTTATTCTCATTGTGCAGTTTCCGCGGGGCCTTTTGGCCCTGCGGTTTTTTATGGGATATATACTCATCATAAATCAGCCATTTGCATTAGTTTTGACGCTATGTGGATGATCTGCAAAAAAGAATGGCAGCAGTTTTTCAGCAGTCTTACGGGATATATTGCACTGGCAGTGTTCCTCCTGATCAATGGGTTGTTGCTCTTTGTTTTTCCCGATAGCAATATCCTGGACTTTGGCTATGCTTCGTTGGGCAGTTTCTTCAGTCTGGCGCCCTGGGTGCTTCTATTTCTGGTGCCTACAGTTACCATGCGCAGCCTGGCCGATGAATACAAGCAGGGTACATTTGAACTCCTCAGCACCCTTCCATTGAAACCTTCACAGATTGTATGGGGCAAATTTTTTGGTGCATTGCTGATTGTGGTCTGCGCGTTGGTGCCCACCATCATCTATGCATTATCTGTGCAGCAATTGAGCATCACCGGAGGAATAGATATCGGTGCAACAACCGGTAGTTATATCGGATTGATTTTTCTTGGTGCCGTATTTACAGCGGTAGGAATATGCGCCAGCAGCTTTACGCAAAATACGGTAGTGGCATTCATCGCAGGTGCCTTTGTTTGTTTCCTGTTGTACAATGGTTTCGACGCCATCAGCAAATTACCTGTATTCAATGCGGGCGCTGATTATTACATTGAAATGCTGGGCATCAATTTTCATTACCGGAGCATCAGCAGGGGCGTGATAGACCTGCGTGACCTGGTGTATTTCATCAGCATCATTGTTTTTTTCCTTTTCATCACCCAAAGAAACCTCGTGAGGCGTTAACCATCAACGATGAAGCAATCAGCAGCAAATAAATACTGGTGGATAGCACTGACAGCTATTTTTGTAGCGGTTGTTTATCTCTCTTCTTTCATTCATGAACGGATAGACCTCACTGCTGAAAAAAGATACAGCCTTTCACCCCGCCACTACCCGTTTGTTAAAAGATATGAATGAAGTAGTGCAGGTGCAGGTATTCCTTACAGGTGACCTGCCATCCGACTATAAAAAACTGAGCCTCGCTACCAAAGAACTACTGGAAGAATTCAACAGCCTCTCCGCCAACCAGATTCGCTTCAGTTTTGAAAAACCGGGCGAAGGCATTCGAAATGATACGGTGAAGATGGCCCTGTACGATAGCCTGGCCCACTTAGGTGTGGTATTTGAGAACAATGAATCTGTTTCTGCACGCAATGAACAATCTACCAACAGGCTCATCATCCCTTCAGCACTGGTTACTTTGGGTCATCACAAACCCATCGCCATTGACCTGCGCAGCAGCCGCAGGATATACAAGCAATACAATGTGATCACCGACCAGCCGCAGGAAGATGTGGAAGCTACGCGCAATGCGGCGGAAGCCTTGCTTGAATATAAATTTGCTAATGCCATTGACAAGCTCACCCGCAAATACGTACCTACAGTAGTTTATGCAGTAGGCAACGGAGAACCCATTGACATGAAAGTGAATGATCTCGGTGAGAGTTTGCGCAACGATTACAAGCTGGCCATCTTTGACCTCAAAAAAGGTTTTCCCGATGCTTCCCAGATAGATGCACTGATGATCGTGAAACCTACGGAAACATTCTCTGATGAAGACAAACTGAAACTCGATCAGTATGTAATGAATGGCGGCAAGGTCATTTGGTTCATAGATAAACTTCATGCGGAGCTCGACAGCCTCATGCGCAGCAGAGCCGAGTACACCGCTTATGACCGGGGGCTTAACCTGGATGATCTCCTGTTCAAATATGGCGTTCGCATCAATGGAGATTTGTTGCAGGACCTGAACTGTTCCAAGATACCCCTTGTAACAGGAACGAATGCCGACGGCTCTCCCCGTATGCAACGCATCCCCTGGCCTTACTATCCTTTTTTATCGGCACACAGCGATAATCCGATTTCGAAGAATATCGACAGGGTACTGCCTTTGTTTCCGTCGAGCATTGACACGGTGAAAGCGGTTGGTATCAGTAAAACCATTTTACTGGCATCAGATACGAACAGCCGGCGGCTGGCTTCACCTGCCATTGTAAGTATCAATAGCGTGAAGAATAACGAGGATTTCATGAGCTTCAACCAGAGCTATGTGCCCGTAGCAGTGTTGCTGGAAGGGAAGTTCCATTCCTTTTTCGCAAACAAAGCCGGTATCGGTTTGTCAGACTCGGTGCAGCGCGCCAGCGGCAGGGCTTTTCTTTCCAGTGCCGCGAAAGAAAGCAAGCAGATCGTTGTATCCGATGCAGATATCGTTACCAATATGGTGAGTAATACCATGGGGCCCCTGCCAATGGGTGAATTGCCCCTGGAAAATTACCGCTTTGCCAACCGGGAATTCTTCCTCAACTGCATCGATTACCTGGTAAGCCACAACCAGCTTTTTGAGAGCAGGAACAAAGACCTGGTGCTGCGGTTGCTCGACAAACGCAAAGTAGAAGAACAACGAAACACCTGGCAGTTCCTGAACATTGTATTGCCCATTGCGCTGGTAGTACTGGTGGGTCTTCTATATCAATGGAGACGGAAAAAGAAATACGGTACTATCTTTACATCCTAAGCATATTTGCATGACCACCGACCAGCTTGTTTACCTCATCTTCGGCATTGTACTTGTACTGGCTATTGCGTTGGACCTGGGCTTGTTAAGTAAGAAAAACGCAGTGATCACCATCAGACAAGCACTGCTCCAAACCCTTTTCTGGGTGGTGTTGGCCATGGCTTTCTTTGCTTTCCTGTGGGTAGAAGAGGGCTCCAAATTATCTTTTGAATACCTCAGCGCCTACCTGATGGAATGGAGCCTGAGTATCGACAATATTTTTGTTTTCATTCTCATCTTCACCGCTTTCAAAGTAAAGGAGAAATATTATCCGCGGGTATTATTGGCAGGCATACTCATGGCCATCCTGTTCCGCATTATTTTTATCACGATCGGAGTAGCACTGGTGGAACGGTTCAGTTGGGTACTCTATATTTTCGGCGCATTCCTGTTGTACACGGGTTATAAAATGTTTACCAGCAATGAAGAAGAACAATTTGAACCGCATGATACTAAAATATATCGCTTCCTGAAAAAATACCTCCCGCTGGCTCCTACAGATGGAAACGGCAAATACATCATCCGGGTGAACGGCAAGCCGGCGTATACTACTTTATTTGTGGTGATTGTGCTGCTGGCCAGCATCGACCTCGTATTTGCACTGGATTCCATTCCGGCGGTGATGGGTATTTCAAGGGATAAACTGATCATCTATACGTCCAACACCTTTGCCGTATTGGGATTGCGCTCGCTCTTTTTCGTTTTGCGTGGCGCCGTATCACAGTTCGAGTACTTGCAACAGGGTATTGCCATTGTGCTGGTATTCATCGGTGCAAAAATGCTGGGAGAACATTTTATCAGTGAATGGATCGATAAAACAGCACAGGTATTCATTTCACTGGGTGTGATAGTAGCTTGCATCAGCGGATCGATCGTATATTCTATTTACCGGAAAAAATGATCACTTACCAGGTTCAACATATAGCCGATATCATACATGCCGAAGGGCCTGTTACCAGCCATGCGGTGATTGAACACCTGCTGATCGACAGCAGGAAAGTGGTGTTTCCCGGAACTTCCCTGTTCTTTGCTATTACAGGGCCGCGGCGTGATGGACACCAGTTCATAGCTGAAGCGTATGAAAGAGGCATCCGTTGTTTTGTAGTAAAAAAAGAGTTTGATGCCCACTCCTTTGAACAGGCAACTTTTTTAAAAGTGCCCGATGTATTATTAGCCCTTCAGCAACTGGCGGCATATCATCGCAATCAATTCAATATTCCGGTGATCGGCATCACCGGCAGCAATGGTAAAACGATCGTCAAAGAATGGCTGTACCAGTTGATGCATGCCAACCAGCACATCGTTCGGAGTCCGCGCAGCTATAATTCCCAGATCGGTGTTCCGCTCAGTGTATGGCAAATGCAGCCGGAACATACGCTGGGTATTTTTGAAGCAGGCATTTCTGCTGCGCATGAAATGGACAAACTGGAACCTGTGATCAGACCCACCATTGGCATCTTCACGAATATCGGCGAAGCGCACAGGGAAGGTTTTGAAAATGACCGGCAGAAAGCAAGGGAGAAAGCACAACTTTTTTCACACGTTACACAATTGATATTTTGCCGCGAAGCCCTGGCACCGGCTCTGTATCCCGATGGGAAAGACCGCGCATTTTTTCAACCCGATTGTAATTTCTTCAGTTGGAGCCGTATCGAAAATGCTACGCTGCGCGTCACAACCGAAGAAAAACAATCCGGACAAACCTTTATCACTGCGCAATACCAGCAAAGAGATATCCGTATAACAATACCTTTCACCGACCGTATTTCAATCGACAATGCCATCACCTGTTGGTGTGTGCTGCTGATGCTGGGATATGATGAAGCAGAGATACAGCAACAGATGCTGCAACTGGAACCTGTAGAAATGCGCATGCAGTTGAAGAAAGGAGTGAACAATTGTTACCTGCTGAACGATAGCTATAGCAACGACACTTCATCGCTCTACCTGGCCCTTGAATACCTGAAACAACAGGCAGGCGGGCATCGCACCACGTTGATCATATCCGACATCCTGCAATCGGGACAACCGGAAGAGATATTGTATCATGAGTTGGCTGAACAATTGGTGTTACACGATATTGACCGTGTTATAGGCGTTGGACAAGCCATATCCCGTTACAGGCATTTGTTTGAGCGGGTAATGCAGAACGCGGAACGCGGAACGCAGCATGCAGCGCAGTTTTTCGATTCTACAGAATCTTTTTTGCAACAGGCCAATACCAACCAGTTCAGGGATGAATACATACTGCTGAAAGGTGCGCGTGTGTTTGCTTTTGAACGCATCAGTCATTTACTGGAACAGCAGGTGCACCAGACTGTGATGGAGATCAGCCTTACGGCCATGATCCATAACCTGAAAGAATACCAAAAGCATTTACAACCGGCCACCAAAGTAATGGCCATGGTAAAAGCGTTCAGCTATGGTAGCGGCAGTGCAGAAGTGGCTAGGGTGTTACAGTTTCATAAAGTAGATTACCTGGCAGTAGCTTATGCAGATGAAGGTGTTGAGTTGAGAAAGGCCGGCATCAGTTTACCCATTATGGTGATGAATGCCGATGAAGCCAGTTTTGATTCGTTGGTCACTTACGACCTGGAGCCTGAGATCTATTCTTTTTATATCTATCATGCTTTTCATCATTACCTCAACAGCCAGGGCATTGGCCAGTTTCCTGTACACATCAAATTCAATACGGGGATGAACCGGCTGGGGTTTGAGACCGGTGAAGCGAAAGCCATTTGTGTGCTGTTGCATGAACATAGGACCATGGTGGTGAAGTCGGTATTCAGTCACCTCGCCGGAAGCGAAGACCCGGACCTGGATGCATTTACCCATGAGCAAGTGGCACTGCTGGAGCAGGCTTGCCTGGTGATGCAACAGCAATTGGGCTATGATTTCATCAAACATATTTCCAATACGGCTGCAATTTTACGCCACCCCCGTTACCAGTTCAATATGGTGCGGTTGGGTATTGGTTTATATGGGGTGGACAGCGCGAACGACCAGACCTTATCACTGCAGCCGGTGGCTAGCCTGCGCACGACCATCGCACAACTGCGAAAGATTGGCAAAGGAGAAAGTGTGGGCTACAACAGGAAGGGCGTGGTGCAGCGCGATAGCATCATCGCTACCATCCGGATCGGCTATGCGGACGGGTACAGCCGGAAAATGGGCAATGGAAAGGCGCAGGTATACATAAGCGGGCAAAGAGCACCCGTCATCGGCAATATTTGCATGGATATGACCATGGTGGATGTGACCGATATAAGCAGTGTACGGGAGGGTGATGTGGTGGAAATCTTCGGGCATCACATTGGTATACAGGAGTTGGCTGCCTGGGCGGGGACCATTCCTTACGAAGTGATGACGGGTATCAGCCAACGGGTGAAAAGGGTGTATGTAGAAGAGTAATGAATCCTATCTTTGATTGGTTTTTAAAATAAAATAAGTGAAAGCAAAACATGTGTTTTTTATCATCCTGGGGGTGATACTGTTAGACCAGGCATTAAAATTTTACATTAAACTGAATTATTATGCAGGCGAAGAACATGCCGTATTAGGCAGTTGGTTCAACCTGCATTTTGTAGAAAACGAGGGGATGGCCTGGGGTTGGAAATTCGGCGGCGGCTTTGGAAAAATTGCCCTGACCTTGTTTAGGCTGGTGGCCGTAGTTTGGGGTACTTTCTTATTGAAAGACTTTATTCGAAAAAAATACCATCGTGGATTTATTGTCTGCGCAGCACTGATCTATGCAGGCGCCTTGGGAAACCTGATCGACAGTTTGTTTTATGGATTGATTTTCGATAACAGCAACCAGTTCTCACAAAACATTGCCCGGCTGTTTCCTCCGGGAGGCGGATATGCCGGTTTGTTCCACGGTAAAGTAGTGGACATGCTGTATTTCCCTATAATCAGAAATGCGCATTTCCCATCATGGGTGCCTTTCTGGGGTGGGGAAGAGTTTGAATTTTTCCGCCCGGTATTCAATATTGCCGACGCTTCTATCTCTCTTGGCGTGATCCTGATCCTTATCTTTCAAAACCGGTTCTTCAAGAAAGAACAGCTTATGAAAAAGGCTACCCTTGAGCAGGGCAGCCTTTGATTGAATCGTCACCCTGAGCGAGCGAAGCGAGTCGAAGGGGCTGCCGAGGGATCTGCCCGAACTTTCAGCAGGTCCTTCGACTCGCTTCGCTCGCTCAGGATGACGACCTCGCTCAGGATGACGGCGTTTTGTTTTATTTAATCGTTGCTGTTTTTAAAGTAATGGCCTGCGTGGTTCCTCCGCTTCTCGGGAACACCTGATCAACCAATCCTGTTCCCCTTGCATAATAAGCGGTTCCTTCTGCAATCTTGGTAAAGCCTGTTGTGCTGCCTGAGGCCTGGAACTGTATTTCACGCTTCATTGCAATTACATCGGAATAAGTGGTTCCGCCGGCAACATAAGGTGTGCCTTTCTGTATCACCGTAAACAATGCCTGGGAAGTACCGGATTGCCCTTTATACCAGGAAGTGCCTGGCTGTGACACAGTCCAGGTATCGCCCACATTTGCGCTTTCTTTCATGAACGGGTAACTGATATAACTCTTGGCCACTGGAACGATCGAATCCAATACCGTGGTATAGTCGAACTCGATGGTACTGTACGCATAATAATTGCCCTTGCCATCTTTAGCGAAATAATAACTTGCTTTGTTGTTCATACTATCCACCTGCTGGAACTCAAAATAAGTAAGCGTATCGATGGGATAGGTATTGGTAAGTACAGTAGTGGTGAACCAGTTGGGCGGTGTTTGAAGTGGTGGTACAAACTGGTACGTCCAGCTGGACCCGAAAGTATTGGGAAAATAATCATTGTTGGCGCCAGGATTGGCAGATGAAAGCGAGAATGTACAAACACTACCATTGAAGGTTAATACAAAACCGCTTTTTTGTGGCAGGATGGGTTTACCTTTTGCCCTTACTTTAACCAGTACGGCGCCTGTTTGTGTTGCGAAGCCGGAATCGATGAACCATAGACCGTTTACGGTATCACTGGTGATCTTATATTTGCCCTGGGCGGTGAAATTTACATTAACCAATGCGTAGTTGCTGTCGCCTACAGACTGCCCTACCACATAGCCTCCTTTGACTATGATATTTTTACAGTTGCCGGCTGAATCGGTGAGGGTTCCCTTGGCGCTACCGCCGAGTCCCGTGGTTTCGAGACTTAGCTCCTTGGAACAGGCGCTGAAGAAAATTGCAATGAGAAAAAAAGAAAAAAAGAGGGTAGTTTTTTTCATGGTTCTTGGATTGTTGGATACTGGTGCTGATTTCAAGAGTGAAATTTAACGAATTACGCAGCCCGGTTACATTAAATTAGTCGTTTTTTATAATTGTTACTCAATAATTTAATGAAAATCGGCCAGCTTAACCGCAAAATCGGCTATGTATAGCAAAAATCATGCTATTTCTTTCAGGCTCTCAGCTGCAGCTTCGATGGTCTGGTCGATATCGGCTCTGGTGAGTGCATTGTTCAGGAACCAGCTTTCAAAAGCAGAAGGAGGCAGGTAAATACCTCTTTTGAGCATGGCATGGAAAAACAGCTTGAACAATTCATTACGGGCAGCCGCGGCGCTGGCAAAATCAGTCACGGGATGATCGCTGAAATGCACACTGATCATGGAACCCAGGCTGTTGATCACATAGGGAATACCAGCAGCTTTGAGTACCTTGTTGAGGCCCGTGTGCAGGTAGCTGGTCTTTTCATCCAGCTCCTGGTAGATAGCGGGGTTCTGTTTTAATTCCTGTAACAGGGTGTAACCGGCGATCATGGCAATGGGATTACCACTCAAAGTGCCCGCCTGGTATACATTACCCAGGGGAGCTATTTTTTCCATGATGGCTTTTTTACCTCCGAATGCACCTACCGGCATACCACCTCCTATCACTTTGCCGTAAGTAACGAGATCGGCGGCTATGCTTAATTTTTCCTGGGCGCCCCCGGAAGCCAGCCTGAAACCGGTCATCACTTCATCAAAGATCAATACCATGTTTTCCTCATCGCATATGGTGCGGAGTCCTTCCAGGAATCCGGGCTGTGGTAAAATACAACCCATATTGCCGGCAACGGGTTCTACGATGATCGCTGCTATTTCATTTTTATGTGTTGTTACCAATTGTTTTACTGCTTCCAGGTCGTTGTATGCACAGGTAAGCGTATCGTTGGATACGCCGCCTGTTACCCCCGGAACGGTCTGGATATTGAAAGTAGCTACACCACTGCCCGCTTTAACCAGGAAGGCATCCGCATGACCATGATAGCAACCTTCGAACTTGATGAATTTATTCCTGCCGGTATATCCCCTCGCCAGGCGAAGGGCGCTCATGCAGGCTTCGGTACCGCTGCTGACCATGCGTATCAGGTCTACATTGGGAGCCATGGACCTGATCAACTCGGCCATCTCAACTTCGAGCAGGGTAGGCGCTCCGTACGAAGTGGACAATAATGCTTTCTCCTGGATGGCTTTGACTACGGGTTCATAAGCATGGCCGAGGATCATCGGCCCCCATGAAGCGATATAGTCTATATATCTGTTGCCATCAGCATCATACAAATAAGCGCTTTTTGCTTTTTCAATAAATAAAGGCGTACCACCTACACTTTTAAAAGCCCGCACAGGCGAGTTTACGCCGCCGGGAATACTTTGTTGCGCGCGTTCGAAGAGGAGTTTGCTTTTTTCGTACATGGAGTTGTTTTCTAATTGTAAAAGTTAACAATGGCACGTCATCCCGAGTCTCCTCGAGCGTCATCCCGAGCGCAGCTGAGGGATCTGTCCGAGTGTTCAGCAGCTCCCTCGACTCGCTTCGCTTGCTCGGGATGACGTGCTAAATTATTGGGTCAATAGCTTTACTGCGTCTTTTGCAAAATACGTGGCGATCAAATCGGCACCGGCTCTTTTGATCGAAGTCAGGCTTTCGATGATGGCTTTGTTTTCATCGAGCCACCCGGCTTTAGCTGCGGCTTTGATCATCGCATATTCGCCGCTCACATGATAGGCGCTCACAGGCACTTCAACAGCATTTTTTATTTCACGGATGATATCGAGGTAAGCCATTGCGGGTTTTACCATCACAATGTCGGCGCCTTCTTCAATATCCATCAATGTTTCTTTGATGGCTTCGGTGCGGTTAGCATAATCCATCTGGTAAGTTTTCTTATCACCGAAACCAGGCGCACTGTCCAGCGCATCGCGGAAGGGACCGTAAAAACAGGAAGCATATTTGGCGCTATAACTCATGATGCCTGTTCCGGTAAAATGATTTTCTTCAAATGCTGTTCTGATGGCGCCAATGCGTCCGTCCATCATATCGCTCGGCGCTACAAAATCGGCGCCTGCTACGGCATGGCTCAGGCTCATCCTTACCAACGCTTCTACCGTTTCATCGTTTACGATCTCACCATCTTTTACAATACCATCGTGGCCATAAGAAGAATAAGGATCCAGCGCCACATCGGTCATCACAACCATTTCAGGAACGGCATCTTTGATAGCTTTGATGCTGCGTTGCATGAGACCGTTTTTATTCCAGGCTTCTTTACCTGTATTGTCTTTCCATTCGTCTTTGCATTTGATGAACAGCAACACGCATTTAATACCTAATGACCAAAGCTCTTTCACTTCTTTCACCGTAAGGTCCAATGACCTGCGATGATAGCCCGGCATGGATGCAATCTCTGTTGCGATATTCTCTCCTTCATCTATGAATAACGGAGCAATAAAATCGCTCGGCGTTAAAATAGTTTCTGATACTAAAGAACGAACAGCAGCAGATTTTCTTAGTATGCGATTGCGTCTTTGTAAATACATATATATGATTTAATTAGTCATTTTATCTCCGTCATCCTGAGCGAGCGCAGCGAGTCGAAGGACCTCATTAAGTCTTCAGCAGGTCCTTCGACTCGCTGCGCTCGCTCAGGATGACGTATTATTTGTATCATTAAACCCACGCTCTTGGTTGTAAGCAAATTTTCAATAACTCTTCTTCCTTGCTTCCTTTCTTGGGTTGATGATCGTACACCCATCTCGCTCTTGGCGGTAAGCTCATCAAAATACTTTCCGTTCTGCCGTTGGTTTTGAGTCCGAAAATAGTACCACGGTCGTGGATGAGATTGAATTCTACATAGCGACCCCTGCGGATCTCTTGCCATTCTGTTTCTCTCGCGCCGTATGCATGCTCTTTTCGTTTTGCAACGATGGGCAGATAAGCCTCCAGGAATGCATTTCCGTTGGCTTGTTGAAAAGCGAACAACTTCTCCAGTTCGTTTTCATCTTTAGGGCGAAGGTGATCGTAGAATATACCACCAATGCCCCTGGTCTCTTTATTGCGATGCAGGTTCACAAAATAGTTGTCGCACTGCGCTTTGTATTTCGTGTAAAGATCCTGGCCAAACGGATCGATACTGTTCTTCAGCGTCTGGTGAAAATGACGGGCATCTTCTTCAAACAAATAATAAGGCGTGAGGTCGGTGCCGCCGCCAAACCACCGGTCGATAATGTTTCCCGATGCATCGTACAATTCAAAATAGCGCCAGTTGGCATGAACGGTAGGCACATAAGGATTCAGCGGATGGATCACGAGCGACAGTCCACAGGCAAACCATTGGTCGCCATCGAGCTGTAGCTGGCTGCGCATGGGAGCATTTACTTTACCACTCACCACAGAAGTATTGACACCACCTTTTTCAAACACAGCTCCATCGCTGATGACGCGGGTCTTGCCACCTCCGCCTTCTTCGCGCTTCCATTGGTCTTCTTTGAAAACGGCATTTCCATCAACATCTTCCAGGCCTTTGCATATACGGTCCTGCAAGCTGTGTATATAATCTATCCAGCGGTCACGAAACAAAATATGATGGTGCTGTTCAGGCATGACGGTATGCTTTCACAGTATCAACAAAAGCCCTGGCATGGTCTACCGGTACATTCGGCAGGATGCCATGACCCAGGTTGGCAATATGGTTTCCCGGTCCGAATGCAGCGAGCATCGCTGTTACTTCCTTGCGGATAACCGGAATGGGTGATAAGAGTTTGGCCGGATCGAAATTTCCCTGCAGTGTAACCTGCTTGCCCGCCAGTTGCCTGGCCACAGTGGGTTTGATACACCAATCGATACCCAGTCCATGCGCTCCTGTAGCCGCCATCTCATCCAGGCTATGCCAGGCGCCTTTGGCAAAAATGATCACAGGGGCTTTGTCCTTCACGGCAGCAACGATCTGCCTGATGTATTGCAGTGAGAGGTTTTCAAAATCATCAGGACCCAGTAATCCACCCCAGCTGTCGAATAGCTGCACTGCATCGGCACCGGCGCGAATTTGTCCTTGCAGGTAAGCGATGGTGGTATCGGTGATCATCTGCAATAATTGATGGGCCAGTTCCGGTTGTGTATAACAAAAGGCCTTTGCTTCATCAAATGTTTTGGAGCCTTTGCCCTGCACCATATAACATAAGATGGTCCAGGGAGCGCCGGCAAAACCGATCAGGGGCACGCGGCCATTCAGTTCCTGCTTGATGAGTTTGATGGCATCCAATACATAACCGAGGGTTTCTGTTATTTCAGGTACGCGGATGCGGTTCAGGTCGTTCTTTGTTTTAATTGGATCGGGCAGCCAGGGGCCTTTGCTTTCCACCAACTGCACTTCAAGTCCCATGGCCTGTGGTACTACCAGTATGTCTGAAAACAGGATGGCGGCATCTACACCAATGATGTCAACCGGTTGCAAGGTAATCTCGCAGGCCAGTTCCGGTGTTTGACAACGTTCAAAGAATCCATACTTTTCACGCAATACCATGTATTCGGGGAGGTATCTTCCTGCCTGGCGCATCATCCATACAGGTGTTCTTTCAGTGGGCTCTCCGCGGAGTGTTTTTAATAATAGATCGTTCTTCATTTTACATCTTTTTTCATCGTCATCCTTCGCTCGCTCAGGATGACATTATTGCTTTTCTTATCAACGCTTCTTTATCGGGGGAGTCTCCCACCTTCACAGGATTGCTGCAATATTTTTTCACAGCCGCTTTTGTTGTATTGCCTATTGCATATACTACCGTATGTTCGGGCAATTTGTTTAGCTTGAAAAAACTGTCAACTGCACTCGGACTGAAAAATACCACTGCATCATAGGCTTTGTCCACTTTGTGTGGCAGCAACCTTGTTTGGTATACCGTTATTTCATTGACCACTATGTTGTGTTCCTGCAATTGATGTGGAAGTTCATCGCGGCGGTTATTGCCGCAAAAGAAAAACACTTCTTCGGGACTGTCTTCTATAATGGCATCGGCCAATGCCATCGCATGATCGGCTGTTGCAGTAATTGACTGTGCGCCGAAATAATCCGATACCAGTTCCTGTGTTTTATGACCAATGCAGTAGATACGCCATTCGGGCACCTGCTGATCCAGCATATCGGTAACCGCTTTCACCGCATTCATACTGGTGAAGACGATTGCAGCCCTTTGCAGTGCAGCCTGTTCTATCTCCTGTTGCACTTCCACATCCTCAATGGCTTCCGTTTCAATGAACGAAATGGCTTCCAGCTCAATATTTTTTGATTGAGCTGCGCGAACCAATGCAGCGCTCACTGGCCGGGTAGATAATATGGTTTTACGAATGGGTTGCATTGCGAATGGCAGCTACTATTTCGCCGGCTCCCTGCTCCAGCAGTTGGGTGGCGGCAGTTATACCAATGCCCGTGCTTTTTTGCACGGGAACCTGGATAGCTGTTTCTAACTTTTGTTTACCGTCGGGTGAAAGGATATTGCCACGGAATAAAACAGTATCATTGGATAATTCAGCCAGGGCACTGATAGGTGTGGTACATCCGCCGAACAAACTGCGGAGAAAATCTTTTTCGATTTGTGTGCATAGTGCAGTAGTTGCATCGTTCATTAAAGCACAGGCATCGGCTACTGTATGTTCATGCTCCCTGCATACTACCATGATGGCTCCTTGCGACGGAGCGGGCAGCATCCAATCCAGTTCTATGGCATTATCGGGCCGCAGGCCGATGCGCTCCAGCCCGGCGGCGGCAAAAATGGCGCCATGCCAATTGCTTTCTGCCAGCTTGCGCAACCGGGTGTTCACATTACCGCGCAAACTTTCTATACGATGATGCGGATAATGGTTGAGCCATTGTGCTTTCCTGCGGGTGCTGCTGGTGGCAATGGTGAGGTCATTCGACTCACTCGGCTGCGCTCGGGATGACGAAGGAACTAAAATATCTTTATACGAAGCCCTCTTTAGCACGGCAGCTTGTATGATGCCTTTTGCCGGTTGTGTTGGTACATCTTTCATAGAATGCACCGCGATGTCTATGCGTTTATTCAAAAGAGCTGCGTCGAGGGTCTTGGTAAAAATGCCCTGCACACCTATTTCATACAACGGTGTTACCAGGTCGAGGTCGCCATCACTTTTCACCAACACCAGCTCACTGGATATACCATGTTGTTTCAGTTGTTCCTGTACCAATGTAGCCTGCCAGACAGCCAATTGACTGTCGCGCGTGCCAATTCTTAATAGCTTGTTCATCTTATAGTGCTGCTGGTCATGAAATCATTGATCGCCTCTATATAGTGGCAGCCGGGTTGGTGCTGGTGGCGCATTTTCAAGGCCACATTGTTCACCACTTTCTGTATGGCAGCTTTGTTGATAGGTGTTGAAGATAATTGCTGGTGCGCCGAGCGGAATATTTCACAACTGTACATGTCTTGCAGTTTCTGCTTGACCGCTTTCAATACCGGAACATGGCTGCGCAGACTGAGCCATTCTTCGAATTCGGCTTTATGTGTTTCAATGATGGTCAGCGCTTTGGGCACTTCTGCTTTTCTTTTCAGCAATGTTTCATCGTTGATCTTTGACAGGTCATCCACGTTGGCCAGGGTAATATGTGCTAAAGTGCCGGCCGCAGGTTCAATATTATTGGGGATAGACAAGTCGATCAATATCTTGGGTGTACTGTTGATCAATTGTTGACGGGTGATGACCGGACTACTGGCATTGGTAGCCACAATGATGACCGACGCATCCTGTACCTGTTGTTCCAATGATTCGTAAGGAGCAGCTTTCAGTCCCATTTCATTTGCCAGCTCCACTGCTTTTTCTGGTGTGCGGTTGATCAACACAATGTCTTTGATACCCAGGTAATCGATCAGGTTCTTGCAGGTATTGCGACCGATCTTGCCGGTGCCCAACAATAGTATCTGTTGGCTGCTATGATCAATAAGGCGTGATTTAAGGAATTGAATGGCGGCAAAAGAAACAGAAATAGTACCTCCGCTGAGCGCCGTTTCATTCTTGATGGTTTTAGAAGCCTGCAATACGGTGTTGAATAACCTTTCCATGAAAGCGCCGATGCAGTTTCTTTCTTTGGCGAACTTAACGGCCTGTTTCATTTGTCCAACGATCTCATAATCGCCCAGTATCTGGGAATCGAGACCGGCGCCAACTGCAAAAATGTGGTTGATGGCGTCATGGCCTTGCCTGATATAACATCCTTCGGTAAAAACAGCGGCTGAACCTGTGGTTACACTGCACAATAATTCAATTAATAAAGCAGCATTGTCGGCCAAGCCATAAATTTCAGTACGGTTACAGGTACTGAGCACAAATACTTCCTGTAATCCATACAGGGAAGCTTTTTGCAGGAGCGTTGCGTATTGATCGGGCCCTACAGCAAACTGACCGCGGATATGCGCATCTGTTTTTTTATAGTTGATACCTGCCACAAAAAATTGATCAATAGCCATGCTTTCCCTTCTTACTGATAATAACTACGCAAAGGTATCGTCAACAGTTTCTAAAAGGGTATGATTTCCGTCAATTCATTGTCATTTCTCTGTCACAATACAAGAAGCGCTATGAATGCTGTTCTTTTGCCGCTTCCTGATTACATTTGCACACACACAATTATATTATGCCCGAACCTGTTAAAAAAGCTTTATTGTTGATGAACCTGGGATCGCCGGACTCAACGGAAGTAAGAGACGTAAGAAGATACCTGAATGAATTCCTGATGGATGCAAGGGTCATAGACATTCCTTATATCCTGCGTACCATATTGGTGAAATGGCTCATCGTTCCTAAAAGAGCGCCCCAATCTGCTGAAGCGTATCGTACCATCTGGACCAAAGAAGGGTCACCCCTGATCGTACTCACCCGGCAATTGCAGGAAGCATTGCAGCAACAGACCAGTGTACCTATTGAAACAGCCATGCGTTACGGCAACCCTTCACCGGCACAGGCTTACGAACGTTTGCTAAAGGCCCACCCGCAACTGGAAGAAGTGATACTGCTGCCGCTGTATCCTCATTATGCCATGAGCAGTTTTGAAACGGCTGTAGAATATGCAAAAGAGCAACTGGCAGAAAAATCCTATCCTTTTAAGCTAAGCATTATACAGCCTTTTTATAATGAGCCGCATTATATTCATGCATTGGCCGAAAATATCAGGCCCTGGCTGGCACAGGAATATGATCATATCCTGTTCAGCTACCACGGTGTTCCGGGCAGGCATATCAGGAAAAGTGATACAACGGGCTGCCATTGCCTGCAATCGGCCCACTGTTGTGAAACGCCTTCTCCTGCACATGCTACCTGTTATCGTCACCAGGTATTTGAGACCACGAAACTGGTAACGGGGGAGCTGGGTATACCGCAAGACAAATACAGTATTTCTTTCCAGTCGCGACTGGGCAAAGGATGGCTGGAACCTTTTACAGACATACGTTTGGCCGAAATGCCGAAAGAAGGCATCAAAAAACTGCTGATCCTTTGTCCGGCTTTTGTGAGTGATTGCCTGGAAACGCTGGAAGAGATTGAAGAGCGGGGAAGAGAAAGTTTCATGAACGCCGGGGGAGAGTCGTACAAGATGATTCCTTGTTTAAATACCCATCCTTTGTGGGTGCAGGCAGTAAGAGAAATCACTGGTGTTTGATTTTTGTTACGTCATCCCGAGCGCAGCCGAGGGACCTGCCCGAACCTTCAAGCAGCTCCCTCGACTCGCTTCGCTCGCTCGGGATGACGATAAAATAAATGCTATGTACGTATACCTGAAAGCTCTTCACATCATCTTCGTCGTAACCTGGTTTGCCGGCCTTTTCTACATGCCACGCCTGTTCATTTATGCAACGGAAGCAGCAGAACAACCAGAACTGGTGCGTGATATCCTGCACAAACAGTTTTTTGTTATGATGAAACGGTTGTGGTATGGCATTACCTGGCCCTCCGCCATACTTACCCTGTTATTGGGATTGAGCGTGCTGTTCAATGGCGGGTGGGACAAGCTGCTGTTTGAGCCTGCCGGCAGGTGGTTATTGCTGAAATTGCTTTTTGTACTGTTGCTCTATGTATATCATTATTCACTGCATTGCATCTTCAAACAGGAAATGCGGGGAATATTCAGGTATAGTTCCCAGCAATTGCGCATCTGGAATGAAGTAGCCACCATTTTTTTAATTGCTATTGTGATGCTGGTAGTGGTGAAGCAGGGCATGAGCCTTGTATGGGGATTGATTGGATTGGTGGTGTTCATTGTATTGCTCATGAGCGCTATCAGGATATACAAACTGATCCGGAAAACGAAAACCTAAGTTGGCGGTAATGTATATAAAATATACCGCATACGACCTCTGTTTTCGCCCTTATTTGTACCTTCGCAAACATTTTTAATCATTGACAGCTAACCGATCGAACGGAGAAATCGTATGAGTGCGAAATACCAGGAATTTTCAGGGTTGGATCTGCCCTCTATAGAGCAGGAAATACTGGCCAAATGGAAAAGCGGACAGGCATTTGAACAGAGTGTATCATTGCGTGAAGGGAAGACGCCCTTTGTGTTTTATGAAGGTCCGCCCAGCGCCAACGGTATGCCTGGTATTCACCATGTGATTTCCCGTACGCTGAAAGACATGGTATGCCGCTATAAAACCATGCAGGGTTACCAGGTAAAAAGAAAAGGAGGCTGGGATACGCACGGATTGCCGGTAGAGCTGGGCGTAGAGAAAGAGCTGGGTATTACCAAAGAAGACATCGGCAAAAAAATATCGGTAGAAGCGTACAACCAGAAATGCCGCGAAGCGGTGTTGCGTTATAAAGACAAGTGGGATGAGCTTACCACCAAAATGGGCTACTGGGTAGACCTCAATGATCCCTATGTTACTTTCGAGAACGATTATATTGAAACGCTTTGGTGGATATTGAGCGAATTGTACAAGAAAGGTTTCCTGTACGAAAGTGTAAGCATACAACCTTATTCGCCTGCAGCGGGAACCGGTTTGAGTTCACATGAGCTGAACCAGCCCGGTACCTACAAAGATGTGAAAGACACCAGTGCGGTGGCCATGTTCAAGGCGGTGAAAAATGAACGCTCACGATTCTTATTCGATGCGGCTGGTTCGGATGAAGTGTTCTTTTTAGCTTGGACTACCACGCCCTGGACATTGCCATCTAACCTGGGCCTGACCGTGGGAGCGAATATCGAATATGTATTGGTTAAGACCTTCAATCCCTATACCCATCTCCCCGTTAATGTGGTACTTGCCAAAGCCTTGCTGGGCAAGTATTTCAAGCCGGAAGGAGAGAGTAGTGATTTCGACGGTTACCATGCAGAAGTGAAACTATTACCCTGGAAAATCCTTGCCACATTCAAGGGAAAAGACATAGAAGAATGCAGGTATGAACAATTACTGCCTTATGAAGCCAATAGTCCGGCGCATGCAGGCGGAGATCCGTTCAGGGTTATCGTGGGTGATTTTGTAACTACAGAAGATGGTACCGGTATCGTGCATACGGCTCCGGCATTTGGTGCGGATGACTACAAAGTGGGACAGAAATACAATATCGGTATCCTTACCATGGTAGACCGTGAAGGAAAATTTGTAGACGGATTGGGTGAGTTCAGCAATCGTTACGTAAAGAATTACAAAGACGATCCGAACTACGAAGATGTGAATGTAGACATCAGCGTAAAACTCAAAAAAGAAAACAGGGCCTTCAAAGTAGAAAAATACGAACACAGTTACCCGCATTGTTGGAGAACAGATAAGCCGGTGCTCTATTATCCGCTCGACGCCTGGTTCATCAAAACCACAGCGGTGAAAGACCGGATGGTGGCGCTGAATAAGACCATCAACTGGAAACCCAAATCAACCGGCGAAGGCCGTTTTGGTAACTGGTTGGAGAACATGGTGGACTGGAACCTCAGCCGCAGCCGTTACTGGGGTACGCCTTTACCCATCTGGCGTACCGAAGATGGAAGCGAAGAAATATGCATCGGATCCATTACCGAATTAAATGACGGTATCCGCAAAGCCAATGAAGTATTAGGTGGCGATGTGAACAAACATTACCTGCACGAAGGTATACTCGACCTGCACAAACCTTTTGTGGATGAGATTGTACTGGTAAGCACCAAAGGCCAGCCCATGCACCGTGTGCCCGACCTGGTGGATGTTTGGTTCGACAGCGGCGCCATGCCTTATGCACAATGGCATTATCCTTTCGAGAACAAAGCATTGGTGGATAAAGGAGAAGCTTTCCCTGCCGATTTTATTGCAGAAGGGGTGGACCAGACACGCGGATGGTTTTATACCCTGCATGCCCTGGCCGTGATGTTGTTCGATAGTGTGGCATATAAGACTGTGGTGAGCAACGGACTGGTGTTGGATAAGAACGGTAACAAGATGAGTAAGCGCCTGGGTAATGTGGTGGATCCTTTCGATACCATCAAAAAATACGGGGCCGATGCCACACGCTGGTACCTCATCACCAATGCCTCTCCCTGGGATAACCTCAAATTTGATATTGCCGGTATACAGGAAGTGCAGCGCAAGTTCTTCGGCACTTTGTATAATACTTATCAATTCTTTGTACTCTATGCCAATGTAGATGGCTTTGCATTTAAAGAAGCTTATATACCGTTGGCAGAAAGGCCGGAGATCGATCGCTGGATATTATCGTCACTGAACAGTTTGACTAAAAAAGCCACTGCCGCCATGGATGATTATGAACCCACGCTGGCAGGAAGGGCGATAGAAGAATTTGTAGACGAGCATTTGAGCAACTGGTATGTACGCTTGTGCCGTCGCCGTTTCTGGAAGGGCGAATACGAGCGGGACAAGATCAGCGCTTACCAGACTTTGTATGAATGCCTGGAAACCATTATCCGGTTAATGGCTCCCATTTCTCCGTTCTTCAGTGATGCGGTGTTCCGTCATCTCAACGCAGTAAGCAAAAGATTTAAGGTGGAATCCATTCACCACGCCGATTACCCGGTTGCCAACGAGCAGGCGATAGACAGTTTACTGGAAGAACGCATGCAACTGGCGCAGGATGTTTGTTCGCTGGTATTATCGCTTCGGAAAAAAGTCAACATCAAAGTACGCCAGCCTTTACATAAAGTATTGATTCCTGTATTGGATCCGGCGATGAAAGAACAGTTGTTAAAGATCGAAGACCTGATCAAGGCAGAGGTGAATGTGAAGGAAATGGAATACATCACTGAAACAGAAGGTGTGATCAGGAAAAAGGTCAAACCCAATTTCAAAGCACTGGGTACCCGCATGGGCGCTAGAATGAAAGCGGTAGGGGCAGCCATCGGGGCGTTCAGCCAGCAGGACATTGCCACGATCGAAAAAGAGGGAAAGTACGTCCTTACGATCGACGGCGAGGAGGTATTACTGGAACTGAGTGATGTGGATATTGCTGCGGAAGACATACCCGGATGGAGTGTTGCCAGCAAAGGCAGCCTGACGGTGGCACTGGATATTACTATTACGGAAGACCTGAAACAGGAAGGGGATGCCCGGGAATTCGTCAACCGCATACAAAATATTAGAAAAGAAAGCGGTTTTGAACTCACAGACCGTATATTCGTAGATGTGCTTGAGACAGCGAGTCTGAAGCCCTCTATTATTAAATATAACGATTATATTTGCCGCGAAATTTTGGCAGATGTCATTGAATGGAAGCCCGAAATTGAGGATGGCATTGAAATTGAAGTCAATGACGCACTGCTGAAAGTGGTAGTAAACAAAAAAGGATAAAAGCGTATGGCTACTAAGAAACCTGCTTCTAAGAAAGCGGCCCCAGCCAGGAAAGCTCCGGCAAAACCTGCCCCCAAGAAGGCAGCATCTAAGCCAGCCCCTAAAAAGGCAACCCCTGCAAAAAAAGCGGCAGCCAAGCCTGCGCCTAAAAAAGCAACACCCAAGCCGGCTCCTAAAAAAACGGCTCCTGCAAAAAAAGTGGCGGCCAAACCGGCACCCAAAAAACCAGCAGCTAAACCTGCTCCTGTTGCTAAAAAAGCGGCCCCGGCTAAAAAGGCCCCGGTTGTTAAGGCGGCTCCTGCCAAAGTTGCAGCCAAGCCTGTAGCGAAGCCAGCTGCAAAACCAGTACCGGCTCCGGTAGTTAAACCTGCGCCCAAGCCCGTTCAGCCACCCGTGCTGAAGAAGCCTGAAGTTAAACTGCCTCCGGCTCCGCCCGTTAAACCGGTTCGCAAGCCTTTGGAACCCATCAAGGATATCAAAGTGCCCAAGACCAGTGTAAAAACAAGTGTTCCTTATCACCCAGGTTATACCCCTTTGGAAAAAAGGGCAGACACCGCAAAAAATACAGACCCCCTCGTGAGATACAGTGATGCAGACCTCAATGAATTCAAAGAACTGATCAACAGGAAATTGGAGGCAGCGAAAAAAGAGTTGACCTATTTACAGGGATTGATCACCCGCAAAGATGAAATGGGCGGCGATAACGATGACGCCCGTTACATGACCATGGAAGATGGCAGCATGAGCATGGAAAGAGAGCAACTGAGCCAGATGGCCAGCAGGCAGATCACTTATATCGATCACCTGGAGAAAGCGCTCATGCGTATTGAAAATAAAACCTATGGTATCTGCCGTGTTACCGGTAGGCTGATAGACAAAGCCCGCTTGCGCGCAGTGCCGCACGCTACTTTGAGTCTCGAAGCAAAACTGGGACTGGTGAAGCCAACAACGGAGCAGTAGTGATGTGATTATTTCACTTCCTGCATTTCTACCAACTTGCGGTAAATGCCTTGCTGCGCTAATAAAGCTTCATGCGTACCTCTTTCGGCGATCTCTCCTTTTTGTAATACAATGATCTCATCGGCATGACGGATGGTAGAAAGCCTGTGGGCAATGACGATAGAGGTCCTGTTTTGCATCATATTATTAATGGCATCCTGTACGAGCTTCTCGCTTTCCGTATCCAGGGAAGAAGTGGCTTCATCCAGGATGAGTATGGGTGGGTTTTTCAACACGGCACGCGCAATGGTCAGGCGCTGTCTCTCACCACCACTGAGTTTGCTGCCGCGGTCGCCGATATTGGTATTGAAGCCTTCTTCTTTTTGCTTAATGAACTGCAATGCATTGGCTACCTGTGCCGCCTGTTCTATTTGTGCAGCATCGGCATGCTCCATACCCAATGCAATATTATTGGCAATGCTGTCATTGAAAAGAATGGGCTCCTGTGTTACAATGCTCATAAGGCTTCGCACTGAATGCAATGAATATTCCTTGATGTTCACCCCATCGATCAGCAGTTCACCCGAACTCACATCATGAAAACGGGGGATGAGATCGGCCAGTGTGCTTTTTCCGGCGCCGGACGATCCCACCAGGGCAATGGTTTTACCCTTTTCAATTTTCAGGTTGATATTTTTCAGGATGGTCACATCATCATAGGCAAAACTAACATTGCGAAACTCGATATGACTGTTGAAACTGTGAATCGTTTGCGCATCGGTTTTATCGGTAACCGTAACCGGTGTTTTCAATATGTCTTCGATACGTTGTATGGCAGCGCTGCCCCTCTGCGCATTATAGAAAGAAGTAGACAAAGACTTGGCCGGGTTGATGATCTGGGTGAAGAAAACAATATAAGTGAGGAAACCGTCTACCCCCAATCCAGCCTGGTGATTCAGTACCAGCTTACCGCCGAACCAAAGAATACAGGATAATACCAGTACGCCCATAAATTCAGACATGGGCGAAGCCAGGTCGCGGCGGAAAGCCATCTTGTTCCGGATATGATTGAGTGTCTTGTTGGTAGCAAAAAACTTATTACCGATAATCTTCTCTGCGTTGAAGGCTTTGATCACCCTCAACCCGGTAAGTGTTTCATCCAATATTGACATCAGGATGCCCAGTTGTTCCTGTGATACGCCCGACTGTTTTTTGAGGGAACGGCTCACCCGTCCGATCAGGAAACCGGTGAGTGGTAACAATACCATCAGGAACAGCGACAAAACAGGACTGATAATGACAAGAAAAACAAGGATGATCAGGATATTCAAAGGATCACGGATAAGTCCTTCCAGTGTCCCAATAATGCTCCATTCGATCTCGTTCATATCGTTGCTCATCCTGCTGATGATATCGCCCTTGCGCTGCTCGGTAAAAAAACCGATGGGCAATTGCAATATCTTGGCGTAGAGATCGGCGCGCAGCCTGGTCATGACGTGGTTGCGTATAGGCGCCAGTACCCGGTAAGAAAAATAAGTGAACAGGTTCTTGAAAAAAATAGAGACGATGATGATCACACAAATGGCTCCCAGGGCATATTCCGGTCCGTTTAGTTGGATGAGCTGCCCCAGGAAGTATTTGAGACTGTTGGTCACTCCTTCGGTGCTGAAAGCAAAAGCCGGTTTGGCAATCAGCATTTTCTCTTTGCCAAAAAGCATTTGCAGGAAGGGGGCCAGCATAGCCAGTGAAACGAGCGAAAAAATAACCGATAACAGGTTGAATACAAGATATAGAACGATATTTTGCTTCTGGTTCCGCAGGTAAAAAAATATCCTCGAAAAACGCTTCATAGGCGATAAAATCTTTAAAACACAGCAAAGTAACTACTTTTACAGTCAATCAATTGTTAGAATATGGAGGAAGGAAAAAGACAAAGACAGGTGGCCGGTGCACTGCAGCAGGAGTTGAATGAGATATTCAGGCACCTCAACCTGTCAATGATCGATGGAGGGATGGTTTCCATCTCATCGGTGAAAGTGACGCCCGACCTGCTCGAAGCCCGTATTTACCTGAGTCTTTTCCAGGTGAAAGATGCGGCTGCCGCTATGAAGACCATTGAGTCGAAAGCCTGGGAAATCAAAAGGGAACTGGTGAACAGGGTCAAGCACCAGTTGAGAAGGATACCGGTATTGCAATTTTACCTCGATGATACGCTTGATTATGTTTTCAGGATGGAAGACGTTTTCAAAAAGATCAATGAAGAGAAAAAAGGCGATTCCTGATGAACCTGCTCTTTGCCTGGCGTTATTTCTGGTCTAAGAAATCAACCAATGCCATCAATATCATTGCATGGATCAGCATCGCTGCCATTGCAGTGGGTAGTGCTGCGCTCATTATTATATTGAGTGTATTCAATGGCTTTGAAGGATTGGTGAAAAGTCTCTATGTAGATTTTTATGCCGATATGCGCATTGTTCCGGCGAAGGGTAAGACCTTTTTGCTGAACAGAGAACAGGTAGCCGGTATCAGGGCCACTTCCGGAATAACAACACTGGGTTTTATTGCAGAAGAAAAAGCCTTGCTGGTAAACGGCGAGCTGCAAACCATCGTATACATCAAGGGCGTGGATGAACAGTTCACGCAACTCAACAAGATCGCAGCGCATATAAAAAGAGGCCGCTTTGAAACAGGTACCACCGAAGCGCCCACACTGGTATTGGGTGTGGGTATTGAAAATGCAATAGCGGCAGACGTTACTAAAAAAGGATATCCGCTGACGCTTTATATGCCCAACAGGCAGGCGGCGAGGTTTGGATCGGCAGACGGACTCAATGCTTTCAATGCTTTGGCAGCCGGTACTTTCATGGTGCAGCAGGACTTCGACAACAAATACGCTTTTACCAACCTGGCATTCTTAAAATACATGCTGAATATGGGGCCGGATGAATACAGCGCCCTTGAACTGAAAATAAACGGCGATCCCGATCAGATCAAAACAGCCTTGCAAAAGCAGTTGGGGAATGATTATACCGTAGAAACACGTTACGAACAAAACCGCAGTTTGTATGCAGTGATGCAAATGGAAAAATGGGTGATCTACGGCATCTTGTCACTTATCCTGATAGTGGCGGCTTTTAATATGGTGGGTGCACTTACCATGCTGGTACTCGAAAAGCAAAAAGATATTGCGATCCTCAAAGCATTGGGCGCCAATGATCAGAACATTGAACGCATTTTCTTGTCGGAAGGATTGTTATTGGCAACGGTTGGAGGAGGTGCAGGCATTGTGCTGGCCATCATTATATGCTGGCTGCAAATGAAGTACAAACTGATCAAACTCGGAGGCGATACTTTCATCATCGATTATTACCCGGTGCAAATGATGCCCACCGATTTCGCATTGGTAGCCTGTACCATAATGATCATCGCATTGCTGGCAGCGTGGATACCATCACGCAAAGCAGGAAGAGACCAATTGTCTTTGAAAAGCTGATTAATAATCTCCTAAAGTCTCAGGCAATTGCGCCAGCGCTTTGGCCAGTTGCTCATCGTTGGGAGCAATGCCGTGCCATTCGTGGCTGCCTTCCATAAAATCAACGCCTTTACCCATTTCCGTTTTCATGAGAATGCAAATGGGTTTACCCTGACCGGTGAGCGATTTGGCTTTATCAAGTGTGGCGATCACATCATCCATATCATTGCCGTTCATTTCGAGCACTGTCCAGTTGAAAGCTTCAAACTTTGCATGAAGATCATCGAGCGACAATACTTTTTTAGTAGGACCATCGATCTGCTGGCCATTCCAGTCAACCGTAGAGATCAGGTTGTCTACTTTATTATGGGCAGCAAACATAACGGCTTCCCATATCTGGCCTTCCTGCAATTCGCCATCGCCATGCAATGAGAATACCAGTTGCGGATCTTTGTTCAGTTTTTTACTGAGGGCAGCGCCTATGGCAACGCTCATACCCTGACCCAGCGAACCACTCGCGATGCGAACACCGGGTAAATGTTCATGGGTAGTAGGGTGACCCTGCAAACGGGAATTGATCTTGCGGAAACTGGCGAGTTCCTTTACATCGAAATAACCGCTCCGGGCAAGTGCTGAATAATATACAGGTGAAATATGGCCGTTAGACAGGAAAAACAGGTCTTCCCCTTTACCATCCATGGCAAACTGCGTATTGTGTTTCAGCGTATGAAAGAAAAGCGCAGTAAAAAATTCGGTGCAACCCAGTGATCCGCCGGGGTGGCCGCTTTGTACAGCATGAACCATTCTTACAATATCACGCCTGATCTGGCTGGCGGTGTCTTTCAATTCCTGTATGCTTGCCATAGAGTTGATCAATTATGGCCGCGAAGATAAAAGCTAAATGGAGATGATTTAATATTATTTTTACCCGCTAAACACCAAACATGTCGATATTCAGTTATTTGAAAGCCTCTTTTGAAAGGAAAAAAGCGCGCCGTTATTTCCAGGATTTCGGTTACCGTGTCGACCGGTTCGACCTCGAGCGTGAAGGAGTGGTGGAGTACGCCAACTGGTTGAACCCGCTGGTGCCCCCCAAGAAGCTTACCCAGCAGGAAGTGGATTTCTTCAGGACTGTGATCAGGGAAGGTGGAATGGCTATTGATATTGGCGCGAATACAGGTGATCTCACCGTTGCCATGGGTATTGCTGCAGGTGCAGCAGGACTGGTACTGGGCCTGGACCCCAATACACAGGTGTATGCCATCCTCGAAGCCAATGCCCGGTTGAATAAAGACAAATCGAAAATCGTGCCCCTTCCTTTTGCTGCAACACCGGAAGACGGGGAATTTTATTTTGCTTCATCGGAAGCTTCATTCAGTAATGGAGGGCTGGTTGACAGTGAGCGCGATGCTACCCACGGAAAATTCAAATTAAAACAGAAAATCAGGGGTGTTAACCTCGAAAAATACCTGCAACAGCACTACCCGGAATGGTTGCCCAAGCTGTCTTTTATCAAAGTAGATACAGAAGGGCATGACCTCTCGGTTTTAAAAACCATTGAGTCACTGATAGCTGCGTATAAACCTGCGATTGCAGCAGAAATATTCCCTACGCTTACCAGGGAAGACCGCACCGCCATGTATAATTTCCTTGCTGGTTTCGGATACCGTGTGTACGATGTGCAACATTTCGACACGGCCAAACCATTGAATAAAATATTGCTGACAAGGCCGGAAGACATGGCCGCACCCGGTACAGCATCAAATGTTCTGGCAATTATTTAGATTTGCCCGGTCAAAAAAACAATTATATGTCAGAAGATCTGGATTTGATATTAGCCGATACCGAGGATACCATGCGCAAAGGGATCAACCACCTGGAGTCGGAGCTGGGTAAGATCAGGGCGGGTAAAGCTAGTCCTACTATGTTAGACGGCATTACCGTAGAATATTATGGTGCGCCCACCCCCATTGCGCAGGTGGCCAATGTGAGTGTATTGGATGCGAGAACCCTCAGCATTCAACCCTGGGAAAAAAACATGGTACAGCCCATTGAAAGGGCCATCATGGCGGCCAATATAGGTGTTACGCCACAGAACGATGGTGTGATCATCCGCATTTTCATGCCCCCTTTGACGGAAGAACGACGCAAGGAGTTGTTTAAAAGAGCCAGTGCAGAAGGAGAACAGAGCAAAGTGGCTATCCGCAATGTTCGTCGCGATGCTATTGAACAGGTGAAGAAACTGCAAAAAGATGGTATGAGTGAAGATGCGGCGAAAGACGCCGAGAAAACCGTGCAGGACCTGACCGATAAATTCATTGCACTGGTTGATAAGCACCTGGCTGCTAAAGAAAAAGAAATGATGGCGGTATAGAGAGTTGGCAACTGTCAACTCTTTTTATTCACCAGGTATACACCCGATAAAATAATTCCCAGGCAGAGCATCTGCCAGATGTTCACCGACTCCCCATCCCAAAGTCCCCATAACACTGCAATAAAGGGGATACCGTAAGTTACCAGTGAAGCAAATAAAGTTCCGGCTCTTTTTACCAGCATATAAAAGAGAATCGAGGCAAACGCCGTTCCCATTGCGCCCAATACAAATGCAGCCAGGGTAGAACGTTGAACTGTCCAACTGCCCAACGGTAGTGAAAAATAATGGTTGAAATATAGAATAATAAGACAGGGAATGATGAGGAAAGTGAATGCCAGTGAGGCAATGTTCAAAGAACCTACACCCTGCAAATGCCTGCCCACCATGTTTACGTTGATGCCGTACAGCAAGGTAGCCAGTAATACGAGTGCTGCATAAGAAAGGGATTGCAGGCTGATGGTGCCGGAAGCGCGCATGAGCAGACAAAGTCCGATGAAACCAATGATCACACCGACCACTTTGCTGGTGGTTACTTTTAACTGGAAGAAGCCTACACCAACGAGGATCGTAAAGAGGGGTGTCAATGCATTCAGGATGCCAACGAGTGAACTGTCCAATTTGATCTCTGAAATGCAAAACAGGTAGGCCGGAAAAAAATTACCGATGAGTCCGGACAGGATGACCAACGGCATTTTATTCCTGGGAACCTGCAATAGGGCTTTGCGTGCAAAGGGCAGGAGTACCAGTCCGGCGCTGAGAATGCGAATGGAAGCTACCTGGTAGGGTGATAATGCCACCATACCGGCTTTCATCAATATAAAAGAGCTGCCCCATATAACGGAAAGAGCAATAAAAATGCCCCAGTTGATTAATTTGTCTCGCAAGGGTTTAGATTTCTTCAAAGATGCGCCGGATTTTTTATTTATCTATTCCACTCGTCAATTTATTCCGCGATTCGTCATCCTGAGCGAGCGAAGCGAGTCGAAGTACGTTATCCTGAGCGAGCGCAGCGAGTCGAAGGAGCCGCTGAGGATTCAGGCAGATCCCTCGGCTGCGCTCGGGATGACGATCGAGGATCACTTGGGATAAAAACCCGGTTAAAGGCTTGGAGGTTTCTGGGAAATATGTCTATATTGTCATATTAAAATCTATACACTATGGGATTCGTCAAAGAATTTAAAGAGTTTGCCACCAAGGGCAACGTCATGGACCTGGCTGTCGGTGTGATCATCGGCGCCGCCTTCGGTAAGATCGTCGATTCGGTGGTGAACGACCTCATCATGCCGGTTGTGGGCATTATTTTCAAAGCCGACTTCAGCAATCTCTATGTGGCATTATCAGACAAAATAACACCCGGACTCACCCTGGCCGAAGCCAAAAAACTGGGGCCTGTGTTTGCCTGGGGTAATTTTGTAACGGTGGTATTGAACTTTATTATCCTGGCTTTTGTAATATTCATGCTGATTAAAGGCATGAATCGCCTTAAGCGCAAGGAGGAAGCCGCACCCGCTGCGCCACCTGCCCCCACTACTTCAGAGAAACTGCTCACAGAGATCAGGGATGCATTAAGAAAATAAGTTGCCCATCAGGGAATGGGGAGTTTGGGGTTAAAACCTCACTCCCCACTCTTTTTCTTATTTTCGCAGCAAATGAATACTACCACTTACCAGATCAAGTTAGACCAGTTTGAAGGCCCGTTCGACCTTCTCTTGTTTTTTATAGAACGGGATGAACTGGATATTTATAATATTCCCATTACACGGATCATCAATGATTTCCTGGAATTTATTCACCAGGGAGAAAAACTGAACATTGAACTGAGCAGTGAATTCATTCTTTTTGTTTCTACGCTCATGCGCATCAAAGCCAGGCTGTTGCTGCCACGTAAAGAGATCGATGCCCAGGGTAATGAAATAGATCCGCGCCAGGAACTGGTTGACAAAATACTCGAATACAAACGGTTCAAAGAAGCGGCGGTGCAGATGGCAGAGATGGAAGCTATTCGCATGCTCATGGTAAAGCGCGGCAACCTGCAGAAAGAATTGTCGGAGATCGGCGAAGAATCTTCAGAAGGAACCGAAATACAGAACATTACCATGTTCAAGCTGATGAAAGCTTTTGAAAAGGTAATGCAAAGGGTGCACGACAGGCAGAATAAACCGGTGCATACGGTTGTTCGCTACAATTATACCATGGAAGGGAGCCGCGATTATATGCTCGGCTTCATTGAAAAAGAAAAGACAGTAGCGTTTGAAAAAGTATTCGAAGTTTGCGAAGACCGTATCCATGCCATCTTCCTCTTTCTTTCCATCCTTGAATTATCACAGCAACGTTACATGAAGCTGATGGTAGGAGAAGGGCGCAACAATTTCATTGTAGAATGGAATGATAACCGTGCGGAAGAAATAGGCGAAGAAGAAGCCCAAAATTAAACGCCGGCCGATACGCTGACTTTCACCGTCTCTTTCATCATATCCCTTACAGCATCTGCAATACCTTGCGCATCATACGCACATTCGCGATGCAATTCTTTGGGTGTACCATGTTCTACCAGCCTGTCAGGTATGCCCAGTATCCGCAGTGATGCTTTGTACCCGTGCGCGTTCATGAACTCCAGTACTGCACTGCCGAAGCCACCTACTACTGTACCATCTTCCACTGTTACCACCTTGCTGTACTGACTGAATACTTCATGGAGTAATTCCTCGTCGATGGGTTTTACAAAACGCATATCATAATGCGCAGGATCAATGCCCTGTGTGCGCAATTCACGAATGGCGGCAGTAGCAAAGTTGCCCGGATGACCGAAGCTGAGTATGGCTATTTCTTTACCGGTTTTCAACCTGCGCCCCTTGCCAATGGTAATGGCTTCGAAGGGTGTTCTCCATTCGGGCATAACGCCTTCTCCGCGCGGATAACGGATAACAAAGGGCGATTGATTGCTTTCGAGTTGTGCCGTGTACATGAGGTTACGCAGTTCCTGCTCATTCATGGGTGCGCTGACGATCAGGTTGGGAATGCAACGCATGTAAGCGATATCGTAGCAGCCATGATGAGTAGGTCCGTCTTCGCCTACCAACCCTGCGCGGTCGAGACAAAAGACCACAGGTAATTTCTGTATGGCTACATCATGCACTACCTGGTCGTAGGCGCGTTGCATGAAAGAAGAATAAATATTGCAGAATACCCGCATACCCTGGGTAGCCAGGCCGGCGCTGAGTGTTACGGCGTGCTGCTCACAAATGCCTACATCAAAAGCCCTGTGCGGCATTTTCTCCATCATGAATTTCAGGGAAGAGCCGCTGGGCATGGCCGGTGTAACGCCCATGATGCTGCTGTTTTGTTCGGCCAGTTCAATGATGCTATGTCCGAATACATCCTGGTATTTGGGAGGCTGGGGTGTTTCTATTTTTTTCTTGTAGATCTCGCCGGTCACTTTGTCGAACAAACCGGGCGCGTGCCATTTGGTTTGGTCCTTTTCGGCCAATGCATAACCCTTTCCTTTCACTGTAACGATGTGCAGGAGTTTGGGACCGGGCATTTCGCGGAGGTCTTTCAATGTATCTACCAGCTTGGTAATATTGTGGCCATCGATAGGACCGAAATAACGCAGCTTGAGCGATTCAAAAAGATTACTGCTCTTGCTCACCATACCCTTCATGCCAGCTTCCAGTTTGCTGGCCATATCCCTGCTGAAGTTCTTACCCACAGGCAGCTTGCCCATCAGGTTCCATACTTCATCGCGCAAGCGGTTATAAGTGGGTGAAGTGGTAATATCGGTGAGGTATTCTTTCAGGGCCCCTACGTTGGGGTCGATGCTCATGCAGTTGTCGTTGAGGATGATCAGCAGGTCGCTGTCGGCCACGCCGGCATGGTTCATCGCTTCAAAAGCCATACCCGCAGTCATGGAGCCATCGCCGATGATGGCCACCGATTTGCGGTGCTCGCCCTTGTATTTGGCGGCCATGGCCATACCCAGGGCGGCAGATATAGAAGTAGAAGAATGACCTACGCCGAATGTATCGTAAATGCTCTCGCTGCGTTTGGGGAAGCCGCTGAGACCTTTATACTTGCGGTTGGTGACAAAACTATCGCGCCTGCCGGTAAGGATCTTGTGCCCATAAGCCTGGTGCCCCACATCCCATACCAATTGATCGTAAGGTGTATTATACACGTAATGAAGGGCTACACTAAGTTCCACTACGCCCAGGCTGGCAGCAAAATGCCCGCCATGAACGCTTACGATGTCGATTATATACTGGCGCAGTTCATCGCAGACCTGTTGCAATTGCTCACGGCCGAGTTTTTTGAGATCGTCGGGATGGTTGATGGATTGTAGTAAATGACCGGGTCTGATCTCCATTCAGGCAGAATTTAAAATGTAAAAATACGCTTTTGCACCAAACAGATACCGATTTTGCCTTTAATCAAATTTCCGGGATACGTGGGGAAATAATCCCTCTATATTTGTTCTTAACATGAGAAGCAGAAAAGTGACATTATATTGGTGGTGCCAGGTGGGGGGGTGGTTGTTCTACGGACTGACCATGATTTTCTTCGCATTTATCTTTGAGAACCCGACCAATAAAATCTTTTACCCCAAGACCGGCGTAACCATCCTCATGGGTATTGCCTTCACGCATTTACTGCGTGCACTGATCATACGCTTCAAATTGAAGCCACCTGTTGTTGCGCAGAAATGGTGGCTGCTCACGGTGGTGGTGGTGGGTATCATTGTGGTCTACAATTTCGCCAACAGTCTCATGGCCGAATGGCTCCATCTTTATTTACCCGAGAAAAAAGTATCGGTGGAGAAACGATTCCTTATCAACCTGCTCTTCGAATCGCCTCTGATATTGGTATGGGTTTCTATTTATTATGTATGGCATTATGTGGAATTGGGTACCAAAAGCGAAATACAAAAAGTGCGGCTGGAAAGCCTGGTAAAAGAGCTGGAGTTGAAAACAATCAAGTCGCACATCAATCCGCATTTTATTTTCAATGCACTCAACAGTATAAGGGCGCTGGTGGATGAGAATCCGGAACGGGCGCGGACGGCCATCACCGAACTGAGCAATATACTCCGCAGCAGCATGCTGGCCGAAAAACTCGAAACAGTTCCTTTTGAAAAAGAATTGAGCATCGTTAAAGATTACCTGGCCCTTGAACATATTCGTTTTGAAGACCGTTTGCAAGTGGCGTATGATATCGATGAAGATACCCTCGACCAGCCCGTTCCGCCGATGATGCTGCAAACCCTGGTAGAAAATGCCATCAAGCATGGTATCGGAAAACAAAAATGCGGGGGACTTATCCGTATCATTTCCGATTTCAAAGACAACCATCACGAACTGATTGTGCAGAATACGGGCCAGATGAATGGCAATGCCAGCAATGACGGCTTCGGTATCAACAGCACCCATAACCGGCTCAAACTGCTTTTTGGTGTACAGGCCACTTTCTCCATTCGCGACCTGGACGACAGCATGGTGGAAGCCAAAGTGATCATGCCCGTAAAGGAATTGTAATTCATAAATTCTATTCATAAATTAGCAATATGGCGATCAAAGCAATTATCATTGATGACGAAAGGCTTGCACGCAACGAACTTAAAAAGTTGCTGCAAGACCACTCCGATATTGAGATCATAGAAGAGGCGGCCAATGTAGACGATGGCGTGGAAAAGATTGAGAACCTGAATCCAGACCTGATTTTCCTGGACATACAGATGCCCGGCAAAACCGGGTTCGACCTGCTGGCGGAACTGGAAAAAGCACCCAGGGTGATCTTCACCACAGCTTATGATGAGTATGCTATCAAAGCATTTGAAGTGAATGCGCTGGATTACCTGTTGAAGCCCATCGAACCCAAGCGGCTGGCCGATGCCATCCAGAAATTGCAGGTGGAAATATTCAAGGAAACGGTCGGTGTAAACGGAATCAACCGCGGCCCGCTGACAGAGCTCGACCAGGTATTTGTGAAAGACGGCGAACGCTGCTGGTTTGTGAAGCTGGGCGAGATACGTTTGTTTGAAAGTGTGGGCAACTATGCCAAAGTATTCTTCGGCACCCATAAACCCCTTATCCTGAAATCACTGAACGCACTCGAAGAAAGACTCGATGACCGTATGTTCTTCCGTGCGAACCGCAAACACATCATCAACCTTCGCTGGATTGAAAAGATAGAACCTTATTTCAATGGTGGGTTGCTGGTAGACCTCAAGGGAGGAGAAAAAATAGAAGTTAGCCGGAGGCAAACAGTGAAGTTTAAAGAAATGATGAGCTTATAATTGCTCCAGATTCCTTCAAATCAGAAATCATACATCAGAAATGAAAAAAATTATTTCGGTGTTGTTGTCTTCACTGGCAGCAACATTTTCTTTTGCACAAACATCGGCCGACCAGGTAATCCAGGTTAAAGAAGTGGAGCGCATAGAACGCACTTTGTCAGCGGATGATATGGAAGGGCGGCGTGTTTTTACGCCGGGGATTGAAAAAGCAGCGGCTTTTATCGCTTCTGAATTCAAGCAGACCGGATTACAAACACTCAAAAACAGCGGCACTTACCTGCAATCTTTTTCCATGGTTCGCCCGAATCTTTTGGGTGTTAACTGTTCTTTCGATGGCGCAACCGTTGACAGCAGGAATGTGATCGTGTTCACTTGTAAGCCCGAACTAACTATCAATGAGCGTTCAGGTTACGAAACAGTTACCGTGGCAGCAAATGATAATATACGCAGCGTGGTAGGCAAAGTGCTCAATGGGAATAAGAATTACCTGGTACTGGTAGACACCAGTTTTGGCCACTTGTTCGGCAATCTTACCCGCATGAAATCGGCCCTTTTCAAAACAGATAAGAATGTAGTGTTCGTACTCACTACCCAAAAACCGGCTGCTTACACGATCACGGCCAAACATGAGATCACGGAAATGAAACTGGCCAATGTGGTAGGCGTACTGCCCGGCAAGAGCAAGCCCAATGAGTATGTTATTTTTTCCGGGCACTACGATCACCTGGGCATCAATACCCGGAATATGGTCAATAACGACTCTATCTACAACGGAGCCAATGATGATGCGGCAGGCACTACAGCAGTGATGATGCTGGCTAAATATTTCAAGGCATTGAATAATAACGAACGCACCCTCATTTTTGCTGCTTTTACAGCAGAAGAAGCAGGAGGATTCGGAGCCACTTATTTTTCAAAACAATTCAACCCCGAAGAAGTGAAAGCCATGTTCAATATTGAAATGATTGGAACAGAAAGCAAGTGGGGAAGGAATTCTGCTTACATCACCGGGTATGAAAAAACAGATATGGGCAAGATACTGCAAGACAACCTGCAAGGAACCGGTTTTAATTTTTATCCGGATCCTTATCCCGATCAACAATTATTCTATCGCTCAGATAATGCTACCCTTGCGCGTTTGGGCGTTCCTGCGCATACGATCTCTACATCGAAGATGGACAGCGAACCCAATTACCACAAAGCGAGCGACGAAATAGGAACGCTGGACCTCGATAACATGACCATGATCATCAAAGCCATTGCATTGAGTTCAAGAGGTATCGTGAACGGAAAGGAAACGCCTTCGCGGGTAGATACTGCCGGGTTGAAATAGATCAGTTCATTATTTCATGCACGTTCAGTTTGTGCAATTCCAGGATGGTGACGCTGCCATCCTCACTCTCCCGGTACATGGGTACGAACTTGCGGTTAAAGAGTATTTCGTTGTAAGTGTAGGAAGTGCGATGCTGAACAAAGTTGGAAAATACATCGTCGAACCCTTTCAGCATAACATACAATTCCACATCAGCATTTTTCATATCGTCTTCGGTAAAACCGGAGAAGGGACTGTTCTCGTCTATGGGGTGCACAACGGTCCAGCTCATGGGCATACTTTCCACGCGGGATCTTTCCAAGTTCAATGAAAAGTACTTGTACATGAGCGCATCGTTTTCCAACACCTGCATGCCCACATTCAGCCTTACTTCCAAATCGGTAAGGGTATGTTTGTCTTTGATAGCAGCAAAACGGAACATAATGCCTGTACCGTTTTTATACGGACCAACCAATGCATGATCGCTGAATGCCAGGTAGCTCCTGGGTTTGGAGAAACGTCCATAGATCAAACCGGTAGCAATGGCCAGTGATAAGAAGCCGGTCAGTGCTTCGAGTCCGGATACCAGGCTGGCTCCATCGCCAACGGGATAAATATGCCCGTAGCCAACAGTTGTGAAAGTCTGTGTACTGAAATAAAACAGTTCCTTGAATATTTTCCACTGATCGCCAGCAGGCAGCCCCGACATTTGAGATGGCCCCAACAGGTAATAAACAACAGCGAAAACAAAATTGATGACAAAATAAAACAGCACAATGATGCTGATGAATTTCCACTGGGGCAGGGTAAGCATGTCGTGGAATATGCTTACCCTTTTCCAGAAAGGCATGCCTTCTTTTACCAGGTTATAACTGCCGTCTTTATTGATGAACCGGCCGCCCAGGATCTGGCTGGTATTGGTGGTGAAACCAATATCGTTGTTTGGCTTTGAAAAAGGATTGATTTTTTTATAAAGAGACATATTGCCGGGTTTGAGAAACCTAAAGATCGTAAATGGTTCTGAAAGTAAGATTGATTCTGGGTTTTGAAACCAGTTTGGTAGGAGGCAGGCGATGCAGCCAGTGCGTTTGAGTAGCCCCTTTCATTACAAGTAGGCTGCCAGATTCTAAAACAAGGGCAACTTTTTCACCTGTTCTTTTGTGTTTGAAAGCAAATTTCCGTTCGGCGCCAAAACTGAGAGAAGCAATGGTGGTATTGATTCCCAACGATTTTTCATCGTCGCTGTGCCAGGCCATTCCTTCATCACCATTGTGATAGAGGTTAAGCAGACAGGAATTGAAAACAGTCTCTGTTTGTTCTTCTACCAGCGCTTTTAATTCAAGTAGTTCTTTGGTCCAGATAAGCGCCTGCTTAGTCACATTAGAGTAGGTGTAGGCATAGTTGCTGTTGCCATACCAGGCTACTTTGCGCTTGGTAATAATGTGTTTGCCGAGAATGATGGCTTCATCGTTTTTCCACTGGATGTCTTCCAACAAGCGATCAAAATAATGATCGCTTGCTTTTCTTGACAACAACTTCCCAAAATAATTGACGATGCCGTCTTTGGGAAGCAGGTTGGTGGTTTCATTTATGCTATTGCCGAATAAATCCATCTTTTCAAATTTTAGGTGCATTACGTATGCAGTGTCCGGGCGGCTTCCCAGCCAATGATCGCTGTTTTGCGGGTAGGTCCCCACATATAACCGCCAAAGATGCCGGTCGATTGAATAACGCGGTGACAAGGGATGAGGTATGCCACGGGGTTACTTCCGATGGCTGTTCCAACGGCCCTCGCTGCATGGGGCTGCGCTATTTGTTGTGCAATAGTACCATAAGTTGCCAGCCGCCCCAAAGGTATCTTGAGCAGTGTTTCCCAGACTTTTAATTGAAAATCGGTGCCTTTGAGGTGCAGCTTCACCTGGCCGAGGTTTTTCCAGTCCTGCGTAAAAATGTACAACGCATTTTGCTGGATCATATCCACTACCTGCCTGAACTGCGCATGAGGAAACTGTTTGCGCAGCGCTTCAAATGATTGCTCCGAGTCATCGGCAAAAGCCATATAACAAATGCCTTTGGGGGTAGAAGCCACGAGGATATTGCCAAAAGGACTTTCTGCAAAACTATAATTGATGGCCAGGCTTTTTCCCCCGTCGCGGTATTCGGCAGGCGTCATGCCTTCTATATGAATAAAAAGATCATGCAGGCGGCTGGTTCCGGAAAGTCCCGTTTCATAAGCTGTTTCGAAGAGGGTAGCTTGCTCTTCTTTGAGCATTTTTTTGGCATGGGCGATACTGATGTATTGCAGGAATTTTTTCGGACTGGTGCCTGCCCATTCCGTAAAAAGCCGTTGAAAATGAAAGGGACTCAGATGTACTTTTTCTGCAATTTCATCGAGGTCGGGCTGCGAACGGAAATTTTCCCTGATATAATCAATGGCCGCTGCCACACGTCCGTAGTTGATATTTTCCTGGTCGTTCATGGGTGTTAATTATAAAACAAAACTAAAACGCATAGGGTAGCCATAAAACCCGAAACTTGCGAAGTTGAAGTTGTTTAAATTTGTATAGCAATCGAAAACATCCTGAGAGCGCAACTTATGCAAACAATCGAAGATTTTTACAGAGACAAATTCAATATTCTTCCGGCCAACCTGCACGAAGGCATGGGACATTTCAACGTTTTTCAAATGGAGAAATGCAAGAACAAAGTCGTGTACAGCCGCAGGGATTTTTACAAGATCAGCCTGATCCGCGGACATAACCTGTACCATTATGCCGATAAGAGCATTGAGATATCCGGTACTACGCTGATCTTTTTTAACCCGCTGGTTCCTTATGCCCTTGAATCTTTATCGGATGACAAGACCGGTTTTTTCTGCATCTTCTCCAAATCCTTTTTTGCCGACAGGATACGGAATGAATTCGGCGACCTGCCGATGTTCAAACCAGGCGGCAATCCGTCCTATATACTCAACAAGGAACAGGACAGGGAAGTGAGCCAGATATTCAACAAGATGCTGAATGAAATGCAATCGGATTATGCGTTCAAGTTCGATCTGCAGAAGAGTTATGTTACCGAGTTGATCCACTACGCACTTAAAATGGGGCCTTCCGAAAGCCTCTGCCGGCACACAGATGCCAAGGCGCGCATCACCGCGGTATTTACTGAATTGCTGGAAAGACAGTTCCCCATCGAAAACACATCGCAGCGATTTGATATGCGCTCGGCAGTCAACTTTGCCGAGCAGTTGGCAGTACATGTGAATCACCTGAATAAAGCTGTGAAGGCAACCACAGGTAAAACCACCACAGGCGTAATAGCAGAAAGGCTGGTGAGTGAAGCCAAGTCTTTGTTGAAGCACACCGATTGGAATATTGCCGAGATCGGTTACTGCCTGGGTTTTGAAGAACCATCGCACTTCAACAATTTTTTCAAGAAACAAACGCAGGTAACACCGTCGTTTTTCAGGAGTTTGAATTAGGATTGAATTTTGTAATGAATGGTTTCAATCAGGTAATAACTGTCTTGACAGGGTCTAATAATTTTACATGACAAAACAATTCATCTTAAACAGATCATTATGAAATCAAAAAAATTGGGTAGTCAGGGTTTGACCGCTTCTGCAATAGGATTGGGTTGCATGGGCATGAGCGATTTTTATGGAAAGAGAGATGATGAAAATTCCTTGAAAACTTTGCACAGGGCCCATGACCTGGGCGTGCGTTTCTGGGATACAGCTGATATGTATGGTCCTTTTCACAACGAAGAACTGATTGGAAAAGCGTTGAAAGGTATTCGTAACGATATTACGCTGGCTACCAAGTTTGGTATCGTCAGGTATCCGGACAATCCTTCGGCAAGGGGTGTTAACGGCAGACCCGAATATGTGCGGTCGGCCTGCGAAGCCAGCCTCAAAAGATTGCAGGTAGATACCATTGACCTGTATTACCAACACCGGGTAGATCCGGAAACGCCTATTGAAGAAACCGTAGGGGCCATGGCACAACTGGTAGCCGAAGGTAAAGTGAGGGCGATTGGTTTGTCTGAAGCTTCGCCGCAAACCTTGCGTAAAGCGCATGCTGTTCATCCTATCACTGCACTGGAGACAGAATATTCGCTCTGGAGCCGTGAACCGGAAGATGAATTACTGCAAACCTGCCAGGAGTTGGGAATTGCGTTTGTGGCGTATTCTCCATTGGGCCGTGGATTTCTTACCGGGCAATTGAAAAGCTTCGATGACCTGGCGGAAGATGACTGGAGAAGGTTTTCACCCCGTTTCCAGGGAGAGAATTTTCAAAAGAACCTGGAGTTGGTGCGAAAGATACAGGACCTTGCTACTGAAAAAGGTTGCACTCCTTCGCAATTGGCGTTGGCATGGGTAATGGCGCAGGGAGATCATATTTTCCCTATTCCGGGCACCAAGCAAATCAAATACCTCGAAGAGAATATCGGTTCATTAAAAGTTTCCCTCAGTAAAGAAGATTTGAAAGCGATTGATGCAATAGCACCCCGCAATGTAGCCGCAGGTGACCGCTATCCCGAAGCTTCTATGAAAACAGTGAACAGGTAAGAAGTTTTTATAAGGCAGGAGATGATATTTTATCATTTTTTACAGGTGAATAATCGGCTTTAAGCTGACCGTTCACCTGTATTTGATCGAAATAACATTTCACCCCCGTGGCTTTGTTTATATCCTCTGTATTCTGGATATGAAAATGCAAATGAGGTTTTGATGAATTGCCTGAGTTCCCGCAGAGTCCCAGCAATTGTCCCTGTTTTATTTTTTGATCCTGCTTTACCTGGATAGAATGTTGTTTGAAATGGGCGAAGAACAAGTATTCATTTTTTTCCGTTTTAATAATCACGCTATTCCCAGGGCTATAAGCCGGGTTCATAACACCCGGTTTATTGTCTTTGATGCCATCCACAACCAATACAACCGTACCATCACAAGGGGCAGTCAGCGGCTTGCCGAAGGCATAATAATCTTCATTGGTTTGTCCATCTGTTTTGTATGAATGCCCTTGTTCATCCGTTATCTCTATATCAAAGGCATTTTTCTGTACGGTAGATACCACATGATAATTTTGCTCTTTGGTATCGCCACCCCAAAGAACAGTCCATACACCTGTGAAGGGTAATTGGAGCTTGGTCTGGTTCCGGTCTATTTGGGGAAGGGGTTCGTCAACAAAGGCTTTTACCAAAAAACCATTGATTTTATGATGCTCATCCACAGAAATGTTTACGGCGAACAAAGCCTTTTCAAAATGAGTTTTATAAGAAGCGAAAGTCGACTGGTACTTTGTGAATTCCCGCTGTTTGATTTTACCAGCCTGTCGGTATAAGCCCGACAGGAACGCGTTGGTTTTATCTATTGGAAGCGCTTTTTGCATCTCAACGGAAAACATGGCAAAAATGCTATCGCCCTGCTGTGTGTTGTACAGCTGTTCAAATTGATCTGCAATGGTTTTGTAAACAGGGCCTTCGGTTTGTGCGTTGGTAATCAGCATACAAAAAAAGAAGTTAGTGGTACACAATAAACGTTTCATATTTTCAAATTTCGTTTTGAAAACAAATAGTATACACTTGCTGCATATGGGCAGACTGATGGGGGGATATTTTAACTACGCAGCTATACCTGCACAGGAATACTGTGCACGGCTGCGCTCAATTCTTTGATCAGTGTAGGATCTTTTTCAATCGCATTGCCCACTACAATCACATCGGCTCCTGCCTTGCAGTTGAGATAGGCTTTAACGGGATCAATAATGCCTCCGCCGATGATCAACGGCACTTCAATGTGACGCGCTACTTTCTCTATCATGGATTCAGGTATGGGCCGCTTGGCGCCGCTGCCTGCATCCATGTAGATGAGTTTCATTCCCAGCATTTCTCCCGCCATGGCCGTACACATGGCAATATCATTCTTGTCGGCCGGAATAGGCGTTGCGTTGGAAATATAAGACACAGTGGTGGGCGCCCCTCCGTCGATGACCATATAACCGGTGGGCATAATCTCGAGCCCGCTTTTCTTTACAAAAGGAGCGCTGATCACATGCTGACCAATCAACAGTTCCGGGTTGCGGCCAGATATGAGTGAAAGATATAATAACGCATCGGCATATTTACTCACCTGGGAAGGCGAGCCGGGGAATAAAACAACAGGAATAGCGCAGGAAGCTTTGAGCTGGCGGATGCAATCGTCGAGGTGACTGGAAATGACCAAACTGCCGCCCACGAAAAAATAATCGACTTTAGCATCAGTGGCCAATCGCACCAGTTGCGCGATCTTTTGGTCATCTACCTTATCGGGGTCGATCAATACCGCAAAAGATTTCCTGCCCGTTCTTTTCTTCTCTACAAATTGGTTGTACAATGCTTGCTTCATTCAATATTGGATAGATGCTGTTGCAAAAATGCAAAAAAATCCATGGAAAGATACATATTTCGGTAGAAGTAGCTGCCTGGAGCGTTTTTTGTGTTTGTAAAAGGCTTAAGCCCTCGGAATCCGGCTTTTTTATTTACGAAAAAAAGTTCATTTAAACTACAAAAAGATCAAAAATATTTCTACCATGTGTGCATTTTCCAGCAAATGCAACCCTGATTGGAGGTACGAAAAAATCCACATGCCTTATCCACAAGCAGTGGATATTTCCGGCCTTGAATTGTGAAAATGGAAAGATATTTTCGTCAACCGCTTAACAATTCGTTAACCAGGGACTAAACCAACAAACCCGCTAAAAACTATACTTACATGGCTAACCCACGCACTTCCAAAGGTTTACAGTTCAGCCGCCGCTTTACAGCAGAGGGTGTAAGCCCTTTTGACCAGTTCGAATACGATTACCGCGACAGTGTTATCAAAAACCCTAATGGTGAAAAGGTTTTTGAAATGAACAATGTAGAGGTTCCGAAACAATGGAGCCAGATCGCAACGGACATTCTCGCCCAAAAATATTTCCGCAAAGCCGGGGTACCCCAGCCAGATGGTTCGGTAGGCAGGGAAACCAGCGTAAAACAGGTGGCACATCGTATGGCCAATTGCTGGCGTGTGTGGGGAGAGCGTTACGGGTATTTCGCATCGGCCAAAGATGCACAGGTGTTTTACGATGAGTTGGTATACAGCATCCTCAACCAGGCTTGCGTACCCAATTCACCCCAATGGTTCAATACCGGTTTGCACGAGAGCTATGGCATCACCGGCAAACCGCAGGGTCATTATTTCGTAGATCCCAAAGATGGTAAACTGAAAAAATCCACCAACGCGTATGAGCGCCCACAACCCCATGCCTGTTTCATTCTCAGCGTGAACGACGACCTGGTGAATGAAGGTGGTATCATGGATCTGTGGACCCGTGAGGCCCGCATTTTCAAGTACGGATCAGGCGTAGGTACCAACTTCTCACAGATTCGTGGTGGTGGAGAGAAGTTAAGTGGAGGGGGTACTTCAAGCGGACTGATGAGCTTTCTCAAAATAGGTGACCGCGCTGCAGGCGCTATCAAGAGCGGCGGCACTACACGACGGGCAGCCAAAATGGTTTGTCTCGATCTGGATCACCCCGAAGTAATGGAATTCATCAACTGGAAAGTGCAGGAAGAAGATAAAGTGGCCGCATTGGTAGCTGCAGGATATGATAACAGTTACGAGGGAGAAGCGTATGCTACGGTATCCGGACAAAATTCAAACAACTCTGTGCGCATCCCTAACAGTTTCTTTAAAGTGCTGGAAGAAGGCGGCGACTGGGAACTGAAAGCGCGTACCGATGGCCGTGTGATGAAGAAAGTGCCGGCAAGAGAAGTGTGGAGCCAGATCTCTTACGCAGCATGGCGTTGCGCCGATCCCGGAACACAATATGATACTACCATCAACGAATGGCATACCTGTCCGAAAGGCGGCCGCATCAATGCATCGAACCCCTGCTCGGAATACATGTTCCTCGACAATACGGCCTGTAACCTGGCTTCCATCAACCTGCGCAAGTTTCATGATGATGAGACCAATGTGTTTGATGTAGCAGGTTTTGAATATACTACGCGTTTGTGGACTACCGTACTGGAAGTATCTGTGTTGATGGCACAATTCCCTTCTAAAGAAGTGGCGCAACTTTCTTACGATTACCGTACACTCGGACTCGGCTTCGCTAACCTGGGTTCTATGCTTATGGTGAGTGGTATTGCTTACGATAGTGAAGAAGCCCGTGGTATTGCAGGTGCTATATCTGCTATCATGACGGGTATCGCGTATAAAACATCTGCAGAGATCGCTGCCTTCCTTGGCACATTTGATAAATACGAGGAGAACAAAGAAGACATGCTGCGTGTAATGCGCAACCACCGCGCCGCTGCTTATGATGCGGAGGATGCGTATGTAGGTATTGAAATCAAACCACAGGGTATCAAAGCCACGCATTGTCCCGATTACCTGTTGAAAGCCGCTACCCGTGCATGGGATGAAGCGGTTCAGTTAGGCGAACAGCATGGCTACCGCAATGCGCAAACAACTGTGATTGCACCTACCGGAACCATTGGCCTGGTAATGGATTGCGATACTACCGGTGTAGAACCTGATTTCGCATTGGTGAAATTTAAAAAATTGTCAGGCGGTGGTTATTTCAAAATCATCAACCAGTCGGTTCCACAGGCATTGAAGAACCTTGGCTATAATGCTAAAGAAGCGGAAGCCATTGAAAAATATGCAGTAGGTGCTGCGAGCTTTGAGGGCGCTCCTTTCATCAATCCGCAAAGCCTGAGTGAGAAAGGATTTACTGCTACTGAGATTGAAAAACTGAACGGCGCTGCGCGATCTGCTTTTGAGATCGGTTTCATCTTCAACCGTTTTATACTGGGTGATGAATGTATGCAGCGTTTAGGCTTTACAGAAGCGCAGTACAGCGATTGGAATTTCAACCTGCTGGAAGCGATCGGTTTCAGCGAAGCAGAAATTGAAGCAGCCAATGATTATGTATGTGGTACCATGACGGTGGAAGGTGCTCCTTATCTCAAAGACGCGCACCTGACGGTATTCGACTGTGCAAATAAATGCGGCAAGAAAGGAGAGCGTTATATCCACGCGTATGGACATATCCGTATGATGGCGGCTTGTCAGCCTTTCCTCAGCGGCGCCATTTCCAAGACCATCAACCTGCCACATGAAGCAACAGTAGAAGAGATTGCGGACTGTTATTTGCTGAGCTGGCAACTGGGATTGAAAGCCAACGCCCTTTACCGCGATGGTTCCAAACTGAGCCAGCCGTTGAGCAATAAATCTTCCGATAAAAAGAAAAAATCGGCGGAAGCAGAAGAAGAAAAAGTGGCTGTTGCAGATACGGCTTCCAATATTGTAGACATGAGCCAGCTTACAGTAGATGAATTGCTGGATGAAGTACACAAACGCATGCAGGCTTCTACCGACACCAAGCTGAAGCGCCAGTTATCGCTCATCGTAGAGAAAAAATCCTTGCCTGCCAAGCGCAGGGGTTTTACACAGAAAGCCAAAATCGGCGGTCAGGTATTGTTCCTCCGCACAGGAGAATATGCAGATGGTACACTGGGTGAAATATTCATAGACCTGGCGAAGGAAGGCTCTACGCTGCGCAGCTTCATGAACTGTTTTGCCATTGCCATTTCTGTTGGCTTGCAGTACGGTGTTCCGTTGGAAGAGTTCGTAGAGAAATTTGTGTTCACTAAGTTTGAGCCGGCTGGTATGGTAGACCATCCCAATATCAAGACTACTACTTCACTGGTTGATTTTGTATTCCGTGTATTGGCTTATGAGTACCTGGGCCGTACAGACCTGGTGCATGTGCTGGACAGACCGCAGGTAGGCAACCTGGGCGATGATGATGGGGATGCCACTTTGCTGGGCAAGCCAGAGTTGAGCAGCATAAGAGTAACAGCGCCTTCGGCCAATGTTACACCGGCTGCACAACCGCAAAAATTACAGCGAGCAGCCGCACCTGTTAAAGCAGAAGCAGGGTTAGATGCTGTGAATGCTGCTGCTAAAAATATGCAGAGTGATGCACCGGCTTGTAACACATGCGGACATATTACCATTCGCAGCGGTACCTGTTACAAGTGCCTGAATTGCGGTAACAGCATGGGTTGCAGTTAGGCAAACGGACGTCTCTTTGAAAACATATATACGCTAACCCTGAAGAGGCCGCTATGCAAATAGTGGCTTTTTCATGCATGCAATCTTTTGCTAAATCGTTTTTTTCTTTTTAAAAACACGCATGTATTAACTCAAAAAGCTTTACTTTCATTGCTCTAACGAACACACTTCAAATTGTTGTTTTATGGGTGATCTTCAGATCAAAAAAGAATCTAAAAAGTATGATGCTGTCATTGTAGGATCGGGCGCCGGTGGTGGAATGGCTGCCTATATGCTGGCCAAGGCCGGTCTCAAGGTCTGCCTGCTCGAAGCAGGGGCCGATTACGATCCTAAAATTCATTCTTCTCAATTTAAAAATCCCTGGGAATCGCCCCGTCGTGGTGCCAGCACCAAGTTTCGCCCATTCGGCGATTTCGATGGCTGTTTCTGGGGATGGGATATTGATGGAGAACCTTATACAATGGCCGAAGGAACCAAGTGGGAATGGTGGCGCGCGCGCATGATCGGCGGCCGTACCAATCACTGGGGAAGGATATCATTGCGTTTCGGTCCGAAGGATTTCAAACGCAGAAGTATTGATGGATTGGGTGATGACTGGCCCATCAGTTATGACGACATCAAACCATATTATGATAAGGTAGATAAGTTGTTGGGTGTATATGGCTCTAATGAAGGATTGCCCAATGACCCGGATGGTATTTTCCTGCCACCGCCCAAGCCCCGCTTGCATGAACTGATGATCAAGAAAGCAGCTACCGGCATAGGTATACCGGTAATCCCATCCCGTTTGTCGATCCTCACCAAGAAGATCAATGATGAGCGTGGGGCCTGCGTGTATTGCGGACAGTGTAACCGTAGTTGTAAGCTCTATGCCGATTTTTCTTCTTCTTCAGCCCTGGTAATTCCCGGTGCTACAACAGGTAACCTGGATGTGATTACACAGGCGATGGCCCGTGAAGTATTAACCAATGCAGAAGGACTGGCAACCGGTATTTCTTATGTGAGCAAAAGAGATATGATGGAATACCAGGTGAGTGGCCGTGTTGTGATACTCGCTGCCAGCGCTTGTGAAACGGCCCGCTTATTGCTCAATTCCAAATCAACCCGCCATCCGAATGGCCTGGCCAATGAGAGCAATGTGGTGGGCAGGTACCTGCACGATTCAACCGGTGCTGCACTGGGTGGTGTATTGCCACAGCTTTTCGGCCGTAAACGTTACAATGAAGATGGGGTGGGCGGTATGCACGTATATACCCCCTGGTGGCTCGACAATAAAAAACTCGATTTCCCTCGCGGTTATCATATTGAATATTGGGGCGGCATGTCGCAACCGGCTTATGGCTTTGGTTTTGGCCTGGAAAATCTCAATGGTAAATATGCCGTGAATGGTAAAACCAAAGAGACGGGCGGTTACGGTGCTTCCCTGAAAGAAGATGCGCGTTTCTTTTATGGCGCCAATGTTGGTATGGCAGGAAGGGGAGAAGCCGTAGCGAATTACAATAACCTCTGCGAGATAGATCCCAATGTAGTGGACAAATATGGTATCCCTGTTTTGCGTTTCAATGTAAAACATTCCGACTACGAGATCAAGCAGGCCAAGCACATGAAAGAGACCTTCAAGGAAATCATGCACAACATGGGTGCCGTGATTACCTGGGGCGGCGATGATAATGAGAAGAATAATTACGGATTGAGTAACCCGGGTAATATCATTCACGAAGCAGGAACCGTACGTATGGGAGCCGATCGTAAATCGTCGGCGCTCAACAAATGGAGCCAGGCACACGATTGTAAAACATTGTTCTGTGTAGATGGCAGTCAGTTCACTTCACAGGCCGATAAGAACATTACCTGGACCATCCTTGCGCTCTCCATGAGGGCATCTGAATACATCATCGATGAAATGAAAAAACAAAACTTATAACAATGGACAGAAGAAAATCCATTAAAGCCCTGGTAGTAGGAACCGTATCCACTGGCCTCATCATTGAGGCTTGTAAGCCAGGCGAAAAGAAAGCAGCAACTGCGGTTGCCGATACGGGTGCAGACGCTGATCGCATGCAGGAAGAAAAGGATTACCTGAAAAAACTCAACGATAAATTCTTCACGGCACAGGAAATGGCCACACTTACAGTGCTGGCAGATATCATTGTACCCAAAGATGCAGTGAGTGGCAGCGCCAGTGATGCCAAAGTGCCCGACTTCCTGGAGTTCATCGTAAAAGACATGCCCAAACACCAGACGCCTATGCGCGGTGGCTTGCGCTGGCTCGATGTACAATGCCTGAAGCAGTATGGTAAAGCATTTACGGATTGTGATCACCAGCAGCAAATTGCCATGGTAGACCAGATCGCTTATCCAGCCAAGGCAAAACCAGAGATGAAACAAGGTGTATCTTTCTTCAATCTCATGCGCAATCTTACAGTGACCGGGTTCTTTACTTCCGAAATGGGTGTGAAAGACCTGGGGTATAAAGGCAACACGCCCAATCAATGGAATGGTGTTCCCGATGATGTGCTGAAACAGTATGGACTTGCCTATAGCGAGAAGGAGCTGAAAGAATGCGTCAGTTTTTAATGGCTCAATAGCCCTATGCTCAATGAGCGTATATCATAAAACAATGGCTCAATGGAAATCTTCTTCCATTGAGCCATTGCATATTGAGCCATCGGGTCATTATTTTAACTCACTGTGCTTCCGGAATTGATTTTGTCTTCCGGATTGATAAAGTGCAGCTTGCCATTGTCTTCGGCCATTAATATCATCCCATTGCTTTCAATACCGCGCATTTTACGCGGAGCGAGATTGGTAACCACGGTTACCTGTTTACCTACGATCTCTTCCGGTTTGAAGTGAAGCGCAATACCCGAAACAATGGTGCGTGTCTCAGATCCCAAGTCTACCTGCAATTTCAACAACTTATCTGCTTTCTCTACTTTTTCTGCGCTTACAATGGTGCCAACACGCAGGTCTATCTTTGCAAAATCATCGAAAACGATTGCTGATTTCTGATTGCTGGTTGCTGATTGTTCGGGTGTCATTTGTTTTGTGTTGACTGCTGGCGCTTCTTTGGTTGCACTGGCAGATTTGAGTTTTTCTATTTGCGCATTGATCTCATCGTCTTCTATCTTTCTGAACAATAACTCGGGGGCCCTGAGCGAATAACCTACGCTCAATAATTTCATACTACCGGCGTTCTCCCAGCTCAGCATTTTCTCTACCACCTTCATCATGTGCAGCATTTTTTTAGCCGTGAACGGAAGGAAAGGGTTGATGAGGATGGCCAGGTTGGCGGTGAGTTGGAGGCAGATGTGCAGGCAGTTATCGATCAACTGCTGCACTTCCGGCTGCGCTTCCAGTTTCTTTGCCAGTATCCAGGGCTCTTTTTTCTGCATATACTGGTTACCAATACGAGCCAGGTTAATCACTTCAAACAAAGCCTCACGAAAACGGTATGCTTCCAGTAACTGTTCTACTTTTTCTTTTGTTTGTTTGATCTCAGCAATGGTTTGTGCGTCCAACCCATCGGCTACAGCTGTGTGATAAGGGGGAACTTTTCCTTTACAGAGTTTGTGCATGAGCACAAAAGTTCGGTTCACAAAATTGCCGAAGATGCTTACCAGTTCACTGTTATTGGCATCCTGGAATCCCTTCCAAACAAACTCGCTGTCTTTGGTTTCGGGGGCGATCTGCGTTAAATAATAACGCAACACATCGGCCATCTGGCTTCCGCCATTTTCTTTGCGGATGAAATCGTTGATATAATCCTGCATCTCGAGCTTCCAGTTGCGGCTGGTGCTCATTTTGTCGCCTTCCAGGTTCATGAACTCGTTAGAGGGAATATTGTCGGGCAGGATATTGCCATGCAATTTCAGCATCACCGGGAAAATGATGCAGTGGAAAACGATATTGTCTTTTCCGATGAAGTGAACGAGTTTGGTGTCTTTATCCTGCCAGTAGGGCGTCCAGTCTCTGCCATGATCCAATGCCCATTGCTTGGTAGCGCTGATATAACCGATGGGCGCATCGAACCATACGTACAATACTTTCCCTTCCGCATCGGGCAATGGTACTTTAATACCCCAGTCGAGGTCGCGCGTAACAGCCCTCGGCTGCAGGCCGCCATCGATCCAGCTTTTGCACTGGCCTAAGACATTGGCGCGCCAGTCTTCGGCATGCTCTTTCAATATCCATTCCCGCAGGAAATCTTCGTGCCGGTTGAGTGGCAGATACCAGTGCCTGGTTAATTTTTTTACCGGGGGCTTACCGCTGAGGGTGCTTACAGGGTTGATGAGCTCGTCCGGACTCAAACTCTTTCCGCAACGTTCGCATTGGTCGCCATAGGCATTCTCGTAACCGCAATTGGGACAAGTGCCTTTGATATAACGGTCGGCCAGGAAGCTTTTGGCTTCTTCGTCGTAATACTGCTCGGTCTCTTTTGTCTCGAGGTCTCCCTTCTCATTCAATGCTGTAAAGAATTCCTGTGCCGTCTGGTGATGGATAGGAGCGCTGGTTCTGTGGTAAATATCGAATGCAATGCCCAGTTCCCTGAAATTCTCTTCAATGATGGGATGGTATTTATCAATAATGGCCTGGGCCGTAGTGCCTTCCTTGGTGGCCTGTATGGGAATGGCAGTGCCGTGTTCGTCGCTTCCGCACACAAATACTACATCGCGCTGTTGCGCTTTGAGGTAACGTACATAAATATCGGCAGGCAAATAGGCCCCGGCCAGGTGGCCGATGTGCTTGAGGCCGTTGGCATAGGGCAACGCTGCCGTGATCAAATATCGCTTCGGATCCTTCATAATGTTTCTTCCTGTCTTTATAGGGAATTGCAAAAATAAGATATGTAGCGGATTTGGATATTCGGGAAGTTTTTGTAGGTTTGATATCATTTTAATATCAAAATAATTCTTATGGAAAAGATTCGAAAAGGGATACCCGGTTTCGGAGCCTTATTGGTGGCTCTTGTCATACTGATACTCAACATCAGCCTGATCATCCAGTCTGCTTCCGGCCCGGCCAATCCGCCCGCTGTGGAAATATTTTTCATTGTCCTTGGCTTTATTGCGATTGTTGTGGTGTTGAAGGGGCTCATCATCGTACAACCCAATTATGCGGTGGTGCTTACTTTTTTTGGTAAGTATGTAGGAACTGTCAAAGAGAATGGATTGTTGTTTGTGAACCCGCTGTTCACACAGCAGAAAGTGAATCTCCGTTCGCAGAGCCTGGAAAGCGCCAAGCTCAAGGTGAACGATAAAATGGGTAACCCCATTGAGATCGCCGCCGTGATCCTGTGGCAGATACAGGACACTTACAAAGTGGTGTTCGACGTGGTGAGCTTTTCGCAGTACATGATCAACCAGAGCGAAGCGGCCATTCGCCACCTGGCTTCTATTTGTCCGTATGACAACATTGAAGATGAACACGCACCTGTAACGTTGCGTGATGGTGGTGAAAAAGTAACGCAGTTACTGGAAAATGAGCTGAACGAGCGACTGACCAAAGCAGGGATCGTTATTACGGAGGCACGCATCAGTCACCTGGCTTATTCTCCCGAGATTGCAGGCGCTATGCTGCAAAGACAACAGGCCACGGCCATTGTAGCTGCCCGCACCAAGATCGTGGAAGGTGCGGTAGGCATGGTAGAGATGGCATTGGAATTGCTGTCGAGAAAACAGATCGTGGAACTGGACGAAGATAAAAAAGCTTCCATGGTAAGTAACCTGATGGTAGTACTTTGCGGTGAGAAAGCGGCTACCCCTGTGCTGAATACAGGCACGCTTTACCAATAACAGGCTCAAACAGGCACATTGAACAAGAAATCATTTGTATTGAGGATCGACGCGCAAACCTATTCCCAGTTGGAGAAATGGGCGGCCGATGATTTCCGGAGTGTGAACGGACAAATAGAAATGCTGATCGACAAAGCGTTGCGGGAAGCCGGCCGGAAGAAGGAAACCATTGCCCATATCAACAAACCCAAACCTAAAAATAAGTAACCCAATATTCATGATCAGGATCCCTCCTTATTTATCGCCCGGAGATACGATTGGCGTTGTTTGTCCCGCTGGTTTCATGCCCGCCGATAAATCAGCTACTTGCTTAACAGTACTGCAGGCATGGGGTTATCGTGTAAAAGTTGGAAAGACCGTAGGCCACCAGTTCCATTATTTTTCAGGCACCGATGCAGAACGGGCTGCCGACCTGCAGGAAATGCTGGATGATGTATCCGTGAAAGCAATCCTCTGCGCACGTGGCGGATACGGTTTGAGCCGGATCATCGATGCACTTGATTTTACAACATTTGCGCAACACCCCAAATGGCTGATCGGCTTCAGTGATGTGACCGTTCTGCATGCCCATATACACGAACAATTGAAAATAGCCACACTGCATGCACCAATGGCGGGCGCTTTTAATGAAGGAGGCTATGAAAATGAATTTGTACAATCACTCAGGGCTGCCCTGACCGGTAAGCCCGGCAATTACAGTTGCGTCCCTCATCCCTTTAACAAAACGGGCATTGCGAAAGGGCAGTTGATCGGCGGCAACTTATCCCTGGTTGCTCATTTGGTTGGCAGCCGATCGGCTCTTCATACCGAAGGAAAAATACTTTTCCTGGAAGATATCGGTGAATACATTTACAATATCGACCGCATGATGATTCAACTGAAACGAAGCGGTATGCTGGATGGCCTTGCCGGATTGATCATCGGCGGTTTTACGGAGTTGAAAGATACCCTGTTTCCCTTCGGACAGGAAATAGACGCCATATTGCATGATCATTTACGCTCGTTTAATTACCCGGTTTGTTTCGGATTTCCTGTAAGTCATGCAAAAGAAAATTATGCGTTGAAAGAAGGAGTGGATCACCTGCTGCAAGTAAATACTGATAAAGTAATACTGGCGGAGCAAAATTTATCAATATGACTTTTGTGCAATTGGAATACATCATCGCCGTGGATACCTGGCGGCATTTTGCAACAGCCGCAGAACATTGCTTTGTATCGCAACCCACACTCAGTATGCAAATACAGAAAGCAGAAAAAGAGTTGGGCGTTAAAATATTCGACAGAAGCAAGCAACCTGTCATCCCCACCGAGATGGGCCGGGAATTGATTGAGCAGGCGCGTAAGATCATGGCAGAGAAGAAGCGAATGGATGAGATGGTAAATGCGAAAAAGGGTATCCTTTCAGGTGAACTGCGTATGGGCATTATTCCTACACTGGCACCTTACCTGCTGCCTTTGTTTTTGCAGCAATTCACTAAAAAATATCCGTTGGTAAAATTGATCATCAATGAAATGATGACAGACCAGATCATCTCCCGTTTGCGCGACGGAAAGATAGATATGGGTATACTCGTTACGCCTTTGCAGGAAAACGGTATCAAAGAATACCCGCTTTTTTACGAAGAAATGATGGCCTATGTTTCCAAACATCATGCGGCTTATAAAAAAACATACGTGCTTCCGCAAGACATTCACCCCGATAAATTATGGTTGTTAGAAGAAGGTCACTGTTTCCGCGACCAGATCATGAACCTCTGTGAGCTTCAAAAAGCCAGCAAGAGCGCCAATAATTTCGAGTATGAGGCCGGCAGCATCGAAACACTGCGAAGAATGGTGGAATTGAATGACGGTATTACCATATTACCCGAATTAGCCACGATGGACATGGGAGCGCGCCAGCAAAACCTCATCCGTCATTTTAAAAAACCTGCCCCTATGCGTGAAGTGAGTATGGTAGTGCACCGCGATTTTGTAAAGAAGCGATTGATCGACATCCTCCAAAAAGAAATTATATCGGCCATACCGGAAAAGATCAGGAAGAATAAGCAGCAAAACGTAGTACCGATAGGAGACCGTTGATGATTATTCAAACTCCCCGCCATCCATATAAACCCGCTTAAGGTTGAATTTGGATACGGGCGCTACGATTAATGGAAATTTCTCAATGGTTACGCTACTGGGATCCAGGCCAAAACCTCTTTCTTCGCCCAGGCTGATCTCCTTCAGCCAGAAATATAATTTCATGATCACCCGCTCAATAATAGGAAGCTCATTATCCTGGCTCAGGTATTTTTCCAGTACGATGAACTGAAAATCGCCCACCACGTTGTTCTTTTCAAGGCTTTCATAGCGACTGGTGATGTTCACTTCTTTGTTGTTAACCAGCTCCGCCACCACTTTCTTGAACATGAGGTTGATCCTTTGCTCTACCCGGAATCCCAATCTGAATTCAACGCGTATGATGTCGTTCGGAATGATGTGTTCCACGCTGAATTCGCAGGTGTAAGGATCATCCAGCACATCCACGTGAACAAACCAGTATATATCTGCGCGCTTTGGTTTTTTATTGAGGATGGAATAGATGATCTTATGCTCGATCTCCTTGGGGTTATTGGCGCTGGTCATGTAAACCAGGTGGGTGGCATATTTAGGGATGGTCCTGTCGTTACTCAACTCCTGGATCATAGGAATATAATGCTCCATCCGCACAAATTCCACATAACGGTTCTTAATCTTGCGGCTGCGGAACCATACATACATTACCAGGAACAATCCGCCGCCAACGATCAACGTTACGAAACCACCGTGCATGAATTTCTCCAGGTTGGCAATGAGAAAAGAAGATTCAATGGCAATATATACAACCAGGTAGAGATAGATCCAACCCGGCAATACCCGCCGGCTCACCAGGAAATTGGCAAAGAGTATCGACGTGCTGATCATACACATGGTAATGGCCAATCCGTATGCCGCACCCATATTGGATGATTTCTGGAAATACAACACAATACCCGTACAACCTATATATAACAGGAAACTGATACCAGGTATATACAGTTGTCCTTTTTCTTCGGTGGGATAATGGATTTTCATCTTGGGCCAGAGGTTCAGCCGCATGGCTTCACTGATCAATGTAAACGATCCTGATATCAACGCCTGGCTGGCAATAACCGCTGCCACGGTAGAAATGATAACGCCCGCCAGCTTGAACCAGTGCGGCATAATGCCGATAAAAGGATTGAATCCGTCGGCAATGACCTGCGATGGAATGACCTGCCCTTTATAATTTGCGAGTAACCATGCGCCTTGTCCGAGGTAGTTGAGTATGAGGCATGTCTTTACAAATATCCAGGACACACGGATATTACCCCGGCCACAATGTCCAAGGTCGCTGTACAATGCCTCAGCGCCGGTGGTACAAAGGAAAACAGCACCCAATAGCCAGAAACCTTTGGGATAAGTAGTAAGTAAGTCTATGGCGTAATGCGGACTCAACGCTTTCAGTATGCCGAGATCATCTACCAGGTGTGAACAACCCAATACAGCCAGCATCACGAACCAGATGCCCATGATGGGACCAAACATTTTTCCAATAGAAGCAGTACCAAACTGCTGCATAAAGAACAACAGGGTAAGAATTCCCAGTACAATGCCGATAATGGTGTTTTGTTCGATGTCGTGAAACACAGGTAATTGCCTGAGTCCCTCAATGGCAGAAGTAACGGTGATAGGAGGCGTGATGATACCATCGGCGAGCAGGGCAGCGCCACCCAGCATAGCGGGGATCACGAGCCATTTGCGGCGCCTGCGCACAAGCGCATACAGGCTGAAAATACCACCTTCCCCTTTGTTGTCTGCTTTAAGGGTAAGGATCACATACTTCACAGTTGTTTGTAAAGTCAATGTCCAGATGATACAGGAAAGCGACCCCAAAATGAGGTATTCACTGATTACCCGTCCGGTAATAATTTCATTGAGAACATAAAGAGGGGAAGTACCAATATCACCATAAATGATTCCCAATGCAATGATCAGTCCTGCCGTGGTGACCTTGTTGAAATTCTTACTCACGAACGATGGTTGTTGCTTTAAAACTATTGATCCTTGAACAAATGTATGGCAAAACGCCGAGTAAAGGATTCCTCGTACTTTTCCTATATTTTTGATAATAAATCCAACCCAAGATGACTAGACTGGTAGCGTTGTTGTTATGCAGTATGGCTTTATGCGGTGCACAGGCCCAGCGGATCACGTATTCCGAACCCGACAGGGACGATGCACGCACCCTCAATTTTGAAGTGATGGGTAAAATGAATGGCCGTATACTGGTATATAAAAGTTACCGCGACCAGTATTTCATTTCTGTGTTCGACAACGACATGAAGTTGGTGTCTAAGAACAAACTCGATTTTTTCCCCGAACGCGTGCTGAATACCGAGTTCATTCAGTATTCCGATTTCATGTATGTTTTCTATCAGTACCAGAAACGCAGCGTCATGTATTATATGGCTGCACGGATCGGCGCCGATGGTAAGAAAATAGGCGATGTGATCCCGTTAGATACTACAGCCAATATTAATTATACCTCCAACACCAAGATCAACTCCCTGATATACAGTGAAGACAAGCAAAAGATCATGGTGTTCAAGATCAACAGCCACAACGACCGCACCTACCTGGTAACCACCAGCCTTTTTGATAAAGACCTGAAGCTGCTGAAAAAAAGCTATACCAGCATTCCGATGCCGCAGCGGAACGATTTTCTTTCTGAATTTACGCTCGACAACGATGGCGATATGGTTTGTGTGAAAGCTTCCGGCACTTCACAAAATGATAACCTCAACAAGATTACCCTGCTTACCAAGCCGGCCATGCAGGATGGGTACACTGCCGCTGATCTGAAGCTCAATAATATCTATCTCGATGATATCAGGATTAAGGTAGACAACCTCAATAAACATTACCTGCTCTGTTCTTTCTTCAGTAAACTGAGGCGCGGTAATATGGAAGGGCTTTATTATTGTTTGTGGGATAAGCAACAGGGGAAGGAGATGCTGACTGCTACTACCGTATTCTCCGATGAATTCAGGGCCGATGCCAAGAGTGATGGTAATTTAAAAGCTGCTTTCAATGATTTCTTTCTGAAGAATGTTGTACTGCGTAAAGATGGCGGATTCCTGGTAATGGCAGAATCGGCGTATACTACTTCGAGGGGGAATCCGCTGAACCGTTGGGATTATCTCTACGGATCGCCTTACTGGATGCCGATGGATTATTATTCCTGGAACAGCCCCTGGGGTTATTATCCCTGGTGGCGCTATGGCGCTTTCAATAATGCACTTACCCGTTATTTCGCCGATAATATTGCAGTGATCTCTTTCGATCCATCCGGAAAAATGGAATGGAGCAATGTGATACGCAAATCGCAGTATGATGATAACACGGACAACTTCATTGGTTATGGTATGATGAACAGCGGCAGCGAAATTCATTTTATCTTCAACATGCAGGAGAAGCGTGATATGATATTGTTTGATCAGTCGATCACACCGGATGGACAGATCAACCGTAACCCCACCTTCAAGAATATGGATAAGGGATATGACTTCATGCCGCGCCATGCCAAACAGGTAGGAGCCCACCAGTTGGTGGTGCCCTGCCAGTACAGAGGATATACTTGTTTTGCCAAAATTGAATTTTAATACAGCTTCCAGTGGTCTTTTTATTCAGAGATAAATCCATCGCCAACATTTTTTTTCTGTCGGTGCTGAGCATTGTGGTGCACCTTCATTTTTTTTCCAGTGTACCTGTAGTGATTACCGACCAGCACGATGGCCTGATTTCCATGGTATTGACAAGCTATATTGCCGGCCAGCCACAGACTGTATTGTTTGTATTATATCATGTTGTAGTGCTATTGCAAGCCCTGCGGCTGAACATGGTGCTGAACGACCAGCGGCTGTTTCATCATTATACATATATGGTGGCCATGAGTTATGTGCTGTTATCGGCCATCCTGCCGCAATGGTGCAGTATTTCTTCGGCGCTGGTATCGAATTCGTTGCTCATCTGGATATTCACCAAACTTTGCAAACTGTACAATAACCCTTCACCCAAAACATTATTGTTCAATACCGGTTTGATCGTGGGTGCCACCATTCTTTGTTATCATCCTACAGCTGTGCTGGTGCTGGCGGTATTGTTCGCTTTAACGGTAGTGCGGCCTTTCAGGCTGGCGGAATGGCTGATACTGCTGATGGGCACTTTGCTTCCTTTTTATTTTCTTTTTTCCTGGCTTTTTTTGAGCGACAGGCTGGCCGGTTACGGTAATTTTCTGCCCAGGATCAGGGTCGGCCTTCCCATTTCGCATTGGGATACCGACCTGGTGGTGAGCCTTGCTTACCTGGCCCTGTTATTCCTGACGGGTTTTTATTACTGGCAGGTAAGTATGGGGCGTATGGGCATCCAGATCAGGAAAAACTGGGGGGTAATGGTAGTGATGCTGCTGATCGTATTGCCCGTTCCGTTTGTCTTTAAAAATGCAGGAATAACTGCTTCTGTTATGAGCCTGGTGCCGTTGGCGGCCTTCAGTTCCAATGCATTTTCGGGGCCCAAGCGCCTGCTTTTTCCCAATTTCCTGTTTTGGTTAGCCATTGGGGTGATCATATACCATAATTGGCACCTGGTATAAAATTAGATACTCCTTAACGGGAGCCTTAACAGAAGAGGTCGTACCTTTGCACAACCAAATAAATGTACCCATCCATGAAATTCGGCGTTGTAGTATTCCCCGGTTCCAATTGTGACAGAGATATGCAGGATGCCCTGCAGCACGACCTGGGAAAGGAAGTGATCATGCTCTGGCATAAAGACAAGGACCTCAGTATGTTCACTACGGAAGATTGTATTGTGTTGCCAGGCGGGTTTTCCTATGGCGATTATCTCCGTTGCGGAGCCATTGCCCGATTCAGTCCCATGATGCAAAGCGTGATTGATTTTGCCAACAGGGGCGGGAAAGTATTGGGGGTATGTAACGGATTTCAGATACTCTGTGAAAGCGGACTGCTGCCGGGCGTATTGTTGCAAAATGCCAATCAGCAATTTGTTTGCAAGAACGTATTCATCAAACACCAGGATGAGCAGGCGTTGAAAATACCAATTGCGCACGGAGAAGGAAGATACTATGCCGATGAGGCAACCCTTGCCGCACTGGAAGCGAACAACCAGGTACTGTTCCGTTATTGTGATGAGAATGGTGCAATGAGTAACGCCAGTAACCCCAATGGGGCCATTAGGGATATTGCCGGTATCTGTAATCCAGGCAGGAATGTATTTGGTATGATGCCACACCCCGAAAGAGCTACTTCGCCGGCATTGGGTAATATCGATGGCAGGAAAGTATTTGAAATACTTGGATTGAACTGATAATATAAAAAGTTCCTTATGAAAAAAACGATTGCTACGTTTGTATTGAGTTTTATTGCTGTGATTTGTTTTGCACAAATGTCCAACCCGGTTAGCTGGACCTATGAAGCGAAGAAAAAATCAGCCGATACGTATGAAATCGTTGCTACTGCACAGGTAGCGCATCCCTGGCATATCTATTCTCAGAATACAGGGAAGGGCGGACCTATTCCAACGCAGTTCAGTTTTAAGAAGAACCCACTGGTTAGTTTGTCAGGCAAGCCTAAAGAAGTAGGTAAGTTGGAAAAGGTATACGACAACAACTTCAAAACAGATGTGTTGTTCTATTCCAACAAAGTACAGTTCGTGCAAACCATTAAAGTAAAAGGTGCTGCCAAGACGAACTTGAGCGGAACGGTAGAGTATATGGTGTGTGATGATAGCCAGTGCCTTCCTCCCACAAAAAAATCTTTCGAACTTAAGCTGCAATAATAATTTTACCTGTTGCGATGAAAAAACTATATACATCCTGTATTGCTGTTTTCGCATGCCTGCTGGTTACTGCACAGGCAACGGACAGCCTGCTGCATTGGAAAGTAACCGCTAAAAAAACAGGCGAAGGCTTGTATGAATTATCGGCAAAGACGACTATTCCTGCCGGATGGCTCCTGTATGGAAACAATAGTGATATAGAAGGATTGGAGACGGCTCCTTTTGCATTCTCCTATGAAAATGCCAAAGCACAGGGAGTAGCAGCTTTTGATCGAGCGCCTGAATTGGTGAAAGACCCTGTCTTTGACAACAAACAGGTGCGTGTTTTCAAAGACCATGTTGAAATAAGGCAGCAGGTAAAGATACAAGGGTATGTACCCGCCGTATTGAAGGGCACCATGAATGTTTATTTGCGCAAAGGAGATGAATTCAATACATCGGAACAGGCTTTTGAAACTGCATTGGAAGGAGGTGTAGCAGCAGCAAGTACAGCCGATACGAAGATACGGTTAGAGCAGGTAGACCTGCGGCATCCGCAAAAAGCTTGCGGTGAACAGAATCATATTGCGGATAACGGGTTGTGGACTGTTTTTTTCCTGGGGTTCATGGGCGGATTGATTGCTTTGTTAACACCCTGTGTGTTTCCCATGATACCGGTAACGGTTTCTTTCTTCACCAAGAAAGCGAATAATAAAAGGCAAGCCATCCGGAATGGTATATTGTATGGGTTCTTTATTTTCCTGATCTATGTATTGGCCAGCATTCCTTTTCATGTGCTCGGGAATGTGCAGCCAGAGATATTCAATAATATTTCTACCAACTCCTGGCTCAACATTATCTTCTTTATCATTTTCATCTTTTTCGCGCTTTCTTTCTTTGGCTTTTTTGAGATCAGTTTGCCCGGAAGCATCGCCAGCAAAGCCGATTCCAAGAGTGGATTGGGCAGCATCGGCGGTATATTCTTCATGGCACTTACACTGGCCATTGTTTCGTTCTCCTGTACAGGTCCGATCCTGGGCTCTTTGCTGGTGGGCTCTTTAAGCGGAGGTGCCTGGCAACTGACGGCCGGTCTTGCAGGCTTTGGCCTGGCGCTGGCATTGCCGTTCGGATTGTTTGCGATATTCCCCAACTGGTTGCAATCGCTGCCCAAATCGGGTGGCTGGCTCGATACGGTTAAAAAAGTATTGGCTTTTGCAGAAGTGGCGCTGGCATTCAAGTTTCTTTCCAATGCCGACCTGGTAATGCACTGGGGCTTACTCAAACGCGAAGTGTTCATTGGTATATGGATATTGACCGGGCTGGGACTTACGCTGTATCTTTTTGGTATACTTCGCCTGCCACATGATTATAAAGGAATGAAGATCGGCAGGGGCAGAAAAATAGCGGGGGTTATTGCATTAGTCTTTACCCTTTACCTGATACCCGGTGTTACCCAATCGAAATACGCGAACCTGAAATTCCTCAGTGGTTTTCCGCCCCCGTTGAGTTATAGCGTTTATGGCAAAGAAAATGTACACGGCAAAGGATTAGAAGCCAATGTGATGAACGATTATGCAAAAGCCCTGCAAATGGCCAGGGAACAACACAAACCATTGCTGATCGATTTCACCGGATGGGCCTGTGTGAATTGCCGTAAAATGGAAGAGAATGTATGGACGCAGCCCGATGTGTACAATTACATCAAAGAACATTATATACTGGTTTCACTTTATGTGGATGATAAAGAAAAACTGCCTGCTGAAAAACGGTTCACTTATCAAACAAAAGAAGGCGCTAACAAAGACATTGTATCAGTAGGCGATAAATGGGCAACCTTTCAAACAGAAAACTTCAACCAGTCTACCCAACCGCTTTATGTAGTACTCGATACAGATGAGAAACTGATCAATCATCCGGTAGGCTATACACCTGATGCGAAAGAATACCTCAGTTGGCTTAAATGTGGTAACGGGGATAAGTAATCAGAGAGCGATCTGTTTTTCCAACATCATTTTGCGCATGTTGATGAGGCCGTAACGCATGCGGCCTAATGCAGTGTTGATGCTGCAATTGGTGATTTGCGCGATCTCTTTGAAACTCATGTTGGCATAGTGGCGCAGGATGATGATCTCGCGCTGTTCTTCTGGTAAAAGGTCCAGCATGCGGCGTACTCGCTCGTGGCTTTGCCCGCGTACCAGTTTGCTATCAGGACCTTCCTCCGTGAGTTGCAGTACTTCAAAAATATCTTTATCGTCGCTGGTCCTGATGGCCGGCGTCCGTTTGATCTTCCTGAAATGATCCACGCAAAGGTTATGTGCAATACGCAAAGCCCAGGGAAGGAATTTGCCTTCTTCTGCGTATCTTTTGTTGCGAAGGGTATCGATGATCTTGATGAAAACATCCTGGAAAAGATCCTCTGCCAGGTAGCTGTCTTTCACAAAGAAAAGTATGGAAGTGAACACCTTTTCTTTGTAACGGTTCACGAGTGTTTCGAAGGAGCCAATATTGCCCTCCTCCTGGAAGGAAAGTATCAGTTCGGTATCAGACATGCAGTCCAAAGTTTTCATGATATGGGCATTTGAATGGGCGAAAAAAACAGTAGGATATTGGATATTAAAATTTTCCAACTTCAAAATAGGCATCTTTTCTACCTGCATTCCTTTTGTGGAAAAGATTGTTTTTAAGGGTAGTAGTTATGCACATTTTTAAAGATGTGTGGAACGGTTAGGAAAGCATCAGGAATGTTTTAATTTGCTAAATATTATGGCAACGAAAACAAAGGCGGCAGGCAGTAAATCATTGAACGGAGCAGACGACAGCATCATTGTAAAAGGTGCCAGGGTGCATAACCTCAAGAATGTAACCGTTGCATTTCCCAGGAATAAACTTATTGTGGTTACGGGTGTATCGGGCAGTGGTAAATCTTCACTGACCATCGATACGCTTTTTGCAGAAGGACAGCGCAGGTATGCCGAGAGCCTGAGCGCTTATGCGCGCCAGTTCATGGCCCGCATGGTGAAGCCTGATGTGGATTATATCAAGGGACTTTGTCCCGCTATTGCGATAGAACAGAAAGTGATCACCCGCACACCCCGCAGTACGGTAGGCAGCATGACGGAGATCTACGATTACCTGCGTTTGCTGTATGCCCGTGCGGGCAAAACCATTTCCCCCATCAGCGGGCGGGAAGTGAAGAAAGACGATGTAGCTGATGTGCTGGCTGCCATCACACAATTAAAAGCAGGATCGAAAGTGGTGATCCTGGTACCTTTCAAGCAGCATGCTAAAAGAGACCTGCGTGAAGAACTGAACATACTCATGCAAAAAGGTTTCTCCCGTATTTACATGCGCCATGCCGATGGTAAAGACAGCCAACTGTTGCGCATTGAAGAACTGCTGGAGCTGAACGACAAACAACTGAAAGCGCAATTATCGGCCCAGGCCATGGTGCTGATCGATCGTGTTGTTACCAAGGCCTTTGACCAGGATGACCTGCACCGGCTTTCCGATTCCATCGGCACTGCATTTTATGAGGGAGAAGGCAATACCTATCTCGAAGTGGATGGAGAAAATTTACATCATTTCAGCAACCAGTTTGAGCTCGACGGGATGCAGTTTGAAGAACCGGTGCCGAACCTGTTCTCGTTCAACAATCCTTTCGGCGCCTGTCCAACCTGCGAAGGCTTCAGCCAGGTATTGGGCATCGATGCCGACCTGGTGATACCCAACCGGCGGCTCAGTGTATACGAAGGAGCAGTTGCTCCGTGGAAAGGAGAAAAACTGGGTTGGTGGAAAGAGCAGTTTATCAAAGGTGCGGCCCAATTCAATTTTCCCGTTCACAAACCCATAGCCGAACTCACCGCTGTACAATACGAGCAATTGTGGAATGGACATGGTAAGGTGTATGGCATCCACGATTTTTTCAAAGAAGTAGAACAGAACCTGTACAAAGTGCAGTACCGTGTGTTGCTGAGCCGTTACAGGGGGCGCACCATTTGTCCGGATTGCAAAGGCTACCGCCTGCGCAAAGAGGCGCTCTATGTAAAGGTAGGCAACCATCATATTGGCGAATTATGCACCTGGCAGGTGCGCGACCTGAAAACATGGTTCAATGCATTGACATTATCGGAGCACGATCAGCAGGTGGCAAAAAGGATCCTGCTTGAAATACACCAGCGATTGCAAACACTCATCGATGTGGGATTGGGTTATCTTACACTCAGTCGCCTGGCCAATTCGCTGAGTGGCGGTGAAAGCCAGCGTATTCAACTAACCAGGAGCCTGGGCAGTAACCTTACCAATTCTCTCTATATACTGGATGAGCCTTCTATTGGCCTGCATTCCCGGGATACGGAAAGACTGATCGCTGTATTGAAATCGCTGCGTAACCTGGGTAATACGGTGGTGGTAGTGGAGCACGATGAGATGATGATGCGTGAGGCAGATCATATCATCGATATGGGACCATTGGCTTCGCATCTTGGAGGGGAAGTGGTAGCGGCCGGTAATTATGCAGAACTGGTGGCCAATCCCCGAAGCCTTACTGGTAAATATTTATCGGGCGAATATAAGATCGAGCCGCCTAAATCGGTGCGTAAATGGCAGCGATACATCAGGGTGGAAGAAGCGAGTCAAAATAACCTGAAGCATATTACGGTTGATTTTCCCCTGAATCTTTTATGTGTGGTGAGTGGTGTTAGTGGAAGCGGTAAAACAACCCTGGTGAAACAGGTATTGTATCCTGCATTACAGAAATTGAAAGGAGAATTCGCCGATAAAGTAGGCATGCACAAAATGATCAGCGGCGATGTAGATGCCATTGCACAGATAGAGCTGGTGGACCAGAACCCGATCGGCAAATCGTCGCGCAGCAACCCGGTAACCTATATCAAAGCGTACGATCATATACGTGATCTCTATGCCCGGCAGCCGCTATCGAAGATGCGCGGGTTCCAGGCTAAACATTTTTCGTTCAACGTAGATGGCGGCCGCTGCGATACCTGTAAGGGAGAGGGAGAACAGGTAGTTGAAATGCAGTTCCTGGCCGATGTGCACCTCACCTGTGAATCCTGTGGTGGCAAACGTTTCAAGGAGGAAGTATTGGAAGTACAATATAAAGGCAAATCGGTGTACGATGTGCTGGATATGAGCGTGGATGATGCCATTACATTTTTCAGTGAAGAGAAAGCCATCCGCCAGGCCATACAACCGTTGCAGGACGTGGGACTGGGCTATGTGAAACTCGGACAAAGCAGTGATACCCTGAGCGGCGGTGAAGCCCAGCGTGTGAAACTGGCCAGTTTCCTGGGTAAGGGGAAAGGCATCGGGCATGTGTTGTTCATTTTTGATGAACCCACTACCGGCCTTCATTTTCATGATATTAAAAAACTGCTGGCTTCCTTTCATGCCCTCATTGAACAGGGGCATTCACTGATCGTGATAGAGCACAATACCGATGTGATACGTTCGGCCGATTGGGTCATAGACCTGGGACCAGAAGCAGGGGATGCAGGGGGGCAATTGGTGTATACCGGTCCACCGGCGGGGTTAAAAAAAGTGGGTGAAAGCCATACGGGACGCTTCCTAATGTCCTAAATATTGGTTTTATTTGTACTACTATGAAAACACCACTTAGACCCAAAGAGATCCAAATCATTAAACTCATCTGCCGGCAATACTCTACCCGTGAGATCGGTGAGAAAATGGGCATCAGCCATCGTACTGTGGAAGGATGCCGCGAAAGAATCCTCGAAAAAACAAGAGCAAAGAACATGGTAGGCATCGCCCTTTATGCCATCAAAAACGGCATCCATAAGGTTTGAATCTATCGTAACCTGTCGGCGCTTTTAACCAGTTTTTCGTCTTTATAAATGCCCCTGATGGCCAGGAGGTAGAAGACAGGTATTGCAAAGCTGAAGATGGAAGTCAGTGCAATGCCACCGGAATCGTATTGCTTGGTTCTGGAAAAAGCCAGTCCCAGGTAAAGGATGCTTCCGGCAAAACCAGCCAGTCCCAACTTGAGCTGCAGTCCGCGGTTTTTATACAGGAAGATATCGATCAATGCTATTACCGCTATAGCTACAGCCAGGATCATCAGGTAAGTACTGCTCACTGCGGTAAAGTCTTCGGCCGGTGTATTGCCTTTACTGCCAATGTAAAAGGGCAGCTTGAGGGTAGTGAAGCCGCATATACCGGCGAACAGTAGCCAGAGGCTTTGAATACGTTGCACCATAAACAATTAGGATTTTGATTTTTACCCCATTTCAGGATATAATACGAACTGGGTCATGAATTCGTTCACTTCTTGTTTCACTTTGCGATGCAGGGCTTCATCGTCTGCATTCATCAGCACGGTATCAATGGCATTTACCACAAACTGCATATCGGATTCTTTCATGCCACGACTGGTGATGGCAGCCACACCAAAACGAACGCCCGATGTAACAAAAGCGCTCTTGTCATCATAAGGCACCATGTTCTTATTGGCGGTGATATCGGCGTGCTCCAATACCTGTTCTGCTTTTTTACCGCTGATGTTCTTGTTGCGGAGGTCTATCAGCATCAGGTGGTTGTCGGTACCACCGCTGATGATCTGGTAACCCTTATCGGTAAAAGCTTTGGCCATAGCCTGTGCATTTTTTTGCACTTGCTGTTGATAGGTCAGGAATTCGGGAGTGAGTATTTCTCCGAAAGCCACTGCTTTGGCTGCGATCACGTGCTCCAACGGACCGCCCTGTGTTCCGGGGAATACGGCCATATCCATCAGGTTACTCATGAGGCGCAGGTTGCCTTTAACATCTTTGAGTCCGAATGGGTTCTCAAAATCTTTTTTCATCATAATCACACCACCTCTGGGTCCGCGCAGGGTCTTGTGTGTGGTAGAAGTCACAAAATGACAGTGGTCGAAGGGAGATTTCAGTAATCCTTTAGCGATCAGTCCGGCAGGGTGGGCAATATCAGCCATTACAAAAGCGCCTACTTCATCGGCTACTTTACGGATGCGGACATAGTCCCAATCGCGACTGTAAGCGCTGGCACCGCAGATGATGAGTTTGGGCTTGATCTCGCGGGCTTTGGCTTCCAGCATATCGTAGTCAACCAGGCCATCTTCTTTTCCTACCCCGTAAAAATGCGGTTTGTAGAGCTTGCCGCTGAAGTTAACAGCCGAGCCATGGGTAAGGTGACCGCCCATGCTCAGGTCGAGTCCCAGTATATCATCTCCCGGCTGCAGGATGGCCAGCATCACTGCTGCATTGGCCTGCGCGCCGCTATGGGGTTGTACGTTGGCATACTCTATACCAAAAATGGCTTTCAGGCGGTCGATGGCCAGCTGTTCTGTCTGGTCTACGATCTCGCATCCACCATAATAACGACGTCCGGGGTATCCTTCGGCATATTTGTTGGTCATCACATTTCCCATCGCCTGCATCACCTGCAGACTGGTGAAATTTTCAGAGGCGATCAGCTCAATGCCCCTGCGCTGCCTTTCTAATTCCTTTCTGATGATGTCGAATACCACGGTGTCTTTTTGCATATTGGTAAGAATTTGCGGCAAAAATAAATCTTAATTGATTGCCCGGGCCAGTTAATTTATACCTCAATAGTTTTCCCTATTTTCGGCTCTCCATTGAGATCATGAAAGCCATCATCCCCGTTGCGGGGGCCGGAACCAAGTTGCGGCCCCATACTTACACCCAACCCAAGGCCTTGATACCCATCGCCGGCAAGACCATATTGAGTTATATAGTAGATCAATTGCATGAGACGGGTATTCATGAGTTCATTTTCATTGTGGGGTACCTGGGCGAAAAGATCCAGGATTATGTAAAACAGACTTACCCGAACCTGATCACGCATTTTGTTTACCAGAACGAGCGCCAGGGAACGGGCCATGCCATAGAACTTACCCGCAGTATTGTAGGAGATGATGAGGTTTTTGTGGCGTTGGGCGACACCATCTGCGAATACGATGTAAAAGAAGTGGTGAACAGTCCCTATAGCATGCTGGGCATCAAAAAAGTAGACGACCCGCGTAATTTTGGTGTAGCTACTGTTGGCGAAGATGGTTTTATTGAACAGGTGATAGAAAAACCGTCGATCCCCAAAAGCAATATGGCCCTGGTGGGGTTGTATAAAATAAAAGAAACACATTTTCTTTTCGAATGTCTCCATCACCTGTTTACACAGAACATCAGAACTTACGGTGAATACAACCTTACCGATGCGCTGGACTGCATGATTGGCAAGGGCGCTAAATTCCAGGCTTTCAAAGTAAAGAACTGGTTCGATTGCGGCAGGAAGGAAACCCTGCTTGAAAGCAATGCCACCCTGCTGAAAAAATTCGGCGGCAATGTAGGAACAGACCACTCATTTAAAGATACCATCATCATACCACCCGTTAGCATTGCGCCGGGCTGCGATATTTCCAATTCCATCATTGGTCCGCATGTAGCCATCGGTGCCAATACCACTATCAAACATTCCATCGTGCGCGACAGCATCATTGGTTCTTTTACCAGCCTGTATGAAGTGGTGCTTGACAACTCGCTCATCGGCAGTGATGCATCTGTAAAAGGGTTGAGCCGGAGTTTGAATATCGGCGATAATACGGAGATTGACTTTGGTTAATGGCTCAATGACGTGTTATATTCATTGCGCAATTAAAAATATTATGAGCAACGTTATAACAAGACTGTTTAACATTGAGTACCCCATTGTTCAGGCCGGCATGATCTGGGCCAGCGGGTGGAGGCTTGCCAGTGCAGTGAGCAATGCCGGGGCATTGGGATTGCTGGGAGCCGGCAGTATGTATCCGGAAGTATTGCGCGAACATATCCGAAAATGCAAAGCTGCTACCAACAGGCCATTTGGCGTCAATGTGCCTTTGCTATATCCCGATATCAAAGATCTCATGGATATCATCGTGGAAGAGCAGGTGCCCATTGTGTTCACCAGCGCCGGCAATCCCAAAACATGGACCGGCTTTTTAAAAGAAAAGGGCATTACGGTGGTGCATGTAGTGAGCAGCAGCTTGTTTGCACAAAAAGCCGCGGCAGCAGGTTGTGATGCAGTGGTAGCGGAAGGATTTGAAGCGGGCGGCCATAACGGGCGGGAAGAGACCACCAGTTTTGTATTGATCCCTGCTGTGCGCGATGCAGTAACCATACCTGTTATTGCCGCCGGTGGCATTGCAACCGGAAAACAGATGCTGGCAGCTATGGTGCTGGGTGCTGATGGTGTTCAGATGGGAACACGTTTTGTTTGTACGCCCGAAGCTTCATCACACCTGGCTTTTAAAGAAGCGATCGTAGCTTCGGTTGAAGGCGACACGCAATTGGCGTTGAAAAAAATTGTTCCGGTAAGACTGCTGAACAATGCATTTTATAAACAGGTAAAAGAAGCAGAGCTGCGCGGAGCCAGTGAAGAAGAATTAAAACGACTCCTGGGCAGGGCCCGCGCCAAGAAGGGTATGTTCGAAGGCAACCTCGATGAAGGCGAGCTGGAAATAGGTCAAGTAAGCGCGCTAATTAAAGACATCAAACCCGCAGCCCAGGTGGTAGAAGAAGTTTGGAACGAATTTATTTCTGAAAATAAAAACTATTGGCCTGCGCAAGACAGGTAACCACCAGGTCGTTGATACAAACATGGTTCGGTAAAGTAGCAGCGTAATATACAATGTCTGCTATGTCTTGTGCACGCAAGGGCTCGAAGCCTTCATATACCTGTTTGGCTTTTGTTTCATCTCCTTTGAAACGCACCATCGAAAATTCTGTTTCTGCCGCGCCGGGATGGATGGCTGTTACTTTGATCTTATGCGGAAGCAGGTCTACACGCATGGCCCTGCTGATCGCATCTACTGCATGTTTGCTGGCACAGTAAGCATTTCCTTCTTTGTAGACTTCTTTGGCAGCTGTGGAACCGAGGTTGATGATATGACCTTTCTTCCTGTCTGTCATATAAGGCAGCATGGCCTTGGTTACATAGAGTAGCCCCTTTACATTGGTGTCGATCATGGTTTCCCAATCGTTCAGGTCGGCGTTTTCAAAACTATCGCGCCCCAATGCAAGCCCTGCATTGTTCACGAGTACATCAACAGATTGCCAGGCATCGGGTAAATTACTGAGCGCATCAAAAACCTCCTGCCGGTTTTGAACATCGAAAGCCAGGGGCAGCACTTCTATTCCATGGTGAATGCGCAGCGTATCTGCCAGCGCTTCCAGCCTGTCTTTCCTGCGACCTGTGATGATGCAATTCCATTTCGCTGCTGCGAATGTTTCTGCAATGGCTTTTCCAAAACCCGATGTGGCGCCTGTTATGAGGATGGTCTTGTTCATATTGCAAAGATAAAATGAATTGCTCAATAGCTCAATACTCAATGGCTCAATGAAGGGAACATGATTAATTGAGCCATTATCTGATTAATACGGTTGTACCTTTTCTGAGCACGTTTTTACCGGTATAATCCACTCCCTGGGTTTCATACACATAGGTTCCGCTGGCCTGTTTTACGCCGGAGAAAGTACCATCCCACCCCTTGCCGGTTTCTGAAGTAGAGAACAACAATTGTCCCCATCGGTTGTAAATCCTGAAATAGAACAATTGTTTGATACCTACCATGATGGGTTTGAGTATGTCGTTCCTGCCATCTCCATTGGGCGAGAAAGCACTGGGAACAAATATTTCAGGCCCCGTTTTGTAAATGCGAACCGTCATCATATTTTCTCCATAACAACCGATGCTGTCGGTAATACGCACTTTATACCGGATAGAATCTACCGAAGCGGGTATAGTAGCAATTGGGTTGGCAATGTGTGGGTTGTTGAGCCATGTAGCGGGGAACCAACTGAAAAGGGTACCTGAGCCTGTTGCATTCAACTGTAATGGTTGATTGGCCAGTATAGAGGTATCACTTCCGGCGCTGACGGTAATAGGTGGTATAACAGTTACCATTACGGTATCGCTCACGGGCTTGGGACATTTGGCCGCACTGGTATCGCGTACCGTGAGTATGTAACGGGTAGTGCGTACAGGACCTGCAACAGGATTCAGGGTGTTGGCCAGGATCATACTTCCGGCAGGTGACCAACTGAAGACACTGGCATTGGAACTCGCATGCAACGGTACACTGTTGCCATAGCAGATGGCGGTATCGCGTGAGAAAACAGATATAACCGGATAGGGAACTGTTTTTACCTGTATCTGTGCATTGGCCTGACATTTCCCCAGGTTGGCTACCACCTGGTAAGTGGTATTGACCAACGGACCTGCCAATGGATTCTTAATGGTGGTACTGTTCAATCCATAAGCGGGACTCCATCGATAACTCAAGGCGTAGCTGACAGGATGCAATGTGACGGAATCGGTAGCACAGATCGTGGTATCAGGACCCAACTGCACCGTAATATAATTCAACACATTCACTTTTACCGAATCTGAATTGATACAACCATTGTCATTGATGGTAACAATATAGCTCGTAGTGTCTTTTGGAAAGACCAATGGATTCGCCGTGTTCGCCATCAATATGCGGGCCCGATTGGCCGCATTGTTAGGTACCCAATTAACTGTTGCGCTGTTTGAGGTGTTTACTTTCAATGCCAATGTATCGATACTGCAGATCAGTGTGTCTCTGAAAGGAAGATTAACGGTTGGCTTATCGGCTACATTCAATACCTGCGTGATAGAGCCGCGACAGCCTTTGCTGCTGGAAACCACCAGCGTAACTTTCGCGTTCATGGGAGCCGGATATTTCCAGGCGCTGTCTTTACTGGTAGCCGTATCTGCCAATGTGGTAGTATCACCAAAATTCCAGCGCCAACTGGTTACGGCGCCGTATTTCGCTATGGTAGCATCGGAGAATTGATAAGGGTTGAAATAACAGCTTCCCTTGATATTGAATTGAGGTGTAAAGCCCGGATATATTTTCACGGTGGCAGTAGTAGAATCCTGGCAGCCGGCCGCATTGGTTACTTTCAGTTTTAAAACATAAGTGCCGGTATCCTGGTATTGGTGCGTGGGGGTTGGTTGTGTTGAAGTGGTATTGTTTTTTTCTCCAAAGTCCCAGAGATAGGAGGTAATGGGACTGGCCGCCTGGTTTTCAAAGTAAACAGAAGAGCTGTCGCAGTTAACATAAGTGGGTTTCAACTGTGCAGTGGTAAGCTGGCAGTCTTTTACAATGAGCGTAAAGTCTTTCCTGTGGATAGAGATGGGTATTTTATTTCTCCATTCAGTGATGCAAACGGTTACAACATACCGTCCGGTTGCTGGGGCTCGCCCAGATATAATGCCTGTAACCGGATCGATGGTTACATTAGGCCCCAATGGCTGCGCACCACTAAATCCCGAAACATAGTTAATGTTATTGAAAGGTGGAGAACTGTAATTGGTTGAGCCTGCGCTCGTCGTATTACCTCTATCATATGCGGCACAAAAAGCGTAAGACAAAGAATCTCCAGGGTCGGGATCGGTTGCACTAAAATCTAGTTTAAACGGAGAGGCATTACATATAAGCGTGGTGTCTTTTAATGCAAAGACCGGGCTGGAATTGTTACCCAATGAAAGCTGACTGGTACCGGGTATCTGACAGGTATAGGTGGCGCCATCGGTAATGTAGCTAACACCTGGTATCTGTACCCCCTGTAAGTTATCAATCCCGTAAGTTCTGCAACAGGTCTGATATGCCACTATGTACCCGGCAGCAGTATTCGGTAGTTCAATGGAAGAAATGGTATAGCTGCCTATTTGATAACAAACGCTTGGCGGATTAGTAATGCAAGGATTAGGAGTAGTGATTGCCAGTTGTTGAAAGCCTCCGGTCAACTGGGCAGTCAGTTGCGATCCGTACTGGGAAGAAGGAGATGTGTTATTGTAAACATTCAATAATACACTTGCAGGCAGCGGTGCTACCCCTGTACCACCGGGCGGAGGGGGTGGATTGCACTCCCTGAACAACCTCAGCGTAATACTATATCTTGAACTCCCGGTTGCACTTCCCGGACCTAAGTATTTGTAATAAATTTCCCCACCGGCTATATGCCCTGCAAAAACATGAGTAGAAAACAATAAGGATAAAAAGAAGAATAGTTTTTTCATGCTGAAATATGAAAGTACAGCATCTGCAAGTTAGCATTTTGATAAAACTCATGGGTTCAATCTACCCATGGCAACAATGGCAACGGGCAGGTTGCGCAATTCTTTAGAATAATCTTTAGAGAGTGGATGTCCCGTACAATATTCCACCGCCACCAGCACAATAGCAATATCCCCGGCCTGCGCACCAGTATCGAGCAGCATCTTTTTAGGAGGAAGCATTTGTTGGGAATAAGGAACCAGCCACTGTTCTTCTGCCACCACAGTATGGTAATGATTTTTGTCGAAAGCTGTAGCCGCAGCCACCGCTTTGATATTTACAGCTGTCGTTCCTTTCGGCGCTTTTACACCACGCCTGGGATCAAGCGCATCCATAAACAGTTCAATTTTACCCATACCGGTATCGGTTACTGAGAGGTTGGTTCGCAAGTGCCCGGCCAGGTTGGCCTCGCGGTTCAACTGGCACATATCGCCACCATTTACGACCAGCTTCCATTCCGGCGCCTGGTGGTAATAGGCATATTGATTGCGCATCCAGCCACGGACGGTATTGTAAGTTGCCAGCCGGAACGGATACAGGAAGCGGTTACGAACGGCTCCCATCATATCAGAGCCACAGGTTGAAACCAGTCCGAAAATACTGGTAGTGGCCACAGTACCGGGAGAAGGTTGCTTTCTGCGGGGGCGCGGACTAGGTTTGGACCGCATGTATTGCTGGCCATTCATGGTGTATAAAACAACGGGGCCCACCGTTCCATTAATGCCTTTATCAGTATAACGTGCCATAAGCATGTATTTGCCGGGCCGAACCTTACTGTGTATTTACAGGGAACTTGCCCGGGTTTAACAGAGATTAATAACACATTAAATATACATTAAACACACAGTAAAACAACATAAATGTGGTTCTAATGTGGATTTAATGTGGTTCAACTATGGTTTTGATCCCTGCAAAACCCCTGTGTCTTATAAGGAATTAGCTTTACAAAAGTGGAGATATTACGCAATACGCTTTACAAAGAAGCAAATAGCAAAACCTTCAACGAATTAATACAACAGTCCCTTTCCGGAATACAACTTTACCCATGTAATCAACTCCCTCGGCTATGTAGACATAAGTACCCGGGGCCTGGTTTACACCATTAAAAGTGCCGTCCCACCCTTTACCTGTTTCACTGGTGCTGAATAGGATTTGTCCCCACCGGTTCAATACCCTGAAATACCGCAACGTGCTGATGCCTACGATCATGGGTTTCAACAAATCGTTCTTGCCATCTCCATTGGGCGTAAATGCACTGGGCACGAATATTTCAGGCTGCGTTTTGAAAATGCGCACCACTATATCATCTTCTCCGTAACATCCGCCTGCACCATAAGCCAGCACCCGGTAGCGGATAGAATCGATATCAATACCCAGTTGTGCAACCGGGTTGGCAATATTAACCTGGTTGAGTCCGGTTGCAGGCACCCACAAAAAACGGTTTGCCATAGGTGCAACAGCATTCAATTGTAAAGGCTGATCTGCTACCACCGAAGTATCTTTTCCCGCATCTACCATGATCATAGGAATAACGGTAACATTTACAGAATCGCTCACTGCCTTGGGGCAAGCGCCTGCTGCGGTATCGGTAACTGTGAAAAAATAACGGGTGCTTTTTCCCGGACCTGCAACGGGCGTCAATGTACGCGTGTTGATGAGTGAAACAGCAGGCGACCATTGATAATTCGTGCCGGTATAAGAAGCCTTGAGCGATACCCTTGAACCATAACAGATGGTTGTATCGGGTATGGCCATTCGCGCAACGGGGTAAGGAGATACTTTTACAAAGATCTGTGCCGAAGCCTCACATTTGCCCAGATTGGCAATAACAGCGTAAGTGGTATTACCAGCCGGACTGGCCAGCGGGTATTTGACCAATGGATTATTAAGCGATGCAACCGGTGTCCACTGATAACTCAATGCATGACTGATAGGATGCAGATGGAATGTATCGGTGGCGCATACAATGGTATCAGGTCTTAATTGTACCGTGATATAAGACAACACGTTCACGGTAACAGTATCGGTATTGGTGCAGCCGTTGTCGTTCAAGCTTACTATATAACGGGTAGTGTCTTGCGGGAATACAAGCGGATTGGCGGTATTGGAATGGAGGATGTTTTTGTTGGGAAGCCAGGAAAAACTCCCGTTACCCTTCACGTTAATGGGAAGCGTATCGATGCTGCAAATCAGTGTGTCATGAAAAGGGATAGCAATGAACGGTTTATCTCTCACGATCAATGTTTGAAATGCAGTGTCAATACATCCTTTGCTACTGGTTACAATGAGCCGTATATTGCTGGTATCGGGTTGCTTATATGTGTAAGAAGGATTTTGCCGGTAAGAAGTATCCTTGCCATCGGTAGAAGCATCATTAAAATACCAGGACCAACTGTTGATCACGCCATACCTGGCAAAGCTGGCATCGGTGAACTGGTAGGGTTTGAAATAACAACTGCCCTTTACGGTAAATGCTGATTTGAATCCCGGGTATACCATCACTTTGGTGCTGTCGCTTCCCGTACAACCTTTAGGTCCTTTGATGAATAGCCGAACCATATAAGTGCCGGTATCTGTATAAACATGGCTAGGAGTAGGTGTTGAGTCTATAGCCGGGCTCCGCGGGTCGCCAAAATCCCATCGATAGCTTGTGATGGCCGATGAAACTGAAAGATTTTCAAACTTCACGAGGTTGGTATCACAACGAACGATCCTGGAAGGAAGAACAGCTTCTGCAATATCACAGTTCTGCACTTTGAGAATAAAATCTTTTCTGTGTTCAGAAATAGCATTCCCGTTGCGCCATTCCGTAACGCATACATTGACCACATACTGTCCTTCTGGCGGGGCAATTCCTTGAATCATGCCTGTTTTTTCATCAATGCTAACGCCTGGCCCCAAAGGTTGTGCACCGCTGTATGGATATGCATAAGGAATAGGGATCAATGAAAGGACAGCAGCCGGCGGTTGGTTGTTGGAACCGCTCCTTGAAGTATAAGCATTGCAGAAGGCATAACTGAGCGAATCGTTGTCGGCATCGGTGGCACCGAAATCGAGAGAGAATTTACGGTTGGCACATACGAGTGCGGTGTCTTTGATGTTGAAAGTAGGACTGCTGTTGTGGCCTATTGGCAGTGTATTTCTTCCGGGTATATGCGTTACATAATTACTACCCACTGAACTGGGTTGTGACAAACCCGAAATATTATCGATGCGGCAACAACCGGTGCGCGACAGTGTATATCCACCGGTATTATCAGGCAGGGTTACGGTATTGGTGTACAAAGCCACCTGGTAACAAACATTTACATTCCCCACCAGGCAAGGGAAAGCGCCAGTGTTGAGTATAAGCGTGCTGATGGCTCCTGAAATAGGCAGTGGAACAGTTTTAATGAGGTTATTGTTTTCATCATAGACGCCCACGTTCACCTGTTCCCTTTCGAGGAGCGGACCTGTAGAAAAGCAATCCCTGAAAAGCCGTAAAGTGAGGAGATAATTGCTGCTGCCGCCACCGGCATCGCCCATGTATTGATACATCAATTCACCTCCGGCAATATGCTTGGCAATAGCAGGCAAAGAAAATAGTACAATGCTTATTATGAAGAGCAGTTTCTTCATAAGCGGTACAGCTAACTTTTGATAAAAGAGAGCAGGTTTTGATTTAATAATATCGGCGCCTCCCACATACTCATGTGGCCTACGCCCTCAAGTATATGAATATACGATTTTAAAGGTAAATGCGTTTGTTTTAAAACATCGTTCATGGGAGCAGCTACGTCTGCTGTTCCTATAACGAATAAAACAGGCAGCGGGTTGCTTTTCAATACATGGGTCCTGTCGGGCCGGTCACGCATGGCTGCATAATACTGCTGCAATGCATGTGTAGAAAAACCTGCAGCAGCTGCGATGAGGTTTTCTATTTGTTCGGGATGTGTTTGTTTGAATGCCGGTCCGAATAAATTAGGAATGGTTGTTTTCAGGAATTGCTGGCCACCATAAGTTTCCATGAGTTCAATACCCCGGGTACGGTTCTGTTTTTTCTCGGTACTATCGGCAAATGCGGTGGAGTGTACCAATCCAATGCCCGTTAACAGCGCGGGATGCTTTTCTGCAAAAGCCAGCATGATATATCCTCCCATGCTGTGTCCCAGCATGATGCAGGAAGTTATTTTTTCATGTTCCAGTAGCGCATGGATACAATCGGCATAATCTTCAATGGAAATGGCAGATGATGTTGAAGTGAGTATTTGCGAAGAACCGCTTCCGGGAAGGTCGGGAACAATGAGCTGGCAATATGCTTTCAGGTAAGCAATTTGCCGGTCCCAGATATGACCGTCTTCCCCGAAGCCATGCAGCAATATTACTGGTTTGCCTTCGCCTTCGATGCGATAGGAGATGCTTTGGTGCCGGTATGAGAAAAAACGTTGCATGATTATTTGCTCCACTTTCTTTTGACCCACATCAATAAGTGCCAGGCAAGCAATAACAAAGCAAGCAGTGATATGGTTTTGTAGATATAATCGCCATAGCGCACATAAAAGGTCAGTGTATTGCTTGTGGGGATATTGTATTTAATAACAGCCGCCCGGTCCCACGGTTGTGTTTCATGAATATTCCCCGAAGGATCGATCACAGCCGAGATGCCGGTATTGGCGCTGCGGGCTACCCACCTGCGTGTTTCAATAGCGCGTAAGCGTGCATATTGCAGGTGTTGCCGGTGCCCGGGCGTATTGCCCCACCATCCGTCGTTGGTCATGATGGTTAACAGGTTGGCGCCTTTCTGTACATAGGTGCCTACATATTCACCATAAACACTTTCGTAGCATATAATAGGAGCAGTGATGTAAGGGTTACCTTTTACCCGGAATGCCGATGATTCAGCGGAACGTCCGTAACCACCGGTGGTGCCGCCGAATTTTTCAAAGAGCGGCGCCATGAAATGCAGGAAGTCAGGTAGTGATTCCACCCCTGGAACCAGTTTGCTTTTATCATAGAATTGAAGTGGTTCTCCGTCTTTGATTACCACTGCGGCATTCATCGCATCATAATAAGTGCCATCGGGTGCTTGCCGCGCGGTGAGGGTTGATGAAGTAGTCCCATAACTTTTATAACTGTCGATACCCGAAAGAATAGTGAGTTGAGGATGACGGGCTGCTAATGCAAAAACGGGTTGATAAAAGGGATTATCCTTGATACGGTGTTGCCATTCCTGTGCGCTCATGGCTGTCTCGGGCCAGAGCAGTAATCGTGTAGCCGTATCGATGGCAGATTCGGATAGCTGCACCAGTTGTGCTACTTGCGCCGCTTCATTGCCCTCTGCATATTTACCGTAAGGATCTACATTGGGCTGAACAATGACAACATTGCCGGGAGCAGCGGTTTTATTTTCTGCAGGCTGCAACAGCCAGGATGCATTCAGTGAAATAGTGAATAAAGTAATAAGAAGCACGGAAAGCCTGATGGTTTTTCGCCTGTTATTGCGTAACGAAAGAAATAACTCGTACCACCAAATATTGCCGATCAATACCCACAAAGTTCCTCCTGCCACGCCGGTATATTCATACCATTGTATCCATCCCGGATGCAATGCAAATGCATTGCCTAATGTTAACCATGGCCAGCTCAATTGCCAGTTGAAATGAATGTATTCAAACAGCATCCAAAAACAAACCAATGCTGTATAACCCAAGCGGCGACCGTATTTTTTCTTGAAAATGTGATAACCCCACCAGGGCAAACACATGAGCAAGGTATTGGTAAGGATAGCGGCGATGGTACCCACATCCGTGGAATTCCATATCCACCAGGTGGTGCCGGTATTCCATAAAAGAACAGTGAGAAAAGTATAGCCGAAGAAAGGATTGCGTTTGATATCCTGGTCAGCAATACCCAACAAGGGCGCCCAGGCAATAAAGATCAGCGGTGTTAAGGGGGATACCGGCCAGGCAGCTATCAGCAGCATGCCTGACAACAGCGCCAGCGAGAGCAAACGGAGTCTTTTCAAAACAACAGATTTAAAGGCAATTTCGGTAAAACACTCAAGAAATAAAAACGGCCTTGTTTGCCGGAGTAACGGTATTGTTCATCCGGGTATATACATCCAGTAATGTTTGTACCGCTTGCTTGCCATCGGTACCCAGGTAGAGAGAATAGTTGTTCACATAGAGATCGATATGCTGCCGCATCACTTTCTCGCTCATCTCCTGCGCATGTTGTTTGATATAATCAGATAAATGCGGATAATGTGCAAAGGCATAATCAATACTCTTGCGAATGAGCGTGTCGATTTTTTCAGCGAGCGCTGTTTCCATATTGCGCTTTACTACGATACCTCCCAACGGTATGGGCACTTTTGTTTGCCGTTCCCAATATTCACCCAGGTCCATCAATTTATGCAATCCCTTTTGCTGGTAAGTAAACCTGTTCTCGTGGATGATCACACCCAGGTCAACCGTTTCGTCGAGCACCAGCTGCTCGATTTCATGGAATACGCGGAATGATTTGTTTTGGGCTTTGGGGAATGCCTGTGAGAATAAAATATGTGCAGTGGTATTGATGCCTGGTATAGCTACAGTCAGTTGGTCAATATTGGCCATATCAATGGCTTTTTTGGCAATCAGTAATGGTCCTACGCCTACGCCCAATGCGCCACCGCTGTTCAGCACCACATATTGTTCCAGCACCAGGGGCAGTACGCCGTAACTGATCTTGGAAATATCCAGCTTTCCCTGTAAAGCCCATTCGTTGAGGGTTTGCACGTCTTCCAGCACTACTTCAAAATCGAGTCCTTCGGTGTCGATCTTGTGATTGACCAGGGCATCGAAAATAAAAGTGTCATTGGGGCAGGGAGAAAAACCGAGTGTCATTTTATTTTATTTTGTATACCTTATCTATGTACTTCAACAAATGTTCGTTGAGGTTATCGATGGCTTCCTTGATCTTCCAGTGCTCTTTGTTACGCTCGCCTACATAATTGGAAATAGCCCTAACCTGTATGAACGGAATATTCGCTTCCCTGCATACATAATGCAGTGCGGCGCCTTCCATGCTTTCGGTATGCGGGTTGTATTTTTTTGCTAACTGCTCCATCCTGTCGGCACATGTGGTAACCTCATTCACTGTAATGGCGCTGACCTCCGGTAATTTCAGCAGGTTGAACTGTGGCAGCCAGGGATTGGGCAGCCTTCTTTTTTCAAAAGGGTGATAGCTGCTTTTTTCGAGCCTGAGATCGAAAATATCTTTCCATCGGCCATCTTCTTGCACACCCATATCACCCAGTGTTTCGTCTTTTACAACCACCAGTTTGCCCAACGGGGTTTTAGTATCGAAAGTGCCGGCAATACCTGCCTGTATGATCAGATCGGGTTTTTCTTCCGCGATCAGTCGCGATAAGGATACCGCTGTTGCCAGCATACCCACACCACATTGATGAAAACTGAGTTTCAGCCGGTGGCTTTGCCCGGTATAAAGGGGATTGACCTGGAGAAAGGAGGGCATCCATTCCCCAACGGTAGCGGAAGTGATGGTGATGCGCATGTATGCAAAGGTTAGGAAAACCGGCCAACTTTCCGACTTCGCGAGTTTTCTTAACTTTGCCCAAATTTTTAGCGAAGAATGGTGTACTTAACAAGGCTGGAACATTTTAATGCGGCCCATAAACTCTTTAATCCGGCCTGGAGCAGAGAAAAGAACGAAGCGGTATTCGGTGTTTGTGCCAACGAGAACTGGCATGGGCATAATTATGAATTATTTGTTACCATCAAGGGCCATCCCGACCCTGATACCGGTTTTTTGTATGATGTAAAAAAGCTGAGTGTGATCATCAAGGAGCATGTGATTGATCAACTGGATCACAAAAACCTGAACATGGATGTAGATTTCATGGCCGGCCAGTTGTGCAGTACTGAAAACCTGGCCATCGGCATCTGGAAACAGTTGCAACCACATTTACCGGCGCAGGTAAAGCTGCATTGTATTAAATTGTATGAAACTTCACGTATTTACGTGGAATATTTTGGCGAATAACCCAAACAACAGGTGATGAACCAGAAAGTAGCCGTTTTCAGGAAAGAGCATTTCAACGCAGCGCACCGGTTGCATAACCCTGCCTGGAGTAAGGAAAAGAACGATGCGGAGTTCGGACTCTGCAACAATGAGCATTACCACGGGCATAATTATGAACTGGTGGTAAAACTGGTAGGTGTACCTGATCCGGCAACGGGTTATGTCATGAACCTGAAAGACCTCAGTGAGATCATACGTGAAGAAGTGCATACCCGGTTTGATCACAAAAACCTCAACCTTGATGCAGTGGAATTTACCAACCTGAATCCCACAGCAGAGAATATTGCAGTGGTGATCTACCAACTTTTGCGCAAGCGAATACCTGAACACCTGGAACTAACAGTCAGGTTGTATGAAACCAAAAGAAATTTCGTGGAATATCCCGCCTGAAGCCTTAATCTTACCATATGGCCTACTCAAAAAAAGAGCATTACGACGAACATACTACAGAGAAACTGATCAAACATTATCATGGCGTGCTGGAGAACCTGGGTGAAGATCCCGAGCGGGAAGGATTGTTGAAAACTCCTGAGCGTGTAGCCAAAGCCATGCAGTTCCTTACCCAGGGCTACCACCTTGATGCCAAGAGCATCATTCATTCTGCCCGTTTCAAAGAAGAAGTGAATGAAATGATTATTGTAAAAGATATTGAGCTCTATTCCATGTGTGAGCACCACATGCTGCCCTTTTTCGGTAAAGCGCATATTGCTTATATCCCCAATGGATGGATCACTGGCTTAAGCAAGCTGGCCAGGGTAGTAGATGTATATTCGCGCCGTTTGCAAGTACAGGAGCGGCTTACCACGCAGATACTCGAAGCGATCAAAGAATCATTGAACCCGTTGGGCGTGGCAGTTGTAATTGAAGCCAAACATTTGTGTATGATGATGCGCGGCGTGCAGAAACAGAACTCGGTAACCACTACTTCCGCTTTCGATGGAGAATTCATGAAGAACCCCACAAGAAGTGAGTTCCTGAAACTCATCAGCACAAAGCTGGATTAATCAATAAAAATCAAAAAGTAAGGATATGAAGCATGCTTATGTTTTTCCAGGTCAGGGTTCCCAATTTTCCGGAATGGGAAAAAATTTATACGAGAGCAATGCTGTTGCAAAAGATTTGTTTGAACAGGCGAATGCCATTCTGGGCTTTCGCATCAGTGATATCATGTTCACCGGCACCGATGAAGCATTGAAGCAAACCAATGTTACACAGCCGGCGGTATTCCTGCATTCAGTGATAGCCTACCGCGCTATTGAAAATGCGCGTCCCGATATGGTAGCGGGTCATTCATTGGGAGAATTTTCTGCATTAGTGGCCAATGGTGTACTGCAGTTTGAAGATGCATTGAAGCTGGTAAGTATCCGTGCGCAAGCCATGCAGAAAGCCTGCGCGTTAACACCTTCTACGATGGCGGCTGTGCTGGCGCTCGATGACGCCAAAGTAGAAGAGATCTGCGCCGCTGTGCAGACAGAAACCGGTGAAGTAGTGGTGGCTGCGAATTACAACTGCCCCGGCCAGTTGGTCATCAGCGGTTCCATAAAAGGTATCGACATTGCCTGTGAGCGTATGAAAGCTGCAGGCGCTAAGCGTGCACTGGTATTGCCGGTAGGCGGCGCTTTCCATAGTCCGTTGATGCTCCCCGCCAAAGAAGAGCTGGCTGCTGCCATTGAATCAACGGTTTTCCATACAGCTAACTGTCCGGTTTACCAGAATGTGGTAGCCAGGGCTGTAACTGATACGGCTGAGATCAAAAAGAACCTGATTGATCAATTAACAGGCGCCGTTCGCTGGACACAAAGTGTACAGTCCATGCTAGCCGATGGAGCTGTGCGTTTTACAGAAGTTGGTCCGGGAAAAGTGTTGCAGGGATTGGTACAAAAAATACACAAAGATGCGCAGGTAGACGGGATCAGTTAAAAATCGAGGATCCCGTTCATCCATTCTCCATCCAACTGTGCATTGTATTTCTTATAAAAATTGATGGCAGGTTGATTCCATTCCAGTACTTGCCATACCATCCTGCTGAAACCTTTTTCTTTGGCTTCGGCAATGACACGATCGAACAGCAGGGTGCCTGCGCCGAGTCCGCGCAGTTTTTCTGTCACTAAAAAATCTTCGAGGTAAAGGCATTGCCCTTTCCAGGTGCTGAAGCGTATATAATAGAGTGCGAATCCTTCCACTTTGCCGTTGATCTCGGCTACAAAGGCCCACCATACGGGCTTTTCACCAAAACCACTTTCTTCGAAATGTTCCAGTGTAACCGTTACTTCCTGTGGCGCTTTCTCGTACACTGCAAGCTCGCTCACCAGTTCTAATAATCTTTTACAATCCGATCTTACTGCTCTTCTGATATGAATGGCTACCATGTTAGTGAAGTTTTAAAGCCTGGTCGAGGTCGTTGAGGATATCCGCTATATTTTCAATACCCACGCTCATGCGTATCAATCCATCGGTAATACCATATTTAAGCCGTTCTTCTCTTGCAACACCTACATGGCTCATGCTGGCAGGGTGAGATATTAATGTATCAACAGTTCCCAATGAAACGGCGCGCACGCACATTTGTAAACGGTCGATGAATTGTTTGCCGGCTTCGATGCCGCCCTTCAATTCATAACTCATGAGGGCGCCGGGATGTTTCATTTGTTTTTGAGAAACGGCATGATCGGGATGTGAAGTAAGTCCTGTGTAGTTCACATGGGCCACCGCCGGGTGAGCAGCCAGAAAACCTGCTACTTCCATAGCATTGGCACAATGCCTTTCCATGCGTAACTCCAGGGTCTTGAGTCCCTGGCTTAGCAGGAATGCATCGAATGGGTTGCTGTTGCCGCCCAACAGTACATGCCATTTCCATACGTTTGTTTTCATCTTTTCCAGGTCCTTCCCCAACAAAACCCCGCCAATAGCAGTGCCATGGCCATTGAGGAATTTGGTGGTGGAATGAAATACAAAATCTACTCCGTATTTGAAAGGTTGCTGAAGATAAGGGGACGCAAAAGTATTGTCAACCGAAACCAGCAGGTGCTTTTCTTTGGCGATGCGTGTTACGGCTTCTATATCCACGCACTGTATGGTTGGGTTGGCAGGTGTTTCGATATGCACCAGCCTGATGGTATTATCTCTTTTGATTGCATCGGCCACTTCGTTGAGATCGCGCATGTCTACGATGCGGATGTTGACACCGGTTTGTCCCAATACCTTATGCATCAACTCATAAGTGCCGCCATATAAAGAGTAATGCGATAAAACAGTGTCGCCTGCTTTGAGATTGCTTAGGAACAGGGTAGCCATAGCAGCTTGTCCGCTCGCATGCAGCAATGCTTTCAATTGCAAGGGATTCCCTTGTTCATCCTTCAATCCGAATGCTTCCAGGGCTGCAATGGTTTCTTCTGCTGCCGTAAACGTGGGGTTACCCCAACGGCTGTAGATCCTGGTCTTATCACTGCCCAGGAAACGTTCCATCCCTTCCTGCGCCGTATCGAAAGTAAAAGTAGAAGTGGCGTAGATAGGAGTAAGGTGGGCATGCTCCGCATTGTTGTGCCCGGCAGTGTGCATGGCAACGGAACTGATGCCTGTGAGGTTAAATGGTTCACTCATGACGCAATTCTTTAAGAGGGTGTATTATAAGCCCATTTTATGAGGGTGGCTCCCCAGGTAAATCCACCACCAAATGCTGCTAATACAACATTGTCGCCTTTTTTGAGGCGGCTTTCCCATTCCCATAAACAGAGCGGGATAGTGGCAGCGGTAGTATTACCATAGCGCTGGATATTGATCATTACTTTTTCCTTTGGTAGTCCCATGCGGTTGGCCGTTGCATCGATGATGCGCAGGTTGGCCTGGTGAGGCACCAGCCAGGCAACATCGTCGCCGGTCAGTTGGTTACGTTCCATCAGTTCGGCGCTCACGTCGGCCATGCCTTTAACAGCGAATTTGAAAACGGCTTGTCCTTCCTGGTAAGCGAAATGTTCTTTGGCCAGCACGGTTTCTACGGTGGCTGGTTTTACCGATCCGCCTGCTTTCATGTGCAGGTGATGACGACCGCTGCCATCACTTCTGAGGATGCTGTCCTTGACACCGTTCTCATCTGTGGCAGGCTCCAGCAATACAGCGCCGGCGCCATCGCCAAAAATAATGCAGGTGGCACGATCGGTATAATCGATGATGGCACTCATTTTGTCTACCCCCACCACGATCACTTTCTTAAAACGACCACTTTCTATGTACATGGCACCGGTGGTAAGGGCATAGATGAACCCGCTGCAGGCGGCGCTCATATCGTAGCCCCAGGCATTGGTGGCACCGATCTTGTCGCAGATAATATTTGCAGTAGCCGGGAATACCATATCGGGCGTTACGGTGGCACAGATCACACAATCGATCTCTTTGGGGTCGAGGTTCTTTTTACGCAATATCTCTTCAATGGCGGGAACGGCCATATCACTGCTGCCTTTGCCGGGCTCTTTTAAAATCCTTCTTTCTTCAATACCGGTACGGGTACGGATCCATTCATCATTGGTTTCCACCATTTTCTCCAGGTCGAAATTGGTGAGCTTGTCTTTGGGAACATAACCGCCTACTGCGGTAATAGCTGCTGTAGTCTTCATCTTAATCTTACGCTAATAATCAAAGAATTAATAATCTGAACGACTGCAAATATCCATAAATCATTTTATACCCCCTTTTTAATTAAGTCTGAATCCTATATTTTTGGTTGGAATAATATATGATAGCTTTTGTAAGAGGACAGTTTGTGGTAAAAACACCTGCCAGGATAGTGGTGGATGTGAATGGCGTAGGATACGACCTGCAGGTGAGCCTTAATACTTATGCGGCCATCAGCAATAAGGAGAGCGGCCTGCTGTTTACTTACCTGCATATTACCGAAAATGCCCATACCTTGTATGGTTTCGCCGAACTGGCAGAGAAGGAATTGTTCCTGCAACTCATCAGTGTGTCGGGCGTGGGGGCCACTACGGCCAGGATGATGTTATCGGGCATGAAGCCCGAGGAGATCACCCGGGCCATTATACTAGGCAACACCCGGCAGTTGGAAAGTATCAAAGGGATAGGAAAGAAGTCGGCAGAAAGGCTGATCGTGGAGTTGAAAGATAAATTGGGCAAGCAGGCGCTGCAAGGGCCTGCTATGGCAGGTATGCCTCATTCCGTTGATGCGGATGCGGTGCACGCACTGGTAGCCCTGGGTATCGGAAGACCGATGGCGGAACAGGCAGTTAAAAAAACAATGGGTTCTCTGGCGGCTGATGCATCCCTGGAAACCATCATCAAAGAAGCACTCAAAAACCTATAGATATCGCAAACATTTCTACTTAACCAAGCAACCAGCTTTGAGGCAAATCAGCTGCTTTCATATCTGCGTCATCCTTATCCTGTTAGCCGGCCCCCTTATTACAAAGGCCCAGCGAACGGATTCTTTGCGCTATCCTATCACAGACCGTCGCGGTGACGCGTTTTCTGCCCAGAGCCGGAACCCTTTTGATCTACGCGATACCTCACTCATTAAACGGCGGATTGAATACGATCCCAAAACAAAACAGTATTATATCATTGAAAAAATAGGCAAGGATTATTACCGAACGCCTACCGCTCTCAGCTTTGATGAATACTGGCGTCTCAGCGGACAACAAGCTGAAACTGATTATTTCAAACAAAGGGCCGATGCGCTGACCTTGCTGAACAAGAAAGCGCAGCGACCGAAAATGCGCGTATACAATAAATTGTTCGACCGGATATTCGGTATCAATAACCTGGTGGGCGGGTCCGATAATAAATTGAAAGTAGATATTCGTCCCAGTGGAGAAGTGAACATCATGGCCGGCTACCAGGGACAAAAAATAGAAAACCCCACGCTTCCGGAAAGGGCTAGAAAGAACGGCGGGTTCGATTTCGATATGAATGCGAACCTGAACGTGAACGCCAACATTGGCGACAAACTGAAATTCCCTATCAATTACAATACCCTCTCGAACCTCAGCTTCGATAACCTTCTGAAACTCGATTACCGGGGCATGGATGATGAGCTCATTAAAAGTATCGAAGCGGGCAATATTTCTTTCCAGTCCAAAGGAACCCTGATTCCCAGTGTGCAGAACCTGTTTGGTCTCAAAACCAAACTGCAGTTCGGTAAACTTTTTGTTACAGCTGCGGTTGCCAATCAGCGTTCATCGCGGCAATCGGTGATGTTACAGGGCGGTACGGCTACGCAGAGCTTCCAGAAAACGCTGGATAATTATGAAGAGAACAGGCACTTCTTACTCGGACAATATTTCCGCAAGCAATACAATACGGTGATGAAGAACCTGCCGGTGGTGAATTCACAGGTGCAGATACAACGGATGGAAGTATGGGTGACCAACCGTACCGGCGCTACTACCGATGCAAGGGATATCGTGGGGTTGATGGACCTGGGTGAGCAGACGCCGTATAACCCGTCAATTATTTCGCAAAGCGGCAGCCCACTTCCTTTTAATGGCGCCAACAACCTGTACAGTTCGCTGGTCAGTAATCCCAGTGCACGCAACCCCGCCATCATCAATAGCTTGTTGCAGGCAAGAGGGTTGCATGCAGTGGACGATTACGAAAAGACTTTTGCACGTAAGCTGAATACAACGGAATATTATTTCAACCCACAAGTAGGTTTTCTCTCACTGAACCTTCAATTGCAGCCCGATGAAGTGCTGGCAGTGGCATACCAATATACTTATAATGGAAGGGTATACCAGGTGGGAGAATTTTCGCAGGATGTGGCGCTGGATTCTTCCAAAGGTGTGCAGAAAGTATTATTCCTGAAATTGCTGAAAGCCACCTCGCAAAGAACACAGTTACCTATCTGGGGATGGATGATGAAGAACGTGTACTCGCTGGATGTGTTCGGCGGTATCCAGCGTGAAGACTTTAAGTTGAATGTACTTTACCAGGAGCCCAGCGGAGGGCTCAAAAGATACCTTCCTGAAACCTCAAAAGCGGTAGACGGGCAACCTTTATTGCGTATCCTGAACCTCGACCGGCTCAACAGCCGCAACGACCCGCAGCCGGATGGTGTGTTCGACTATGTAGAAGGGTTTACAGTATTGCCGCAGTCGGGCCGCATTGTTTTTCCTGTACTGGAACCATTTGGCCGTGACCTCGACACACTTGCGTTTGCAGGCATGTCTCCCGCCATCAAGAAAAAATATGTGTACTATCAGTTGTATGATTCCATCAAAGCCATTGCACAAACCTATGCCAACCTGAATCGTTTTGTGATGCAGGGACATGTAAGGGGTAGTGGCAGTGGCGGTTCCGATATTTTGCTGAATGCATTCAATATTCCGCCGGGGTCGGTGTCGGTAACGGCAGGGGGACAAAAACTGCGTGAAGGAGCGGATTTTACGGTGGACTATAACCTGGGCTCGGTGAAGATCCTTAACCAGGCCATCATCAATTCTAATGTGCCGGTGAATGTATCGTTCGAGAACAATGCTACGTTCGGTATGCAACAGCGGGGATTTTCTGCATTGCGACTGGATTATATCGCCAATAAAAAATTGGCGGTAGGCGCTATGGTGGAGCACCTGGGTGAAAGGCCTTTCTTTACCAAGATGGATTATGGGAATGACCCCATCAGTAATACCATGTATGGGGTAGATTTCAGCTACCAGTCGGAATGGCCGGGACTTACACGTTTCCTGAACAAACTGCCTTTTTATTCTACGAAAGCAAAGTCAGCCATCAGTGCTTACGGTGAAGCGGCAGTGCTTAAGCCCGGGCATCCGCAACAGATAGGCAAGGGAAGCCAGGGGTTGATCTATATTGATGACTTTGAAGGAACACGTACCAACATTGATCTGCGTTTCCCCTTTGTATCCTGGGCATTGGCTTCAACGCCTGCAGGCAATCCCAAATTTCCTGAAGCTACTTTAACCGATTCAATTGATTACAATTTTAACAGGGCCAAACTCGCCTGGTATAATATTGAACCCAACCTGCAGGACAAAAATAGTCCCAATAATCCTTTGCGCAGGAACCTCGATGAACTGAGCGACCCCAGGGTACGTCAGGTATTCACCAAAGAACTTTTCCCACAGCGCACCACTAATATTACGGATGTACAAACGCCTACGTTTGACCTGGCTTTTTATCCTACTGAAAAAGGGCCGTATAATTTCGAAACACGCTCAACAGAACTAACGGCTGCGGGCAAACTTACCAGACCCTCGAGCCGCTGGGGAGGCCTGATGCGTGCGCTGGACCAGACCGATTTTGAAACGGGTAATATTGAATTTGTAGAAGCCTGGGTGCAGGACCCTTTCATCAAAAATCCCGGCAGCAAAGGGGGTAAACTGTTTTTGAACTTTGGTGATGTGAGCGAAGATATCCTGAAAGACGGCAAACGTTTTTATGAGAACGGGATGAATACGCCTAATATTCCTGCAGCGGTGGACAGCAGCAATACCTGGGGAAAAACACCAGTGAATCCCATACAGGTTACGCAGGCTTTCAGCAATAATCCGGATGACAGGCCTTACCAGGATGTGGGTTTCGACGGGTTGGATGATGCAGGAGAGCGAAGGAAGAAATCGTATGTGCTGGACAGGCTTGCCAATAATTTTGGTACGGGTTCTGAAGTGTATAAGAAGACTTATGATGACCCTGCAAGCGATAATTACAAATGGTATCGCGATGCTGCGTTCGACCAGGCCGGTACAGGTATTTTGGGCAGGTACAAGAACTATAACAACCCGCAGGGTAATTCACCAGTGGCTACAACAAACGGACAATTCACTTCTGCCGCCACTTTGTACCCCGATAATGAAGACCTTAACCGCGATAATACGCTGAACGAAAATGAATCGTATTACGAATACGAGATACCGATAGCTCCAGGTATGGATGTAGGCACTTCTCCTTATATCACCGATAAAAGACGGGTAACCGTGAACGCTGCCGATGGTTCCACGCACGTGGAGAACTGGTTTTTATTCCGCATACCCATCAGATCATACACGAGGAAAATAGGGAATATACCCGATTTTAAATCGATCCGTTTCATGCGCATATACCTGACGGGCTTTGATGATTCTGTGGTGTTGCGTTTTGCAAAGCTCGACCTGGTACGTAATGTGTGGAGGCAGTTCGCTTTCCAGATAGATACTACCGGCTCTTATGTACCTGTGAATAACAATTCAGGTACCAGTTTTAATACACTGGCTGTTAACCTGGAAGAGAACAGCAGCCGCCAGCCGGTGAATTACATCATGCCACCCGATGTACAACGGATTCAGATACTCAGCAATAATGGTGTGAACCTGCAACAGAACGAACAGGCGATGAGCTTGCGCATCGGCAACCTGGCGAGCGGAGATTCCAGGGGCGTATTCAAAACGCTGAACATGGATATCAGGCAATACGGCAAGCTGTCTATGTATATCCACGCAGAATCTGTAACAGGACAACGCGTGGTGAAAGACGGCGAACTGAATGCCATCATACGTATTGGCCAGGATTTCCTGAACAACTATTACGAGATCAAGATACCATTGAGGATCACGCCACCGGGTAATTACCCGGTGGGACAGGAAGAAAAAGTATGGCCCACCGATAACAACCTCGATTTCAGCCTGCGGGAACTGATTGATATGAAAATGCGCAGGAATAGCAAAGGCGCCTCGCCCGCTACCATTTACCGCGAAACAGTGGGTAATAAAACCTTTTCTATTTTAGGTAACCCCAACCTGGGAGAATTAAGGGGTATGCTGGTGGGGGTTGAGAATCCATATAAAGTAGATGGCCCCATGCTGAGCACCGAAGTGTGGGTGAATGAGCTTCGTTTATCGGAGTTGGACGAACATGGCGGATGGGCCGCACTGGGCAGGGTAGATGTGCAGATGGCAGACCTGGGTACTTTGTCGGTATCAGCCAATACGCATACACAAGGCTTTGGTTCTATTGAACAGCGGGTGAACGAAAGAGCGCGGGATAACCTGGTGCAATTTGATGTGGCCACCAATATCGATGCAGGTAAACTGGTTCCCAAAGAAGCACGGTTATCGGTACCGGTGTATGCAAGCATTAACCGAACGGTGTATACACCTGAGTACGATCCTTATGATATGGATATCCGTTACAAGGATAAACTCAATGCGGCTAAGACACAAGCGCAACGGGATTCCATACGTAATGTGGCGATTGACCAGACCACCATCAAAACATTGAACTTTACCAATGTGCGGATGTTGCCGGGCAAAAAACCGGGCCTGTTGAAGCTGAGCAATTTTGATTTCAGTTATTCTTATACAGAGATGCAACAAAGCAGCCCCATTGTGCAACAGAACACGGTTGTGAGGCACCGTGGAGGGTTGGGTTATACTTATAACAGATCGAGCCGTTTTGTGGAGCCTTTCAAAAAGCTGGTGCGCAGCCGTTCGCCCTGGCTGTCGCTCCTGCGGGATTTCAACTTCAGCCCCATGCCTTCCTACCTCAGTTTCAGGGCCGATGTGAACCGGCAGTTTGGAGAGTTCATCCCGCGGATTGTGAATACGATCGATAGTAAGGTAGATCGTGTGGACACTACCTACGATAAATATTTTACGTTCGATCGTTATTATAATATGCGTTGGGATCTTACCCATTCGCTCAACTTTGATTTTTCTGCTACCAATAATGCGCGTGTAGATGAGCCTTATGGCCGGATCGATACCAAAGCGAAGAAAGATTCGGTGAGGAATAATTTCTTTAAAGGCGGAAGAAATACGCTTTACCAGCAAAAAGCCATCCTGAATTATAATATTCCATTGAATAAGATTCCGGCATTTGATTGGATCCAGACACGTTACAGTTATGGCACTTCATACAACTGGATTGGGGGGAGCCTGTTGGCACCCGGCCTGGGAAACACTATTGAAAACTCGCAGGAAAATAATGTGAACGCCCAATTTAATTTTGATAACCTGTATAAAAAATCAAGATGGTTGCGGGCATTGGATAATATACCACCGCCCAGGCCTAAAACGGGAGGCCCGGCTAAACCAAATAATAATCTGTTGGGTTCTACGCTTCCCACCAAAGAAGAAGCGTTGCGGGGTCTTACTGGAAAGCCGCGGGCAGATGCATTGCGTAAATGGCGTGAACGGAAGCGCGATGAACGGATTGCACAACGTTTACTGAAAGCCAGTCAGCTACCGGAATTGAATGGACTGGAAAGGACTGCGGGCGGGTTACTCACTATGATCAAAAGTGTTAACATCAACTATGCAGAGAATTATCACAGCCGTGTACCCGGTTATATGGATAAGACCAAGCTCCTGGGGCAGGACTGGAATACGATGGCGCCTGGATTAGATTATGTTTTCGGTCGGCAACCGGATACCAGCTGGTTAAATGAAAAAGCAGCGAAAGGATTGTTGAGCAGGGATAGTACTTTTAACTTCCTGTACAGACAAAATTTTGAACAACGACTCAACATCACCGCGCAGATAATACCTATCCGTGACCTTGTGATTGACCTCACCCTTGGCAAAAGCTTTAGTAAGGAATATTCAGAATTGTTCAAAGATACACTGGGCAATGGTACTATGAGCCATCTCAATCCGCTGGCTACCGGTGGCTTCAGCGTATCTTACATTGCACTCAATACTTTGTTCCAGAAGGAAAACCCGAATGAAATATCTGATCTGTTCAAAACATTCGAGAGCAATCGTATCATCGTGTCTCGCCGTGTGGCTGCCGCCAACCCTTATTGGCAGGCATTGCCCGGAACACAAAAATTCGGAGCCGATGGATTTGCGACGGGTTACGGGCGTTATTCGCAGGATGTGCTGGTGCCAGCATTCCTGGCCGCGTATACCGGTAAAGACCCTAACAGTATTGCTTTGATTAATCAGTCGAATGGAAAGATATCTTCTAATCCATTCGGGGGCATCCTGCCTAAGCCGAACTGGCATGTCACATACACGGGCTTGAGTAGGATACCTGCTTTGGCTTCGATATTCAGTGGCATTACGCTTACGCATAATTACAGCGGCGAGTTGAGCATGAACAGTTTCAACAGTGCTTTGCTTTATCGTGATCCTTTCCGTTTCAACGCGCCCGGGTTCATCGATACGGTGAGTGGTAACTATATTCCTTTCTTCCTGGTACCCAATATCACTATGATAGAAAAGTTCGATCCGTTGATTAAAGTAGATGTAACCACGATCAAACAACTCAACCTCTCATTTGAATACAAGAAGAGCCGGCAATTAAGCCTTAGCCTGATAGACTATCAGCTGACCGAAAGCCGTGCTACGGAATGGGTCTTTGGATTCAGTTGGCGCAAACGCGGCGTGAACCTGCCTTTTAAGATACCTGGCGCCAACAGCAAGAAACTGGTGAATGATTTGAACCTGAAACTTGATTTTTCGATGCGTGACGTATCTAACAGCAACAGCAGGCTCGACCAGAGTAATGCTTATGGTACAGGCGGACAAAAAGAAATTACGATTTCTCCTGCTGTTGATTATGTGTTGAACAGCAGGATCAACATCAAATTCTTCTACGACCAACGAAGAACGATCCCTTATATTTCCACTTCGGCGCCCAGTACCCAAACGCGTGCAGGTGTCAGTGTGCGGATCGCTCTGCAATAAGTTAATTCTTCCGGAACGCCCATTTCCACATTTCTTTCCAGGTAACTTTTTTGCCGTACATGAGAATACCGGTGCGATAGATTTTGCCCGCCAGCCAGGTAGTGCAGAGAAAACCTGCCACCAGCAATGCCATGCTCACAAGCAACTGGATCAATGTAACGCCATCGGGAATGCCGTGCGCGATACGTGCCATCATTACGATGGGAGACGTGAAGGGGAAGAGGCTGCCAAATACGGCCAGGCTGCTGTTGGGGTCGTTGACGGCTTTGGTCATGATCACCAGCGCAAATATCACCGGCATCATAATGGGCAGTAGCAGACTTTGTGCATCCTGCGGGTCTTCGTTCACCGCGCTGCCAACCGCAGCAAAAAGTGATGAATAGAGGAAATATCCTCCCATGAAATAAAAAATAAAACAGCCAATGATCAGCGGGAAATTGATGTCGCTGAGTCCGCTCATGAGGCCACCCATCGCCCCGCTGGCTTTCATTGCTTGTGCAGCACCCACCGCACCGGGTTGTATTGGCTGTGCCTGCATTTGCGTTGCAAGATCGGGGAAGATCATAGGAAGGATCAGTTGAAGGCCAAATACCAGCACTATCCAGATAACGAATTGAACCAATCCAACAGAGCCGATGCCCAGTATTTTACCCATCATCAGTTGAAAAGGCCTGACGCTGCTCACAATTACTTCGGCAATGCGGTTAACTTTTTCTTCCATCACCCCACGCATCACCATGGTGCCATAGAGGAACAGGATGATGTAAATGAGGAAACCTGAAATCATTCCTACGGCATAACTAACACCCACTTTGGAATCGTTGTTTGTTTTACCGGCAGCATTGGAGAAACGGATATAATCTTTTTCGGCCCTGGCGCTGTCGAGCTGCTGCTTGGAAATATTCATCGACAAAAGCCTTTTCTCTTCCAGCGCGCCACTGATGCGTTTCTGGATGGTTTCACGGGTCAGCAGGCCGATGGCTTTGCCGGAGCGCAATTGGAGTGAATCGGAAGGCGAGTCTATTGAAAAGTCTGCAGGCACATACAGGTAGGCATCATAAGTGTGGTTATCGAGTTTCTTTTGGACAGACGCGGTATCATCACTTACAAAATTAAAGATGAGCTCGGTTGTTTTTTTGTCATCGATACTGCCATTGAAAAGATGGGCTTTATCGATCACCGCTACTTTGAAATGATCGGTTGACTTGACAGAAAAATAGATCATGCCAGCATAGAGGCTGAAAATGAGCAGGGGGAGACCGATGGTGGAAAGCAGGAAAGTTTTTTTCTGCACCCTTGTCAGGAATTCACGTTGGGCAACGAGGAATATTTTGTTCATTGGTTGTATTTATTTTTACGTCATTCCGAGCGAGCAAAGCGAGTCGAGGGATCTTGCTCAAGACTTGATGAGATCTCTCGGCTGCGCTCGGGATGACGCGTTATGCGTTTTCAAATTGTCTGGTTTTTGCCTTACTTCCTTCCACTAAGCGAATGAAAATATCATTGAGTGAAGGAAGTATCTCATGAAAGGCTTCGATGGTACATTGTTGCTGCAGAAAAAATTGCAGCACGTCGTTGCTTCTATGACCTTCGTTGATCTTTACGGTGAAAGCATTCGCTTGCTGGTCAATCACATTGAAAGCCGGACTACTGGTGTGTGCAGGTAACTCTTGTAGTTTGATGCTGAATTTATTTTCTTTGAATTGTTGTTTCACATCGGCAACTGTTCCATCCAGTATTTTTTTGCCCAGGTTCATCAATACAATATGATCGCAGATCTCTTCTACCTGCTCCATGCGATGGGTGCTGAAGATGATCGTACTGCCGCGCTGGGCGAGGCCATATATTTCGTCTTTGATGAGGTTGGCATTGAGCGGGTCGAGGCCGCTGAAAGGTTCATCCAGTATGATGAGTTGCGGTTCGTGGAGTACAGTAGTAACAAATTGCAGTTTCTGGCTCATGCCCTTGCTCAGGTCTTCTACTTTCTTGGTCCACCAGCTTTCCATTTCCAGTCTTTTGAACCAGTATTTGATTTGCTTTAACGCATCTTGCCGGCTCAGCCCCTTCAACTGTGCCAGGTACATGACCTGGTCGCCAATTTTCATTTTTTTATACAGTCCTCTTTCTTCCGGCATATACCCGATCTTGCGTACGTCTTCAACAGGATTGAAAGTTTTACCGTCGAATTGTATTTGCCCGCTGTCGGGATAGAAAATACCCGTGATCATGCGCAGCAGCGTGGTTTTGCCGGCGCCATTGGGACCGAGGAGTCCGAATATGCTGCCTTTTTCGATGGAGAAACTGATATCGTCTACCGCTTTCTGGGTAGCATAATATTTCCTGAGGTTGGTTAGTTCCAGTATGTTCTGCATGGTAGAAAGATGATTGAAATCAAATGTAATCATTCAGCGTACTGATCGGTGAAATATTTACACCAGCGGAAACATTCCTGAAAAATGGGTGAAAAAACGGTTGCCGGATCTCTACCGTTGTTTATTTTTACCGATCAACCAAAAACCATCTAACATGAATAAAGCTAAAGGCAAACATGTACCAGCTTCCGAAGCGAGGCAAGGTATTGATGCATACCGCAAACAGTTTGCAGGAACTCCTTATTACCGGGAATCGATCAGTTATACCATTGCAGAACTCAGGGCTTTTCTGGATATTGCGGAAAAGGAGTTGGTGGGCATGAATGTCACCGACCCTGATGACCGGTGTATCAGTTTCCTGCCTTATATAAACCAGGGAGACCACAAACTAAGTGTATTAATGACGCCTAGTGTGTACAAAGCGGATTCCACTGCAAGTAACGGAAAGCACAAGCATCAATTTAATAAGCATATTGAGGAAAGCTATGGCAGGGAAGGGGCTAAAACGGATGCAACACCTGCTCCGGACCCAACGAATCCTTATATTGGTGTAACTACACCAACGGACCCTTATAATAGTGGCCAGAGTCAGCCTTGATGTAGTATGTGGCTTTCAATATTGAACGGATAAGATAGAATGAATTGTTTTTTGCCGGAGGTTCTCCGGACCTGATTATAATTATGCGAGTAGAATTGAATCATATTACTGAATTGATCTGCCTCCTGGCGGCATTGTGGAACTATAAGTATCTGAAAGGGACGATCTATTTCTATTTTATCTACTACCTGGCATTTGTCCTTTATGGAGAATTGGGAGCTAGTTACTTTAAATATGTTTTGTCACTTACATTGAAGCCGGAAGACCGGAACAACATGCATATTTATTTATGGGTATGGGCTGTGATGGGCGCATTCCTGAGTTATTTCCTTTATACAGAGATTCGAAATGTGGTTGTCAGGAAACTAATCACCGTATTCACCTCTTTGCTGGTCTGTTACTTCTTATTCCTGTTTTTCTTTTTCAGACGTTATGTAGAACCATGCTATTATGGGTTTGTGGTAGAAACATTCTATCTCACTTTTTTATGTTGTATTTATTTTTATGAGTTATTTCTGTATTCAGAGGAAGCAGATTCGATATGGAAATTGCCTGCATTTTGGGTGATAACAGGCATATTCATTTTCTTTACCGGTACTGCTATTTCTTCAGTGATGCATGGAGTATTAAAAAATTTCAGTATCAGGATAATGGGATTGCCACTTTATAGTTTTATTGCGCAAATATTGTGCGTGTTTTTATACGGTTGCCCTATAGTTGCATTTATATTAATCAGAAAGAAACAAACAAGGCTATCCAACGCAGATAGCTAAAAGGCCCAGTTAAATGCCAATATCTTTAAGCGTCATATCTGAATTCACCAGCCTGTTAGTAGCTATTTTTAGTTATAAAAAGCTAAGGGGTACCTGGTATGTGTATGCTATTCCCTTTTTGTTTTTTGTGTTATATGCGGAAGCAGGGGCTATTTATCACATCGTTGCATTTTCCGGGACCTACAACCCAAGGGGCAACACGCATATTTATTTGTGGGTAAGTATCATCGAGACTATTTTTTATAGTCGGTTTTTCTGGGAGGCTTTTAAAAGCAAGGTGTTAAAAAAGACAACGGAGAGCATGGCGATCGTTATCATCGCCAGCTACCTGTTCCTGTTCTTTTTTTCGTACGTGTTCGTAGAGCCCTATTTTTATTTGATGGCATTGAACGGCTTTTGTTTTACAATTCTTTCCTGCATTTATTTTTATAGGTTATTTATCAATGCGGAAGAGGAGAATGCGCTTTCTTTACCTGATTTCTGGATGGCAGTAGGCATATTTACTTTCTTTTCGGGAATCGGTTTGTCGTTCGTATTGCATAAAACACTGGAGCATGCGAACATCAAGTTGATGGGTTTGTATCTTTATAATATCATTCCCCAGGTATTAAGTATAATTTTATATGGCTGTTTCATAACGGCTTTCATATTATGCAGGAAGAGAAAAACAATCTGATCATAGCGGTACTCACCGGTAGTTTTTTTGTGCTGCTGTTTGGTTTCATGATGCTGTTGGTGGTGCTTAATTTTTTGAGGAGTAAAAAGAAAATGTTGCTGGAGAAAAAAGTCAGAGAGGCGCAGGTACAACAGGAGTTGTTGCAGGCGCAGCTGGAAATGCAGGAACAGACCTTCAAGACAGTGAGCCAGGAAATACACGATAATGTAGGGCAGATACTGAGCCTGGCCAAAGTGAACCTGAGTATTCTGGCCATGGAAGTGGGCGGCAATGAAAAGCTGAATGATATTTCCGAACTGGTGGGAAAAGCCATCCGTGAACTGAGGGCTTTGAGTGCCGGGTATTACGCCGACAGATTATTGGAGGAAGGTCTGATCATAGCCATCAGGCATGAATTGGAACAGTTGGAAAAAACAGGATTGTTCACTACCACTTTCAGTACGCAGGTAGAGCCGTTGGTAGTAGATAAAAACAAAACCATTTTCCTGTTCCGTATGATACAGGAGGCGTTGAACAATATGGTGAAACATTCGGGCGCCACCCATGTAAGTATCAATATTTTTAAACAGGAAGAGGATATCCAGATCATGATTAAAGACAATGGCAAAGGGTTTGATCGGAAAAAAGAAGGGTTCAAACCCGGTATCGGATTGCTCAGTATTGAACAGCGGGCAAAAATAATAGGCGCCCAGGCTACCGTTCATAGTGAAGAGGACAGAGGTACCATCGTTAACCTTTTATTTAAAGCACATAATTATGATTAAGATTGCATTGGTAGATGATCATGTGGTACTACGCAAAAGCCTGGCCGTACTGATCAATATGTTACAGGATTTTAAGGTAACCATAGAGGCAGGCAATGGCGAGGAGTTCATCGAACAGCTTAAAGAAAAGGGATTGCCAGATATTGCCCTGCTGGATATTACGATGCCGGTAATGGATGGCGTTGAAACGGCCCGCTGGGTCAAACAGCATCACCCCCAGGTTAAGGTAGTGGCGTTGAGTATGATCAAGAACGACCTGGTGGTCATCCGTATGCTGAAAAATGGCGCAAGGGGTTATATTCTCAAAGACTGTGAACCAGAAGAACTGCGCGATGCGCTGCACCAGGTACAGGAAAAGGGGTATTATTATAATGAACTGCTCACGCCTCGTATGAAGGCGAATGATAAATATATCAGCGAAGAAGGCTTGCGTTCTATGATGAATGAAAAAGAACTGGCTTTTCTCCGCTGGACCTGCACCGATAAGACCTATAAAGAAATTGCCGATGAAATGGGGGTGAGCGTACGTACGGTAGACGGCTACCGGGATGCTCTTTTCCAGAAACTCAATGTAACTACCAGGGTAGGTCTGGCTATCTACGCTATCAGAAACGGCATTGTAGTGCTGTAAAAAAGGGTGATTTTCCCCTGAAAAATGGGTGTTTTTCACGTATGCTGGATCTTTCCGCTCATTTAAGTTTGCTTTATGAAAGGGAGTTGAGGGTAACTTAAAAAGTACCTGATCATAAGAGATAGCGGTCATATCCGGGGGGAAGATGGCTTGCTATCTCTGACTCTCTGACTTTTCCACCTTGTTGGTCAGGATAACAATCACTGTAATTTTTCTCAGACGTTGATTTATATTGGGGGCAGGAGAGGTTTCCACCTCTCCTTTATTTTTAAGCTTGTAGTCTTAAAATCAGCTGTTCGGCCACCCGCTCTCCATCCATCGCTGCACTAACAATTCCTCCGGCATAGCCGGCGCCTTCACCACAAGGATACAGTTTTTTGATCTGGGGATGTTCCAGGCTTTGGTTGTGCCGGGGGATGCGTACGGGAGAAGAGGTCCTGCTTTCTGTTGCTACCACCACCGCATCGTTCGTGTAATATCCACGCATTCTATTGCCAAATGCTTTCAATGCGGCCTGAAGACTTTGATATACGAAGCCAGGCAGTACGGTGCCAAGATTTGCAGGCGTGATACCGGGCAGGTAACTACAGTCAGGCAGGTTGGCAGATGTGTTGCCCATACAAAAATCAACCACCCGTTGAGCCGGTGCCACCAATGCACCGCCCCCTGCCTGGTATGCGGCTTGTTCAACGGCTTGTTGAAAATGCATCAGCAGTAGCGGTGAGGATAATAATTGAGGTTTTGTGTGCGCAAAATGTTTTTGTGCATCTTCCAATGTTATTTGCACTACCATGCCGCTGTTAGCATGCGCATTGTTGCGTTTACTGGGGCTCCAGCCGTTCACCACCAGTTCGCCGGGATGGGTGGCAGCAGGAGCAATGATGCCACCTGGGCACATGCAAAAGCTGAAAACCCCTCTGTCGTTAACTTGTTCTACTACGCCGTAAGACGCAGGAGGCAGGAACGGATCGCGAATGGAGTTATGGTATTGTATGGAATCGATCAACGACTGAGGATGCTCAATCCGGACACCAAGTGCAAAAGGTTTGGCCTCTATGAGGATATTTTTCCTGTGCAGCAGTTCGAATACATCGCGGGCAGAATGGCCGGTTGCCAATACAACAGCATCGGCTTTCAATGTCTCTCCATCGGCTGTTACAACGCCCTGGATTTCCTGCCGGCTGATGACCAGGTCGGTCAGTTTTTTTTCAAAAAGAAAAACACCGCCGGCATCGATAACCTGTTGCCGCATGGCAGTGATGATATGCGGCAATTTATTGGTACCTATATGCGGATGCGCTTCGTATAAAATATTTTCTTCCGCACCGAACTGGTGAAAAAGCTGCAAGACGCGATTGATGTTGCCACGCTTACTACTGCGGGTATACAATTTACCGTCGCTGTAAGTGCCTGCCCCACCTTCGCCAAAACAATAATTGCTTTCCGGGTTCACGATGCCTGCCTTGTTCAGTGCGGCGAGGTCGCGGCGGCGGTCCCGCACATTTTTACCTCTTTCCAGGATCACAGGTTTGATGCCGGCTTCCAGCAGGCGCAATGCTGCAAATAAACCGGCGGGACCTGCACCCACAATGATCACACTGTAGGGTGACCGGCTCACATCCCTGAAAGATACGCGACTATTTTCCCGCAGGTGAAAAGGCTCGTCAATGAACGCCTGTACCGTGAGGTTGATCCATACCTGCCTGCCACGTGCATCGATGGATTGTTTGAGGATATGATAGCCTGTAACGGCCGCATCTGTTTTGCCGGCCGAACGCGCGATATAATTGCGTACGATTGCAGCATCGGCCGCTTCAGCGGGACTGAGTTTAAGCGTGATCTGTGATTGCATACCTAAAAGGGCAGGTCGTCTACCATCTCGGCAGGAGGTGGCATGTCATTGTAATCGGATTGTCCCGATTCCTGCGACAGTTTCACCGTTTCCATTCTCCAGGCGTCCAGGTTGGTAATATAATTTTCGCGTCCGTCTTTCACCCACTTGGTTCCTTTGATGTTGAACTGCACTTTTACATCATCACCGATGTTGAAGCGGTCGGGCATGGCGGTTTTATCCTGCACGCATTGGAACTTAACATAATTGGTAATAACTCTTCCACCAATATCTTCTGATTTTTCAATCACGAACTCCCTTGTCTTGAATGTTTCGGTGCGCTGCACAATATCAAACCGGGCTACCAGTTTGCCTGTAATCTCGTACGACATACTATGTTTTTTTGAAAGGGACAAAACTAATATTAAAATTCACTGTAGGCTTAAAAAATCTTCGTTTACTGTCATTTAAAGTGTATCTTAACGCTGCGGGCTGTAGACTGTTTTCCTAATGAAAAAAACAAGGGAATAAAAAATTTTTTTTTCAACATAAAGTCTACATATTCGCAGACTCGTATGTATTTTGGGTACCTTAATGGGGAGTGTAAGAAAGGGGACATACTACTATAACTCATTATATAAACTCGTTCGTTTTCACCTATGGTTAAGAGCGCTGAATTAGTATGGAGCAATTGTTTGAAGATCATCAAAGACATTGTAGAATGGCAACATTTCAAAACATGGTTTGAGCCCATCAACCCGGTAGAACTGAAAGAGAACGTACTCATGATCCAGGTGCCCAGTCAGTTCTTTTATGAATACCTCGAAGAGCATTATGTAAACCTCCTGGCCAAGACCCTTAAGCGTGAACTGGGCAAAGAAGCCCGGCTGGAATACCGTATTATGGTGGACAGCGGCAATACCAATGGCCGCAATGGTTCTATGGACGTGCCTGCCAGCGGCATGAAGACCTATAATAACAATGAAATGAATTTCCCGCTGGTGATCGACAACCCGGTGAAGAATCCTTTTGTCATTCCCGGTCTGAAGAAAATGCAGATCGATCCCCAGCTCAACCAGATGTATACTTTCGACTCTTTCATTGAGGGCGATTGCAATCGTGTGGCCAGGCGTGCGGGCAAAACGGTAGCTGAGAAACCTGGTGCCAACTCATTCAATCCCCTGGTAATTTACGGTGGTGTTGGATTGGGTAAAACGCACCTTGCCCAGGCTATTGGAAACGACGTTAAAAGGATGCATCCCGGTAAAGTGGTATTGTATGTGAGCAGTGAGAAATTCATCAACCAGTTCCAGGACCACAGCCGTAATAATGCCATCAACGACTTCATACATTTTTACCAGTTGATCGATGTGCTGATCATCGACGATGTGCAGTTCTTCAGCCGCGCAGAAAAAAGCCAGGATGCTTTTTTCGCCATCTTTAACCACCTGCACCAGAGTGGCAAACAGTTGGTACTCACTTCAGATAAAGCGCCGAAAGACCTGGATGGTATGCAGGAGCGGTTGCTGAGCCGTTTTCGTTGGGGATTGAGTGCAGACCTGCAGGTGCCTGATTATGAGACGAGGATCGAGATACTGGAGCGCAAGATGAAGAACGATGGGTTGGATATGCCCAAAGAAGTGGTCAAATATGTGGCGTACAATATCAACACAAATGTGCGCGAACTGGAAGGGGCGCTGATTTCCCTGCTGGCACAGTCGTCTTTGAATAAAAAAGACATCGACGTAGAACTGGCCAAAAAAGTATTGCGCAATTTTGTCAAGACCAGCAGCAAAGAAATTACCATCGATGCCATTCAGAAAATGGTGTGTGAATATTTTGATGTTCCTTATGATAAATTATTGCAGAAAACGCGTAAGCGTGAGATCGTGCAGGCCCGCCAGATTACCATGTACCTGGCTAAAGCTTTTACCAAGAACTCCCTGAAAACGATCGGAGAGCATTTCGGAGGCCGTGATCATACCACGGTAATCCATTCCTGCCAGACGGTGAAAGACCTGATGGATACCGATTCTATTTTCCGTGAAAACGTAATGGAGCTGACGCAGAAAGTGCAGTTGGCAGCCATGTAAATTCCCTGAATTTATTTTAGGTATTTAAGTTCCCTATCCCTATTTTTGCAGCCCTTTCCAAAAGGGAAAAGGCTTTATCAGCCCGGTGAGGTGGATGAGTGGCTGAAATCAGTAGTTTGCTAAACTGCCGTACGGGTCAAACTGTACCGCGGGTTCGAATCCCGCCCTCACCGCTTTCTTTTAATGGCCCGGGAAGTAGCGCAGGCCGGTAGCGCACCTGGTTTGGGACCAGGGGGTCGCAGGTTCGAATCCTGTCTTCCCGACTTAACAGGACAAGTCAAATTTATTTTTGGCTTGTCCTGTTTTATTTCCGCCTAAATTGATGTCTATCATGTAAATAAATTTGACAGCTTCATTTACCCTGACAGTTCGAAGTGAACTATTTTCAAAATGCAATTTATCAGGGAACATCGAACTTCGACTCTGGTTTTAGAACATATTAGTTTACAATCTTTCCTTCCACGATCCCGATTCCGCTTTATTACAATTACGGCTTAACAATTAGATAATTCAATATTATTTTCACTGCTTCTAATTTTGCGGCTAAGAAACCTTCACACTTATAAGCCTTGAACGGCTGTCACGTTGTGCAATATTTTCGCTTATTAAAATTTAATTAAATGAAGAGCAATTTCATTTTTTGGGGGAAACTTTTTTTCGTATTGACTATTACGATTTTGTGGTTCAGAGGCACTGCTCAGGTGAAAAACTCTCAATCCGATTTAAGTAAAGATTCCATCATTCGGGTAACAGGGCATGTATCGAATGCACAAGGTAATCCTGTACCATATGTAAATGTAATGGTTGCGAAAACTATGATAAAAATTTCTTCTGATAAAGAAGGTTCCTATCTTGTTGAAGTGCCTTTCAATGGAAACTTGATTTTTAGTGCTGACGGATACAAAATGTATCATATTAATGTAGCAGGGAAAAACGAGATCAATGTTGTACTGGAAGACTCGACTTACAAGCTTGGTCACAACCTAAATGAAGTGGTTGTAACAGCTCGTGCAGGAGCAGGCAGTCGCAATAAACTTACCACCAGCTATTCTGTTACCAATATCGGATACAACGCACTGAGTTTACAGGCGCCTACCAGCGTAACGGAGAGTTTGAAATCTGTACCTGGTTTTTGGGTAGAAGCCTCCGGCGGCGAAGCCAGCGGTAATGTAAGAGCAAGAGGTGTTCCGGTCGATGGTTATGGTTCTATTCAATTGCTGGAAGACGGAATTCCCGTACAACATGATCCGGCATTGGGTTATCTGAATGGGGATCAGGTATTTCGTTTCGATGAGAGTATCCAGTCTATCGAAGTTGTAAGGGGCGGTCCGTCCAGCATCTTTTATTCCAATGCACCAGCCGGAGCTGTGAACTATATCCCAAGGGCTGTTGGCAACAAAACGGAAGGTATTTTCAAATTAACCGTGGGTGATGGCAATCTTTTCAGGCAAGATATTTGGGTAGGCGCTCCGATTAACGATTGGAAACTTTCGGTAGGCGGATTTTACCGTACAGGAAACGGGGTGCGTAACCCCGGCTTTACGGGAAATCATGGAGGACAGTTCCGTATTTCGCTCGGGCGCAAATGGGATAAATCGTCTTTCAACCTCGATTTTAAACGGCTGGACGACAATGTAATGCTGTATTTGGGACTTCCCATGGTATATAAAAACGGCAAGATCGTGGCAGTGCCCGGAGTAGACGGGAACTATGGAACCATCGCAGGACCGGAGACACAAAAAGTAGAGATGATACAGGGAGATGGCAGCCTGTACAATTTCGATAATACAGTTGGTACGCAGGTCAAAAGAAACCAGCTGACCGCAAAATTTAATACGGAAATATTCGATAAGTGGGTCTTGAAAAATACATTCCGCTACAGCAATACAACGACACAGCGAAACGGTGTTTTCCCCAATTCTTTACTAAGCGCTAAGTCCTTCTTAAAAAGCCAATCCAATCTTTTGGCAACTGTTCCCAACGCGCAGAGTTTGGGTTTACAATATGTAACCTCCGGAGCATCTTTCGATACAATTAATCAAAACGGTAATGGTTTGATGATATTGGGAGGTATGAGGGGCCTGACTTTGCCGGTGACCGAAACCAACAACGATCTTCACATTTCTCATTTTTTCATGACGGGAGAATCAAAACATGATTTCAACTTCGGGTATTATTATTCCCATTTTGAAGAAAACTTCACCCGCTATTCATCTGTTGGATTACTGGACGTGCAGAACAATGCGAAATTGCTGAACCTGGTGGCATTAGATGGCAGTGGAAATGTGTTGTCGACTTTCACCAATAATGGAATATACCGTTATGGATATGAATATGCAAATGCACACGGCGAACAGACCACTAATGCTCTGTATTTAAGTGACGAATGGGAGATCACACGTGCTTTGCGCATTGATGGAGGAATACGTTGGGAAACCGTCCAGACACAGGGTGTTGTGGAACAGACAAAGAACGTGAATCTCGGAACTTTTGCTACTTCTAATATAATGACCGGCAACAGGTTATTCCCGGGATACAATCAAACATTCAATTACACGACATGGACATTGGGTGTGAACTATCAGTTTTCCAACAATATGGGTGCTTTTGCCCGATATACTGCTGCGGCACGTATTCCAGGCCTGGGAACCTATGTTACCAATGTCAAGGCAGTTCCTTTGACGCAGACAATGAACCTGGGTGAAATAGGGTATAAGTATGGTTCTGATAAAGTTTCTCTTTACGCAACGGGATTCTATACGAAATACAACGATGTAGGCTTTACCAACTATGTATTTAACCCGAACGGTACTAACAATCCCCAGACTTTATATGCGAATACCCAAACATTTGGCTTGGAATTAGAAGGTGCTTATTATCCTTATAAATGGTTTGATATTTCTGCGACATCCACTTTGCAAAGTGCGAAATACAAAGGGCTGGTCTATACAGACCAATCCGGCAATCTGAAGAACTATAACGGAAACCAGCTTATCAGGATACCGGCTGTTTCTTTCAGGGTAGTACCAGGGTTCAATGTTTTCGGTGATCGTGTGCGGCTGCAGGCCCCTATTGAGTATGAAGGAAAGCGTTATGTAGATGTTGCCAACTCCGTTGTGCTTCCCAGTTATGTAAAAATAGATATAAATGCTCAGGTAAAGGTAACCGACAAAATATCCCTTTTCGGAGTGATAGACAATCTCAACAATTCTTTGGGACTCACGGAAGGAAACCCGCGTCAGGGTGAGGTGCAAAACGCGGATTATGGTGCAACCTCTTTCATTGCCCGTCCGCTCATCGGCAGGAGTTACAAAATTTCCCTCCGTTACAAATTCTGATGATGAGGAGACATTCCGGTGTGGTGGGTTTAATGGGGGTTGTTATAGTCGCTGCCTTTTCCGGTAGTGTGAATGGACAAAGCAAACCTAATGATCGAATTACAACACAACCGTATAAGATATTAAAGGGAACGATCAGCAGGAAAGACTATCAACGATATATCGAAGCGCCTTTTGTATTGCCTAAAGGTGTAAAAAGGCTGACAGTGGAATTTTCATACAACAAAAAAGAGGATCGTACCACTGTTGACCTGGGTTTGCTGGACCCTCAGGGTTTCCGCGGATGGAGTGGCGGGGCGAGGAAAGGATTTACAATCAGCAGGGAAGAAGCGACCCCAGGATATTTTTCCGGACCGCTTCCTTCCGGAACATGGAAGCTATTATTGGGAATTCCCAATATACGTACCGGCGTTATTGCGGAATATGAAGCAAAGGTGTTCATCGATACCATCACTAAGATCACGGAATTTTATGATAGGCCTATCTGTGCTCAGCCCGGATGGTATCGTGGAGATCTCCACATGCATAGCGGAAACAGTGATGGCAAATGCGTTTCGCAAGAGGGTGATGAAGTTCCCACTCCCGTTTATCGGGTAGCAGCCGCAGCTGTAAATAAAGGGTTGGATTTTATAGCCCTGACAGACCACAATACGAGAGCGCAATCCGAAGCTTTACGCGAACTGGAACCTGCTTTCAATAAAATATTGTTTGTGCCGGGGCAGGAAATTACTACATTCTTTGGCCATGCCAACGTATTTGGATTGATAGATTTCCTTGACTTTCGGATGACGCAACCTTCGTATGCGCAAGCGAAGAAATGGATGGATGTGGCCAATCGCTCCGGTGGTATCATATCCATCAACCATCCAGGTGTTCCTTCCGGGGAGAACTGCATGGGCTGTGGTTGGCAGATAGATCATATTCCTAATAAAGTGATCACGGCTGTTGAACTCATCAATGGCGGTTCACTGACTTATGGGGCAGAATCGTTTATCCAGGGTTGGAATTTATGGCACAAGATGTTGAAAGAGGGGCAACAGGTAACTGCCATAGGAGGTAGTGACGATCACCATGCGGGAGAAAAAAAAGGAGCTCCCGGCACTATTGGAAACCCCACTACGGTCGTATATATGAAAGAACTATCCGTAAAAGGGATGTTGGACGGCATACGCAGTGGCCGGGTCTTTATCGATATCGACGGTAAGAAAGATCATTTTCTGGACTTATCAGCGAGGACTAATGCTAATGAAGCGTATATGGGAAACATCCTGGAAATAAAGCCTTTTGATAGCGTATACCTGACAGCTGAAGTTGCGGGTGTTCCGAATGGCAAGGTCGAATTCATCTTAGATGGAGAATTGAATCCAGATCTTGCGCGAACGATACCTTCCGATCAGAAAAGAATATCCGTTTCATGGAAAGCAGGTAAAGGAAACCATTTCATCTATGCAAAAGTCAGTGAAGCAAACGGGAAACTGGTTATGGTAAGTAATCCTGTTTATATCAAAGCTGTATCGTTGCAGCAATAGTGTTGTTTACAATTAATTTCTGTATCGTAATCTTCGCTTAACATTCATTTTTGTTTGCGGGTATAATTTTGCGCTCATCTAAAACACGCTGCAATGAATAACTATGCCCTGAAAGCGAGACTGCTTTTTATTTTTTCTATTGGATGGTTGCTGGTAAATGCACAAACGAATACCTCTATCAACGGTTTTATAAGAGCTTCCAAAGGCAGCTTTTTGCCTGGCGCTGTCATTAGTATTAAGAACGAATCAACCGGCTTTGTATACAAAGGTATCTCCAACCTGAAAGGATTTTACCAGGTCATCGACCTGCCGCTGGGTGGTCCCTACACCATTACCGCGTCTTATACCGGATATGGGACGATGCAAAAATCTGGTTATACCATAGCGATCGGTGAGAACCTAAAAGCCGATTTTGAACTGTCAGACCAGGTAACCGAACTGAAAGAAGTAGTGATTACATCCAGAAAAGATATTTACAGCAAAGTGTCACCGGTAGGAACGGCCAAAAAACTGGGTACCCAGGAGATCAAAGTGATACCGGCGAATAGTCGCAATTTCCAGGACCTTGCCAACATATCACCGCTGACAGGAGTGTCACCGGCTAATAATCCCAGTCTGAGTATCGGCGGTACCCGGGAAAGTTCTACAGGCATTACATTGGATGGTATGAACCAACGCTTCATGATGAATGGCGGGTTGCTGCCCATTTTCACCATATCTATTGAAGCCATCAAAGAATACGAAGTATCTACCAACAACTATGATGTGTTGCAGGGGCGTCAGGGTGGCGGCGCCATCAACGTGATCAGTAAATCGGGTACCAATAACTTTACCGGTTCTGCCTTCTTTTACAACCGAAGCAATAGACTTACCGCCGCCAATGATTACCTGGGCAGAACACTGAAAGATTTTAATATCAACCAGTATGGTTTTTCACTGGGTGGCCCCATCATCAAAAATAAGTTGCATTTTTTCACTGCTTTCGATTTCGAGAGCAAGAGTCAGCCTATTTCAGTGCTGGATGTGCATGACCTGACAACAGAAAAAGCAGAAGGCATTTCTGCTGCCAATCTTCAACGATTCCTGAATATTCTGAATACCAAATATGGTCTCCCCAATCCTGCTGACCAGGTTGGATTGTATTTATTCAAGCCCATCAGCCGGACTTTTTTTGGCCGCCTGGATTATAAACTGAATGACCGCAATACATTAACGCTGAGAACAAACTATTCGTCGCAGGAGAGTGAGTTCTCGCCTTATGCCTATCCTGATAATACGGCAGTGAAAGAATCATATGGTTCACACCTGATCAAATTGTTTTCTACACAATTATCATTGAAAACAAAATTGACTGATAAGCTGACCAATGATTTCAAAATACAATACCTGAAAGCGCAGCGGGATTTTATTCCTTATTCCAATTTGCCAAGAGGCTTTGTAAATATCGCTTCCACACTACAGGACGGTACCAAGGTAACCAAGGCTTTCCAATTCGGGGGAAACCGGATTGCACCGGAAAAGCAGGGTGAACAGCAATTGCAGTTTGTAGAGAACCTGAACCTGCAAACCGGCAAGTTTCATTTTACTTTCGGAACGGATAACCTGATCACTTTCACTCATACGCTGAATACCAATGAGCAGGGAGGCCTGTTCCAGTTTTCCAGCCTTGACGATCTGGACAACCTCAAACCCAACGCTTATACCCGACTGGTTCCCTTGAATCCTTCCAACGGATATGCGCAATACCTGAACCAGACGGCCCTTGATTTAGCTGCATACGGACAGATTGATTACCGGATGAATTCCAGGATGAATATCACAGGTGGCCTTCGCTGGGATGCCACTGTGTTTACTTCGAAGCCCGGATATAACCCGCTTGTGTTTCAGGTATTGGGTAAACGGACGGATAAAGTAGCGCAGGACTTTACCAATATCCAGCCACGCATACAATTCACGTATGACCTGAAAGGCGACCAGACCTCAGTGCTCCAGGTCGGATCGGGGCTCTTTTCTGCCAATATTGTGCACTGGGCACAGTTGAGCAATATCCTGCAATCCGGTTTGAACCTGTCCAATGTGGTGTATCCTGCCAATAATCTTCCTGTACCTAATTACCCTTCTTACAGGAATGACATCAATACAGTTCCGGGTGTGCCTGCCAACAGCGGTCCCATCCCCGCTTATATTAATTTGATCGGCGATGATTTCCATGCTCCCATGACCTGGAAGAACAACATATCTTTCAAACAGTTTTTCAATAAAACTTTTTATGCGGGCATCAATCTTTATCATGCTTATACCTATCACAATTACCGGTATGTTGACCTGAACCTGCGCGCTGCTCCTGATTTCAGACTGGCCAATGAAGGAAACAGAGGTGTGTTTGCAACAGCCGATAAAGTAGCCGTGGCGAATCCTGCTAACCCGAAGGTGATCAGTTACCCGATCGCCTATAAAGATGTGGTCGCACATCCTGAGTTTGGCCGCGTGCTCGAATTGAATGGCGATTCCCATATCTGGCAAATGGGTGCCGTACTGGAAGCAGGCGTTATACTGCCTTCCAATGGTATGATCAGCGCATCTTATACCCTCAACAAAACGGAAGATGATAATTCTTATAACTGTTGTATTGCTCGTACTACTTACAGCAGTGGTAACATCGCAGATGATCCGAGAAGCCTGGCCGTGAATCGCGGTGGAGCTAATACTGACTTCAGGAATAAAGTAGTGGTTACAGGTATTTCTCCGGAAGTGTTTGGCTTCCAGTTGGGATTGAAATATGTAGGAATTTCCGGTAATCCCTGGACACCTGTGATATTGGGAGATATTACAGGCGATGCTTCCAGTCTTACCATCAACAACAATAAAAGAGCATTTATTTTTGACCCGGCTGTGATCAATGCCAACCCCAACGCCACTCCTTTTGAAAAGCAGTTGGCTACGGATTTGCTAACCCTCATGAATAACCCGGCGAATACAGCCGGTAAATACCTGAAAGATCATCTTGGACAAATGGCGTCACGAAATGAAATGCATAACCCGTTCTGGAGTAATATTGATATCAGTTTGTCCTATACATTGAGTAAGAAACTGATTCCCGCCCTGAAAAACAACAAGCTGATTTTTCAGGCACAGGTATTCAATTTTGCCAACCTGCTGGATAAAAATGCCGGAAAAAGAAATATAGTATCAGGCACCAACCAGCAGTTGTTCAGGACATTAGGTCTGGACCCGGTTGCCAAGGCACAGGGAAGAATACAATACGCCTACCAGGTAAACCCCAGTTTTGGACAGTTAATACCCGCGAACGACCGTTACCAGGTGCAATTGGGTATACGCTATGAATTCCGGTAATAGTATTTAATAAGCATCTGACATCCAGGGACAGAGGTATCAAAACCGAGGCCCTTACGAATGAATGACTTGAAGGACAATCTTAAGCAAGATTGTCCTTTTTCATTGATAATAGCCCATGGACAAGAAAATAAGTGTACAAAATACCTTTATAGTCCCAATCCCCTATATTTGTTTTGCGATGCCTATGCTTTGGCGCACCAAAGCCATGTTTTATCTGGAACGTTCCGAAAAGTAAACCGCTCTATAGTCATGATGAAGCTTAACAAGATATTACACTTGGTATTGCCCTGCTTACTGTGCTGGACAATTGCAAGCGGACAACTGAACAAAACATGGATAGTGGATACCGATAAGCCTGTTGCAGCAATACAATCTACGATGTGGGGTGTATTCTTTGAAGACATCAACTTTGGCGCCGATGGCGGTATCTATGCAGAATTGGTTAAAAACCGTTCTTTCGAATTTTCCAGCCCATTGATGGGTTGGACAGTTAAACAAAAGAAATTCAGGGAAGGTACTGTAGTAGTACAAAACAGGCAGGATGCTCATACTGCAAACCCCAGGTATATTTCTGTGAATGTTCAACAGGCGGCCAAAGGCGATCTTGTATTGATCAACGATGGTTTCAGGGGCATGGGTGTGAAAAAAGATATGCGATATTTCTTTTCGCTTTTGTATAACCAACCTGTTACTGCACAAATCCATCTCCATGTTTCACTGATCGATTCAACGGGAAATGTTTTAGGTGATACGATCTTCATCCCCGCCCTCAAAGATGGCAACTGGCATAAGCAATCGGCAAGCTTTTTATCGCATGCTACCTGCCCTAAAGCGAAATTGAGCATTGATTTTGTGGGTGACGGCTATATAGGACTGGATATGGTTTCTCTTTTTCCTTCCGATACATGGAAGGGAAGGCCTGGAGGTATGCGCGCAGATATGGTACAAATGCTGGCAGATCTAAAACCTGGCTTTATCCGTTTTCCCGGCGGATGTATTGTAGAAGGGCGGGACCTCAACAACAGGTATCAATGGAAAAAAACAATTGGTCCGGTCGAAGAACGGCAATTGATCATGAACAGGTGGAATGTTGAGTTCGCACACAGATCCGCCCCCGATTATTTTCAAACTTTCGGGTTGGGCTTTTATGAATATTTTCAGTTGGCAGAAGATATCGGCGCTTCCCCGTTGCCCATTCTCAATTGTGGAATGGCTTGCCAGTTCAATAGTGCAGAAGTGGCCGATATGCACCAGTTAGATGCTTATGTGCAGGATGCGCTGGATTTGATCGAGTTTGCCAATGGCGATACTACCACTACCTGGGGTAAAGTGAGGGCATCCATGGGCCATCCTGCTTCCTTCCATTTAAAAATGATGGGCATTGGGAATGAAAATTGGGGACCTCAATACCTGGAGCGGTTGGATGTCTTCACAAAAGCCATCAAAAACAAATATCCATATATCAAACTGGTAAACAGTTCGGGCACGGATCCGGAAGGAGAAAGATTCGATTTCCTGAATACAGCTTTAAGAAAAAGAAATGCCGACCTGATCGATGAACATTATTATCGCCGCCCCGAATGGTTCTTCGCCAATACCGGCCGTTATGATCATTACCCGAGAAATGGAAGCAAAGTATTCGCCGGAGAATATGCGGCACATGTAAACAATGCAACGGGACCGCAAGGTAAAAGCAACTGGCTGGCTGCATTGGCAGAAGCAGCGTTCATGACTGGTATGGAACGCAATGCCGATGTGGTACAAATGGCTTCTTATGCACCGCTGTTTGCGCATGCAGAAGGCTGGCAATGGGCGCCGGACCTTATCTGGACCAACAACTTAAGCATCTATGGCACACCCAGTTATTATGTGCAAAAGTTGTTTTCAAACAACAAAGGCAGCAAGCTCCTCTCTATCAATTCCTCTATAGGAGGAACTCAAGAGTCCGATAGCTTGTATGCATCTGCTGTGATGGACACTGTTTCCGGAGAGTTGATCCTCAAAATGGTCAATGCATCTGCCCGGAAGCAGGACTGCAATTTTATTATACAGGGCATTGGAAAATGCAAAGACGGTAAATTGACCGTATTGCAAAGTGGTGATTTAAAAACAACGAATTCATTTGAACAACCATTCAACCTGTCGCCCAAAGAATCAATAATATCCTTACAAAAAAAGGGTTTACAATATACAGCGCCTCCGTATTCGCTCAGTGTGATGCGAATAAAATATACACGGGGAAGCTGACTGTTATAAACTTGTTTTATGCATTGGGTTATACATGAAACAATCGATCAACGCCAATGAAGCATTGCTGGCTTGTTGAATCATTTCGCTGATAGATAACTATATTTATTGCCTCAGAGAAGATAAGCTGAACAATATTGACCTCACCATAGAACCAGTTTCTTCATGCGCCTATTACTTGCTGCATTCATATTATGCCTGTGCTATGAGCCTGGGCAAGCCAGGCAGACAGATACACTTGTTATAAAGGTCGATCTTCAAAAGACATTTCAGACAATAGAAAATTTCGGCGCTTCAGATGCTTGGTCATGCCAGTTTGTTGGCAATTGGCCGGAGGCTGCTAAAAATAAGATGGCCGATTGGCTGTTCAGCATGGATACGCTTGATAACGGCAACCCTAAAGGAATTGGGTTAAGCTTATGGCGTTTCAATTTTGGCGCGGGCAGCAGGGAGCAGGGAGATAGTAGCGGCATACGGGACGAATGGCGTAGGGCTTCTTCTTTTCTGGGGAAAAATGGTGCGTACAACTGGCAACAGCAAAAAACACAACTATGGTTTCTGCACGCAGCGAAACAAAGGGGTGTGCAATCGTTCCTGGGCTTTTTCAATAGTCCGCCTGTTCAATTTACCCGGAATAAAAAAGCTTTTGCAGATAAAGGTGTTTGTAATATTGCTCCTGATCAATATCAAGCTTTTGCAGTGTATGCAACTGAAACGTTGAAGCATATCAAACAACAGGAAGGCATAACATTCAACTACCTGAGCCCGGTCAATGAACCACAATGGGACTGGAGCGATGGGGGACAGGAAGGCAGCCCGTATACCAATCATGAGATCGGCAACCTGGTCAAAACATTCGATACTGTTTTAAAGGAAAGCAGGTTGTCAACCAAACTGATCATCCCCGAATCGGGGCAGCTTCAATACCTGCTCAACAGCCGCGACCGCATACTGAAAAACAACCAAGTCGAAGCCTTCTTCAATGATTCGTCGGCCGGTTTTGTTGGTGGTTTGCCAGCAGTGGAACGGGTGGTGGCTTCCCACAGTTATTTTACCAGCTCCCCGTATGCAACGGCCATACACATCAGAGACAACATTTCACGGAAAGTTGCAGAAATTAAAGGTTTGCGCTATTGGCAAACAGAGTATTCCGTGTTGGGAGATAATGCAGGAGAGATCAATGGCCGGGGAAGAGACACGGGCATAACTACTGCTTTATATGTAGCGAAAGTCATTCATGCAGACCTGGTGGCTGGAAATGCCGCAGCCTGGCAATGGTGGTTGGCTATTTCACCTTATGATTACAAAGACGGGCTTATTTATATCGATAAAAACAAAGCGGCTGGTCGTTATTACGACAGCAAAACGTTGTGGGTACTTGGTAATTACAGCAGGTTTGTAAGACCCGGGATGCTGCGGGTTGCAGTAGGTATACCCGGGGCAGATAGTTTATTGGTATCTGCTTATAAAGACAGGGCAAACCATCGATTGGTATTTGTAATCATCAATACTACTGCCAAAGAACAAAAATTACGCTTTATAGACCAACACGATCGTTCAATTTTTACAAAACAGGAGTGGATAACTTATACTACCAGCACCTCCCTGCGGCTTGAAAAAAAGAGATATCCCAGTGAAAGTGTTATCCATATATTGCCAGGCAGTATTGTAACGCTTGAATCAAGCTACATGCAGACTGATTAACACCGCTCATCAAGATTAATAGCGCAGCTTTTTTTTTCACTGTAGATTTAAAGAAAAAACATGAACACTTCAAAGATCGCGGCGAAACTCGCTGAACTCTGCCGCCAGGGACAATTTGAAACCGCTCAAAAAGAATTGTATGCGAATGATGCCATCAGCATAGAGCCTCATGCCACGCCCGCATTTGAAAAGGAAACGCATGGACTGGATGCCATCATCAAAAAAGGGCACAAATTCGAATCCATGGTGGAACAAATGCATAGTCTTACCGTATCGGAACCGCTGGTTGCAGGGAATTCTTTCGCAGTGATCATGAGCATGGACATCACTATGAAAGGACATGATCGCATGAATATGAGCGAACTCTGTGTATATGAAGTCAATAAAGAAGGAAGGATTGTATCGGAAAGATTCCTTATGTAGGTTGTGTAGGATATATTAAGGCTTAAATCTTGTATTTCAAAATTTATCTATGCAAACGTTTCCGGACGTTTTTGCATTCTTTTCCTGTGCAAAATGCAATTGTTAAAGATAGGTTAGTGTAATTTGATGGTCTACATACGTAACGAAACGTATGGTGAACTGCCAATTAACCAATTCTAAAACGATTGCACATGCCAAAACAACTCAGGTCAGTCCTGACCCGGTGGCTTGACTTCAGCTACCGCAAACTGAATCTACTGCTTATTTGCTTTACCCTGACAAGCGTCCAACTCAGCGCTGATGCTGCTGATTCCCATTTACATTACCTGCCGGTCCAGATCGGAACACTGAATGGTAAGGTAACCGACAGTAAAAATCAACCCCTGGAAGGTGTGAGTGTGACCATCAGAGGCACAAAAAAAGGGGTCACTACCAATGCACAGGGGGCGTTTGTGTTGAAGAATGTAGACGAACACGCTATCCTGGTATTCAGTTATACCGGGTTCGTTAACAAGGAAATACCACTCCGTGGGAATGCAGGTAACCTGATAGTAATGATGGAGGAGCAGTCACTGCAATTAAATGATGTAGTGGTGATTGGTTATGGTACCCAAACTAAAAAAGACTTAACAGGTGCTGTAGCACAAGTGAAAGCTACACAATTAGAAAATGAAAATCCACGTTCGGTGCAGGACTTGCTCCGTGGAAATGCGCCCGGCCTGGATGTAGGATTTGATGCCAGTACTAAAGGAAGCAATGCAAGTCTTACTGTAAGAGGAAGGGGATCACTAACTGCACAGTCGCCTCCGGTAATTGTATTAGATGGAGTGATTTTCGGTGGAGGTATGGAAGATATCAATCCTAATGACATCGCTACCATCGACATCCTGAAAGATGCCAGCTCGGCTGCTGTATACGGAGCCCGCTCTGCTAATGGCGTGATTCTTATCACAACCAAAAGAGGCAGTAGCAAGAGCCATAAGCCCACCATTACTTTCAACGATAATATTGGCATCAATGTGCTGGAGCAAAAACCCCACCTGCTCGACGGTAATGAAATGATCAATTTCAGACAAGATTATGAAGCAGCCGCTAAATATTGGTTCCTGCCTGGTTTGGCACCTACTGTAGGTGGTGTCAAATTCGATACGGCTTCTACTCCTGGTATACAATATTATTATAAGGATCCACGCACCAATCCGGGTGGTTTGTCTACAGCACAATGGATGGGCCTGCGGCCGGGCAGTGCCGGAGATCCGGTGGTGGAATGGCTGAACAGGAATGAGTTCAAGCCTATAGAGATCAGTAATATCATGGCCGGTAAAATGCTTAACTGGGAAAACCTGATCTATAATAAAAACGCTTTGCAGCACGATCATACCGTGAGTATGTCGGGCAGGAAAGAAGATTTCAATTATTATCTATCGCTGGGCTATCTCAGCAACCAGGGATTGACCGTGGGAGATCAATACAAGGTTTTCAGGACCAGGGTGAACCTGGAGGGACAAGCCACTAAATTCCTGACAGTTGGATTGAACTTACAATATAGTAACAGGGATGAGAGCTCAGTACCTGTTTCCATGTCAGACGTGCAACAAACTACTCCATGGGGTTCATACTATGCAGATGATGGTGTTACACTTCGATTGAGTCCTAATGATGATCCGGGAAATAATACGCACCCATTTATGGAGCAGGCTTATACAGACCGGATGAAAAAGTTTGATAACTTTTTCGGTTCGGTATATGCAAAAGGAAAACTGCCATGGGGATTCTCTTACCAGGTGAATTTCACACCAAGACTGGAGAATTACCGGTTCTTTAATTTCCGTTCGCCGCTTAACCCTACCATTGCAGCAAGGAATGGCGTTGCTATCAGGCAAAGCCAAACAATTTATCAATGGCAGTTGGATAATGTGATCAAATGGTATCATCAATTTGGTAAACATACCTTCGATGCTACTTTCCTGATCAATGCTGAGAAATTCCAATCATGGGGCGACTCCACCAATGCAGAGAACTTTTCGCCTAACTCCAACCTGAGCTATCATAACCTGGGTGGAGCTGCTATTTTAAATACCGTTACCAAAGACGAGTATGCTACAGGTGATGCCCTGATGGGACGACTCGCGTATAATTACGATCAGCGTTATTTCTTAACGGGTACTGTTAGAAGGGATGGATATTCTGCATTTGGACAACAGAACCCAAGGGCTACTTTTTATTCATTTGGTGCATCATGGGCATTGAGTCAAGAGCGATTCATGCGCCGGTTTGATAAATGGCTGGATTACGCGAAACTGAGGGTCTCTTACGGAGAGAATGGTAACCGTGAAATAGGCCGCTATGCTTCGATAGCACAACTCAATGCCAGCAAATATGTATACATAACTCCTTCCGGAACTGTATATGATGTGGCAACGTTATCTACCGGCAATATGGCCAACTCCAATTTGAAATGGGAGCGGAACGCTTCTGTCAATCTGGGTATTGATTATTCCATTCTTCGTGGAAGGATCAGCGGTTCTTTTGATTATTACCAGCGAAACACCAAGGATTTGCTGGTAAGCCGTTCGCTGCCCAGTGTAACCGGGTTTAGCAATGTAATTTCTAACCTGGGTGAAGTACAGAACACCGGTTTTGAAATGAGTGTGAGTTCGCTCAACCTCGATCGAAGGAATTTTACCTGGAGAAGTACGTTCAGTTTCTGGCTCAACAGGAATAAGATCGTACACCTGTATGGTCCTGTTCCGGTTGTAGATGCAAGTGGTAAGACTACTTATGTAGAGAAAGACGATCTCAAAAACGGCTGGTATATCGGCAAAGACATCAATACCGTATATGATTACAGGATATTGGGTGTTTGGCAGGTAGCCGATGCGGCAACTGCTGCTTCTTATGGATACAAGCCCGGTGATTTCAGGTTGCAGGACACCAATGGTGATGGTAAGTACACTATAGACGATAAGCAATTTATTGGCTCTACAACACCTGACTTTTCATGGAACCTTCGAAACGAATTCAGGGTCTTCCGCAACTTTGATGTTTCGTTGACACTGTACTCAAAGATTGGGCAGCTTTCTCAGTTAAATGAAGCTAAGAACGTTGATAAGTTCTATAACAGGTCTAACTTCTACCTGCGTCCTTACTGGACCCCTACCAATCCTATCAACGATTATGCAGCGATCAACTCCAATGCAGCTGGTGCTGTTTCATGGAATGTGTACAGGAAGTCTTCCTTCATAAGGATCAGTAACGTGAGCGTTGCGTATAGCTTGCCATCTGAACTGGCCCACAGGTATAAAATGGAAGCCGTGAAAATGTATCTTAATGTAGTGAACCCCTATGTATACTCTTCCTGGAATTATTTTGATCCGGAAAACAAGGGCATCACTCCCATCACATTCAATTTCGGCCTAAATGTTACCCTGTAGACTCATTAAATCATTAGAAGCATGAAAACGAACAATATCAATAAACGAATACTTTACTGCCTGGCAATGGTACTGGTGATCAGCGCAGGTTGTAAAAAAGATTTCCTGGAACCGAAGCCCCTGTCTTTCTATTCACCGGATAATTCAATGGTGGATATTCCCGGCTTCAATGCAGCGCTGGCGGCATGTGCAAAGAACCTGCGCGATGAATATTATGGTGATGGTGCGCCCATCATATCTGAAAATATTTTTTCGGAAGTGGCGGTAGAAGGTACTACAGACAAAACCGGGCCGGCACAGAACATGGACATCCTTATCAAACCCGATGCGCAGTTGAACCACGTAGACTATAACCGGATTGGTTGGTACTGGACACAGGAATATATAGGTATACGCCTTGCTAATACAGTGATTTCCAGGGTTGGCGGTGTGAAAACGATACCCGATTCTGCCAAGAACATCATCCTGGGTAAAGCTTATTTCTTCCGGTCTTTTGATTATTACCGCCTGGTAAATCAGTTTGGCGATGTACCCTGTCCGATGAAAGAATTGACAGGCCCCAAGGTAGATTTCGCTACTGTAAAAAGAGAAGTGATTCTTGCAAGAATGAAGCAGGACTTGGAGTTCGCTGTTAAATATGTTCCCTGGATCACCGATAAAGGCGATGTGAACCGCGGAGCTGTTTATCACCTGCTTACCAAAGTGAATCTCGCATTAGGCTTGTTCGATGATGCGATTGCCAGTGCCAATGCGGTGATCAACAGCGGTTATTTCAGATTAATGACATCACGCTTTGGCGTTGATGCAGGAGTTGCCACCAAAAATGTAACCTGGGATCTGCACAGACCCGAAAACAAATCATTGCCCACAAATACCGAAGGCTTGTTCCTGGTAACAGACCGTTTTGGTGATGTAGGTGCTTATTCCGGTGGTATGTCAATCATGCGGCAGGCAGTACCCTGGTATGGAGGCGGACAAATCATCACCCCGGATCAGAAGAATGGAGTAGCAACAACACAAGGTGTTGAAATAGACAATTTCTCCTATTACGGAAGAGGTATCGGCCGTTGTCGCCTGACTCCTTATAGTACGGTGTACATATGGGATGATGTGAATGACCTCAGGCATGACTCTACTTCGGGTAACTGGATGTACATGGAAAACTTGCGTTACAATGATCCTGCGCTGAAAAAAGCCAACAATCCTTATTACGGACAGCGCTTACGTTTGTATAATGGCAACAGTCTGTTGGTGAAAAATGGCGATACCATTCGCTACTGGTACCCCTGGCCGCATTATAAGTTGTTTGTGGCCGACCAGGAGAACAACCCTATGAGGGGTGGCCACTCCGATTGGTATGTATTCAGGTTGGCTGAAACATATTTGCTCCGCGCCGAAGCTTATTTGTGGAAGGGCGATGCAGCCAGCGCTACAGCCGATATCAATACAATCAGAACCCGTGCCAAATGCGCCCCTTATACATCGGCGCAAGTGAACCTGGGTACCGTGCTCGATGAACGTGCACGTGAATTGTACTGGGAAGAGCCACGCAAGACAGAGCTCACCAGGATGGCTTATATTTTTGCTAAAACAGGTACGCCCTATAATGGCAAGACCTATACTTCGGCCAGTTTCTCTACAGCTAATTTCTTTTATGACCGCGTACTGGAGAAAAACGATTTCTATCGCAAGAACATCGCCACCGTTCACAGCGATATCTATAAGATGAGCCCTTATCACATATTGTGGCCCGTTCCACAGGATGCTATCAATGCCAATACCAATGGCCGCATCAACCAGAACCAGGGCTATACGGGATTTGAATTGAACGTTCCACCTCTAGACAAAATACCGGAATAAGGATCAAGCGAAATTAGGTATGCAAAGCCACACAAATTTTTGTGTGGCTTTTTTATGATCTTTGCGACCTGAATAAAAGGATAACCTTAATCCAATACATCATCACATGAAATCATTCACTGCGCTCTTGCTATGTTCTTTACCGTTCGGCTTACAAGCTCAACTCAATAAGCCGGCAACTAATTATGTGACCATCTCTTCCGGCGAATTGGAAAAAGAAATCATTTATAAGGCAGCCCATGTTACACCCAGTCCCAGGCAACTACGCTGGCAAAAACTCGAGCTGACTGCTTTCTTTCATTTTGGCGTCAACACTTTTACAGACAAGGAATGGGGTGATGGAAAAGAAGACGAGAAAGTGTTCAACCCAACCGCCCTCGATGCCAAACAATGGGTGAAAACAGTTAAAGAAGCCGGATTCAAGCAAGTGATCATCACAGCTAAACACCACGATGGTTTTTGTTTGTGGCCCAGTAAATACACAGAACATTCGGTTAAACAATCGCCCTGGAAAAACGGAAAGGGAGATGTGGTAAAAGAAGTATCCGATGCCTGCCGCGAATTGAACATGGGTTTCGGCGTTTACCTTTCTCCCTGGGACAGGAATTCGGCGCTCTATGGCACTGAAGCTTACAACGATTATTTTGTGAATCAACTGACAGAACTGTTAACGCAATATGGCCGCGTAGATGAAGTGTGGTTTGATGGCGCCAATGGAGAAGGCCCTAATGGAAAGAAACAGGTGTATGATTTCAACAAGTGGTACGAACTGATCCGCCGCCTGCAACCCACCGCTACCATTGCCATCATGGGACCCGATGTAAGATGGGTAGGCACTGAAACCGGAAGGGGACGTGAAATGGAATGGAGCGTGATACCCGCCGATCCGAATATGATGGCGAAAATTGCCGGTGACTCGCAGAAAGATGTTGCATTTGCACCAACAGGAGATAAGAGGGGAAATGACCTGGGCAGTCGCGATAAAATAAGAAATGCCCATGGATTGGTATGGTATCCTGCCGAAACAGATGTCTCTATAAGACCAGGTTGGTTTTATCATACTAAAGAAGACAGCAAAGTGAAAACCCCGCAACAGCTATTCGATATTTATTTCAGCTCGGTGGGGCGCAACGGTGTGTTATTGCTGAACATACCACCTAATAGGGAAGGACGGCTTTCGGAGTATGATGTGAAAAATTTGCAGGGATTCAAACAGTTGATGGATCGCACTTTTCAGCAGAACCTGGCTAAAAATGCAGTGATCAAATGCGCGAATGGGATGAACACCCATACCATGACAGACGGAAAATATGAAACCTATTTCACTACGAAAGGACAAGATACCACTGCTACTATCGAATTGACATTTCCATCAGCCCAAACCTTCAATATTTTGTCACTACAGGAGAATATTGCTGTAGGGCAGCGTATAGAAAGTTTTGTGTTGGAATATAAAGAAGCCAACGAGTGGAAAAAGATCACAGAAGGCAGCACGGTAGGATACAAGCGATTACTGCGTTTTAATGCGGTGAATGCAAAACAGGTGAGGCTGCGCATACTGTCATCACGGCTGAATCCAACACTCTCCGAGCTAGGATTGTATAAAGGCGATTAAATAGGAATGCTGATCTTGGCCTCGATCAGTCCTTCTCTGGTTTGTATAACACCAAAGCCGGCATCCGGACCATACATAAGATCCAGCCGGCCTTGTAATTTGGCGATACCTTCTTTTCTTTCATGAATATATTCCCTGAAAGAACCAGAACTGGTAACGCCGAATACATGGTGGTGGTTGGTATAATTAGACCATACATGCAGGCTGCCGGTGCTGCTATTCCGGTTGATGCCATAGTTGAGTGCATTTTCAATCATGGCTTGTAAGATCATGGTGGGAACAGGGTGATCAAGCGTGTCTTCATCGATGTCAAAACTCACATGCAACCTGTCTTCAAAACGGATCAGTTCCAGTGCCAGGTAATCCCTCGCTACCGACAATTCTTTTTCAAACAATATTTTCTCGGCTTTATCACCGTGCATGCTATTGCGTAAAATATTACTCAGTTGGGTAATGGCCGAACGTGCCCGCTCCGGATCTTCCACTACCAGCGCCCGTATGCTGTTGAGTGCATTGAAAATAAAATGCGGGTTGATATGCGCTTTGATGGTCCTGATCTCTAATTCTTTCAGCAGACTCTCCAGCCTTGCCTGGTCTATCTTCTGCTGTTTGTTTTTTTGTATGTAATGATAAGTGAAGTAGATCAGGTTCCACAAAAAAACAAACTGGAAATAAGAAATAGCAAAACGGGATACGATGTTGAAAAAAGAATATTTGGCAGACCGCTTATCTTGTATGTCCATGATCTTTTCGAGACCCACTGCAGTTACGCCGATCAGGAATGCAAAACAAAGTGAGAGCAGGATGACTGTGAGTAATTGTTTTTTAAAAGGATAATCCAATGCGCCCGACCGCCGGATAACCGTGCGCATGAGGTGGGTAAGGAGTAATCCCGATATGGCATGCGTAGCCAGTTGCGCATAAAAATAGTCTTCCCGCCAGGGTAAAATGGTCAGGTATAAAAAGATGTATCCCGCACAATACAACCCCCATCCCGTAAACTGCAATATCCAATATGTGGCAAGATGCTTCTTCATGCTATTGTGAAGTTATTGATTCATGTGAGTTAAAGAAAAGTTTCAAGTGATATGCGGCAAATAATATGGTTGCCCGGTCCGGCCGGGCTTTCCAGTCAATGAAAATAATGCCCAAAAGCCATCTCACATAAAATTTTATAACACTTGCACAAATAGTGATAAATTGACTGCCTAATCAATTTGACATGGCGAAACAATTTTTTGTATTGGTAATGATCGGTTTGTTTTATTCATTGACAGCATCGGCACAGGCAAAGCCCTCATGGAACACCATTTTCAAACACATCAATGATGAAGTACAGTCCCATTCCCAGGCTTACAATACATTGAAAACAGCCACAGGCACCATAGGACACCGCCTTACCGGATCGGCCAATGGCGCTAAAGCAGAAACCTATGCGTATGAACTGTTACAGTCTTATGGATTTAAAGACGTCAGGTACCAGCCTTTTGAAGTGGAGAGCTGGAGCCGCGGAACATTATCACTGACTGTTGGACCGAATAAACAACAATTGAACCCTGTTAAATCAGTAACCCTGGCTCATTCACCGGTAAAAGTAAACCTGACCGATGAGATCGTGGACATGGGAAATGGTTTGGAAGAAGATTATGCTGTGGCACCCGGTAAGGCCAAAGGCAAGATAGCGCTGGTGTACTTGGGAGTATTGGCTGGCTCAAAGGAAGGAACCAGGAGCCTGCATCGTTCAGAAAAAACTGCCATCGCCATCAGACATGGCGCCAAAGGCATCATCGTGATCAATACAGCCGAGGGAGGAATACTCCTGACAGGAACAGCTTCTGTTACAGGCAAACTGATACCCATACCGGCTGTATGCATTGGCAAGGAAGATGGTATGGCATTGAAGACTTTGTTGATGACGGGGAAACAATATGCGCATATCGACATGACCAACTTTTCAGGTATGATCAAAGCGCGGAATGTGATCGCCACCATCAAAGGCAGGAAGATACCCCATGAGAAAATAGTGGTGGGCGGGCACCTTGATAGCTGGGATCTTGCTACAGGCGCCATAGATAATGGCATCGGTTCTTTCTCCGTAATGGATATGGCGCGCACGTTCAAAGTGTTGAAATTGCACCCCGCAAGAACGGTAGAATTTGTATTATTCATGGGCGAAGAAGAAGGCTTGTTGGGATCGAAAGCGTATGTGGCAGCTGCAGTGAAAGACAGTAGCATCCAGCAATTGCGTTATATGCTCAATTACGATATGACCAATGATCCCAAAGGGTATGCTACGAGTGCAGCCGAAAGCAAAGAACTGTTTGAGTCGATCGGAGCTATTGCACATAAGCTGGACACAAGTTTTAAGAATAGCTTCTATGCAGGAGCGGGCCTGCACAGTGATCACCAGCCCTTTATGCTGGAAGGCATACCAACAGGCGGTGGTGCAGGAGGTAAATTGCCGAATAATGCTGGGCCTTGTTACCATGCCGACTGCGATAATTTCAAACTGGTAGATGAACAGGGGATGAAGAACACAGTTCGCTTCAGCAGTATGCTATTGTATGGTATCGCCGATGCCAAAACAATCAAGGCCAAACATTTTACCGATGCTGAAACCAAGACATTCCTCATTAAAAATAATCTGAAAGAACCTTTGCAGATTGCAGGGGAATGGAGATGGGAGAACTAAGCACTAACAGCTTTCTGAATTTGCAATGAAGCCCACACCGCAAGCACTGCCGCCAGCATACCACCACCGATATCTGTAGGGAAATGCTGTGCCAGGTAGACCCTCGAATAAGCTACAAGTAATGCTGCAATGAATGAAATGACCACGATGCTGCGTTGTGGAATGATTAGGCAGACCAGCAGGAAAATAGAGAATGCAGTAGTAGTATGTCCGGAAGGAAAACTATTAACAGTATGCAATTCAACGCCCGGTACTGTATGGATCAATGAGAGATCGGCGATGGCTTTAGTAGGGCGAGGCTCACCTGGGAAAATCCAGTTCTTGACACCCTGGGCAATGAGGGTAGACAAAGCAATGGTGCTGATGAGCAGGGGCAATGATTTTCTATGATATACCAGGAAGAAGAAGAACAATGGTACCCATATCCAGCCATCTCCCACATAGGTCCAGTATTTGAAGAACTGGTCAGCTACTGGCCCCATGTTGCCATTCAGCAAAAGAAAAGCTGCCTGCTTTCCCAGGCAGGCAGATCCTAACAATAATAAGATACCGGTAGAAGCAGTGAGCAAGGCTCCATTTCTGAACACCCTGTAATGGTATGTCTGCATAAAGCAAATCTATACAACTCCGGCCAACTCCAGGCTCCGTTTTTTGAGCTTGATGATGTCGAGGTTATCGATCAACGGGTCGGGCGTGAGGATCAAGGAAGTATTGTTTTCTTTCCACCAACTGCTGCCCGTTAAGTGCCTGCAATGCAGCACGCCGATCAGGTATTTTCTTTCGGCTTCTGCATGCCATTCTTCGATCCACTCGAATTTATCACGGGGAATGAATTTCCAGTCGTCGAAGCTCACGTACACTTTCAGGTAATAATCATTGGCCAACACATGCGGCCGGTGGTGATACAGTTTTTTGTATTCGTAACGGTAATGGTAACGTAATGCTGCAATATCACTGAGTACAGCAGAAGCAGTAGGAAAGCTACCGGCGCCCTTGCCATAAAAGAATTGTTTGTCGGCAAAACCACTTTCAATTACCACGCCGTTGTATTCATTTTTTACAAAAGAAAGCGGATCGTCGTGTTTTACAAACTGGGGCAGCACATAAGCAGCCACTTCGCCGTTGTTCAGTTTTTTAGCTTGTGCTACCAATTTAATATCGAGGTGCTTTTCCCTGGCTACCAGGGCATCACTCAATTGTATGTTTTGAATACCACTGAACAGGATATGATCGGGGTGTTCCACAATGCCATAAGCATGGTTGAGCAATATGCTCCATTTGTTCACGGCATCGTATCCTTCCACGTCGAGCTTGGGATTGCTTTCTGCAAAACCCAGTTGCTGCGCCAGCAGAAGGGCCGATTGAAAATCGAGCTTGTCTTCAAACATTTTGGTGAGGATGAAGTTCGTTGAACCATTCACAATAGCCCTAATGGAATGCAGGAGGTCATTATCGTAATACTCTTCCAGGTTACGGATAACAGGTATGGAAGCACAGGCCGCTGCCTCGCAAAGGAAAGGCTGGTCGGTTTCCTGCTGTAGTTTCAAAATTTCAGGTAAATGTTCGGCGATCATTTTTTTACTGGCACTTACTACAGCTTTGCCATTTTTGAGCGCTTTGGAAACGATCTCGAATGCTGCGTTGGCATCATCGATCACTTCCACGATCACATTAATGTTTTCATCATTCAATAATACATCCCTGTCGGTCGTGAATAGTTCTGCGGGCGCCTCCCTTTTTTTGCCAGGGTGCTTGATGCAGACTTTCCTGATAGATGCTTTCAGTGAAGGAGTCTGCTGTAATATTTTATACAAACCTTCGCCTACTGTACCAAATCCGAATAAACCGATTGTCAATTGTTTGTGTGCTTCCATTAGTATTATGCGTTTATTACTTGCTGTTTTTCTTTTCTGTTTTTTTCAATATGCCGGAATGTTGCTTCCAGGTCATTGATCAGGTCTTCTGTTTCTTCCAGTCCTACTGATAAACGGACCAGGCTATCGCTCACGCCGGCCGCTCTTCTTTTTTCCGCAGGAATGGATTTATGGGTCATGTTGGCCGGGTGTGCTACCAGGCTTTTGATACCACCCAGGCTTTCGGCCAGTTTGAATAATTGTGTATGGGTAACAAAAGAAACGGCCGCTTGTTCAGTATCGTCTTTCAACGTAAAAGAAACGATACCGCCGAAGCCCTTGGACTGTTTCCGGGCAATATCATGATGCGGATGAGATGCCAATCCGGGGTAAAATACTTTGTCTACTGCCGGGTGGGTTTCGAGGAATTGTGCAACGGCCAGTGCAGCGGCGCAGTGTTGTTTTACGCGCAGGAACAAGGTCTCGATGCCGCGGATGGTGAGCCAGCTGTCGAAGGGTGAGAGCACAGCGCCACAGGCATTCTGAAAGAATTTGAGCCGCTCGCCGATTTCAGGTTCCCTGGCCACTACCACGCCGGCAATCACATCACTGTGTCCGCCCAGGTATTTGGTAGCGCTATGCACTACAATATCAGCTCCCAATGAAAGAGGTTGTTGTAAGGCGGGTGAAGCAAAAGTATTATCCACGCAAAGTAAACATCGGTGCACTTTAGCCAGTTGGGCAATGGCTTTAATGTCGGCTATTTTAAGCGTAGGGTTGGTAGGTGTTTCCAGCCAGATCAGTTTGGTTTGGGGCGTGATGGCATTGAAAACCTGCTCCAGGTCGGAACAGTCTACATAATTCACTTTGATACCATACTGCTGGTACACTTTGTCGAACAGCCTGAACGCGCCGCCATAGATATCGTCTACTGCAATGATCTCATCGCCGCTGTGCAGGAGTTTGATCACGGCGTCGATAGCTGCCAGTCCGCTGGCAAATGCCAGGCCAACTGCACCATTTTCCAATTGTGCTACCAATTGCTCCAGTGCAGCCCTGGTAGGATTGCCACTACGGGTATAATCATACCCTTTGTTAACACCAGGCGCTTCCTGCACAAAAGTGGAAGTCTGGTAAATGGGAACCGATACGGCGCCGGTTAAAGGATCCACAGGGATGTTGTGGATGAGTTGTGTTGCGTTGCTCATGATGAAGATTTTTTAATTGTTAATAATCTTCTTCTTGCAATAACCTACAGATGAAAAAAGCTCATCCGTAAAGTCAGATGAGCTTGAAATATTTGAAGCGACAGGGCCGCCTTGAGGATCAAACTGTTACTCTGACTTATCTTCCCACTTTTGTGGACGGAATTGGCACCTTCGTACCGCTGAGTAAGCGGTATGGGTTGCCAAGGCATCATAGGGCCATTTCCCTCTGCCTTTCTGGATAAGTTGTTGCTTAAAGAACTGGGGCAAAGGTAGTATGCACGGGATAAACGGCAAAAAAATTCTGGGGGGGTGCTATCTTTACAATCCGGCTATGGCAAAGACTCAAAAAAAAACGGCAAAAGAAGAAGAATCCATTGATGTATTGGGTGCCAGAGAGCACAACCTCAAGAACATCGATATTACCATTCCAAAGAATAAACTGGTAGTGTTTACCGGGGTCAGCGGCAGCGGTAAATCGTCACTGGCTTTCGATACCATTTACAACGAAGGACAACGCCGGTACATGGAAAGCTTCAGCGCGTATGCCCGCCAGTTCGTTGGCGATATGGAAAGGCCAGATGTAGACAAGATCACCGGGCTTTCTCCGGTTATTTCCATCGAACAAAAAACCACCAACAAGAACCCGCGATCTACAGTGGGTACAGTTACAGAAGTATATGATTTCCTGCGTTTGTTGTTTGCCAGGATAGGAGAGGCATACAGTTATAATACGGGTAAAAAAATGGTGAAGTTCAGCGAAGAAGAGATCGTTGAAAATATCTATACCCGTTTCAAAAATAAAAAAGTGAGCCTGCTGGCGCCGATGGTGCGAGGCAGGAAAGGACATTACCGCGAACTGTTTGAAGAGATACGCAAAAAAGGATTCCTCAAAGTGCGGGTAGATGGGGAAGTGCTGGACCTCAAACCGAAAATGCAGGTGGACCGCTACAAGATACACGATATTGAAGTTGTGATAGACAGGTTACAGGTAACGGAAGACATGAAAGTGCGCCTGAGCCAGAGTGTGCAACAAGCTTTGAAAATGGGCAAGGAACTGATGTTCCTGTTGCTGAATGATAATGATAAACTGGTGCAGTACTCGCGCCAGCTCATGTGTGAAGATACCGGCATCAGCTATGAAGAACCTTCGCCCAATGCTTTCTCTTTCAACTCACCCTATGGTGCTTGTCCCACTTGCAAAGGGCTCGGCAATGTTTATTCGGTGAACCTCGAAGCGGTAATGCCCGATCATTCCATCAGCATCAAAGCCGGCGGTATTGCGCCATTGGGAGAGCAGCGCGACGCACACCTGTTCAGGCAGGTAGAAGCATTGGCTAAGAAGAATCGTATCAGCCTGGATAAACCCATCAAAGATTTGTCTCCATCAGCGCTGAATATACTCTTGTATGGCAATGCGGCAGGGGATACCGCTGATGAAGAAACGATTTCAATAGATGAACCCGTTGATGGAAAACCTTATGAAGGAGAATTTGAAGGCATCATTCCAATGCTGCGGAGATGGTTTGCCGGTAATACCAGCGATGTACTGCGCGACTGGGTGGAAAAATTCATGGAACTGAAGCCTTGTCCCACTTGCGATGGCAACCGCTTGAAAAAAGAAAGCCTGTGGTTCAAAGTCGATAGAAAAAACATCGCCGAATTGAGTAATCTCAACCTGGATAAATTCTACCATTGGTTCGATGGAATAGAAAAAAGACTGAGCAATAAACAGAATGTGATTGCCAAAGATATTTTGAAGGAGATCAGGGAGCGGACGAGCTTCCTGCTGGATGTGGGACTTACTTATCTTTCACTCAACAGACCTTCTAAAACACTGAGTGGCGGCGAATCGCAGCGCATCAGGCTTGCTACGCAGATCGGTTCTCAATTGCAAGGCATCACGTATATACTGGATGAGCCTTCTATTGGGTTGCACCAGCGCGACAACCACCAACTCATCACTGCCCTGCAGAACCTGCGCAATATTGGCAACAGCGTGTTGGTAGTAGAGCACGATAAAGACATCATGATGGCAGCCGATCACCTGGTGGATATCGGCCCCAGGGCGGGTATACATGGCGGAGAAATTGTTGCGGCAGGCACACCGGCTGAAGTATTGAAAAGTAAATCCGATACGGCGCTCTACCTGAGCGGTAAGAAAAATATTGCTATTCCCAAAGAAAGAAGAAAAGGGAATGGCAAAGTACTGGAATTGAAAGGGGCATCCGGCAATAACCTGAAGAACATCGATGTTAAATTTCCGCTTGGCAAGCTGATCGTGGTAAGCGGTGTAAGCGGCAGTGGTAAGTCAACCCTCATCAATGAAACATTATTCCCTATTTTATATAAGCATGCTTACAATAGCCGGGTAACACCTATGACATTCAAGACTGTCAAGGGTTTGGAGTATATCGACAAAGTGATTGAGATCGATCAGTCGCCCATTGGCCGTACGCCGCGCAGCAATCCCGCTACTTATTGCGGATTCTTTACAGAGATCCGGACATTGTTTGCTGCCGTGCCTGAAGCCAAAGTACGTGGATATAATGTAGGACGTTTTTCTTTCAATGTGAAAGGAGGCCGTTGTGATGTTTGCGAAGGAGGAGGCATGCGGGTGATTGAAATGAATTTCCTGCCCGATGTGTATGTGCATTGCGAGAAATGCAATGGCAAGCGCTACAACAGGGAAACCCTGGAAATACGTTATAAAGGAAAATCGATCAGCGATGTGCTGAACATGACGGTAGATGAAGCTTGCGAATTTTTCCAGGCGGTACCCTATCTATACCGCAAAATAAAAGTGCTGGAAGAAGTTGGGCTTGGCTATATCACCTTGGGCCAATCGGCTGTAACCCTTAGTGGTGGCGAGGCACAGCGCGTGAAGCTGGCAACGGAACTCAGCAAAAAAGATACAGGTAAAACGTTCTATATACTCGATGAACCTACAACGGGTTTACATTTCCAGGACATACAACATTTGCTGGATGTGTTGAACAAACTGGTAGACCGCGGCAATACCGTGCTGGTGATCGAACACAATCTCGACGTGATCAAAGTAGCCGATCATATCATTGACCTTGGCCCCGAAGGAGGAGACGGCGGCGGAAAAATATTGTTCGAAGGAACGCCGGAAGACATGATCGGCAATAAACAGAGTCATACGGCGAAATTTTTGAAAACGGAGCTTAACTAACGCGCTATCTCATCATTTCAATGTGCTCAATCCCATCTTCCAAATACATTTCACTGCATTTCACAAAGCCCAGCGATTCATAGAAGCGCTTAAGGTAGAGCTGGGCACCTATTTTGATGGGACCGGGACCGAATAATTCATGACAAAGCGCAATCGCCTGCGTCATCAACAATTTTCCGGCGCCTTTTCCACGGTATTCGGGATCGCTGACCACCCGGCCAATGGATGCTTGTTCAAAAGTCAACCCCGCCGGCAACAAACGCGCATAGGCAGCCAGTTGATCATCATCCCATACCATCAGGTGAAAACAAAAAGCATCTTTTCCATCTGTATCGGCGTAAACGCATTGTTGTTCTACGATAAAAACCCTGTTCCTCAATTGCAAAATGGCGTACAACTCAGCTACAGTAAGCGCTTCAAAAGGTTTATAATTACATTGATAGGGTGGATTGCTCATTGGGCTTTTTTTTACACCTTTGCGTATTCGCGAGTATAAGCATTTTTTAGATACGATTTGATCAGTATGCAAAAAAGAGTGGCAATTATTGGAGCCGGACCGGCTGGACTCACAGCGGCCTATTTATTGGGAAAAGGCGGACAGGACGTGACCGTTTTTGAGAAAGACCCGCAATATGTAGGAGGCATCTCCCGCACCGAATCATACAAAGGATACCATTTTGATATTGGTGGACACCGTTTCTTCTCCAAGTCGAAAGAAGTGGAAGACTTCTGGACAGAAATACTGGGAGATGAAATGCTGGAAAGACCCAGGAGTTCCCGTATTTATTACAACAAGAAATTCTTTTCTTACCCACTCGTGGCTTTTGACGCACTCCGCAAACTGGGTATCATTGAGAGTGCATTGTGTGTATTGAGCTATCTGCAGGCAAAGGCTTTCCCGGTAAAAAATCCTACCAATTTCGAAGACTGGGTAAGCAATCAGTTCGGGAAACGCTTGTTCAATATTTTCTTCAAAACCTATACAGAAAAAGTATGGGGCATTCCTTGTAAAGAGATCAGCGCCGATTGGGCCGCGCAACGTATCAAAGGATTGTCGCTGAGTAGCGCTATCTGGAATGCATTACGCCCTCAAAAGAAATCGGGCAGCGACGGTAAAGACAAATTGATTAAGACCTTGATTGATTCATTCCGTTATCCTAAGATGGGCCCCGGAATGATGTGGGAAGTATGTGTGGAGAAGAGTAAAAAACTGGGCGTGGAAGTAAAAATGAATTGCGGAGTGAAGGGGATCGACACTGCCGGTGGTAAATGGACGGTGCATGCAACAGATGGAAATGATTACGGCGGATACGATTATGTTCTTTCTTCGGCACCTATGCGCGAGTTGGTTGCATCCGTTGCACCCGCATTTCCGCAGAAAGCATTGCAATCGGCCAGGAACCTGGGTTACAGGGATTTTCTTACCGTGGTATTGATCTGCCGTGATGAAGATGCTTTTACCGATAACTGGATATACATCCATGACCCCAGCGTGAAAGTGGGACGTATTCAGAATTTCAAATCCTGGAGTCCCTATATGGTACCCGATCCGAACATGGCTTGTTACGGACTGGAATATTTTTGTTTTGAAGGCGATGGTTTATGGAACAGTAAGGATGAAGACCTCATTGAGTTGGCCAAGAAAGAAATTGCACAGATTGGATTAACCAACCCAGCAGCAGTGGTCGATGGATATGTGGTACGCCAACCCAAAGCATATCCTGTGTACGACCAGGACTACAAGCAAAATGTAGAAAACGTCAGGGAAGCGCTGAAAGATTATCCCGGTCTTTATTTAGTGGGCCGTAATGGTATGCACAAATACAACAACCAGGATCACAGTATGATGACCGCAATGCTGGCTGCCAAGAACATCCTGGCTGGTAAAGAAGTCTACGATCTCTGGGACGTAAATGAAGATGCCGAATACCACGAAGGTGGCGACAGGGGCGTTGAAGAAACCGATAAGATAGTAGGACGTATGGTACCCGAGAAACTGGCTTAACAGTCCCTACTGCGAACTCTTTAACTCTGAAAGGTCAAACTCTTTTTTGAAAATAAGATGTCTCTGCTGGTACTGGAAAGTTAGCGACGTATATGCTACCAGAGACCAGCCTTGAGAAGCCATATAATTCAATAAATCTGATTCCGTTTTTAAAGTAGTGGCAATATTTATCAGATTTGCTTGAACGGAACTGTCTTTGAATGAGAATAAAGAATCTACGTCGCCTCGCGCAAAAATAATTTCTAATTTACCTCTTGCCTTATTGCTGGGATGAGTAGCGAATACGCAATATTTTTCTATTTTCTTTTGCGCAAAAGAAGGAATGGCAATACAAATAAGGATTACTTGAATGAATAGAAATCGTTTCATACAGATACACTTTTTGTAAGTGAGAGAAGTTTTGATTCCTAAAATTATTCAGAATAACTTATTTGTTTTTGTTAAAATGTATTAACCAGCATACATTTTATCGCGCTGGCGTCGGTACTACTCCCAAGCTCTCATTACCTGTCTCGTTAACGGCTTGCACAGCAAAGAAGTAATTGTCTTTGGAGTAAGGCAGCCTGTAACTCGTTTCTGCGGTAAAGAACTTCTTCTGCCACACAGCGCTGGTGGTTTCGCGCATCATCACATAATATCCTTTCGTCTTGCCGGTCTTGGGTGTTTTCCAATTAAGATCGGTGTAATTGCCCAGGTTCTTTACTTCTACTTTTACTTCTTCCAGCATTGCTGGCGCTTTGGCTAAATTAGCCAGGTTGCTCAGGTTCATGGCGGTGTTCTTACGCAGGTATTCAAAGTCCATGAACTCGGGAAGGTCGCCGTATTGGATACCATTTTCTTTGCGGATGTCCTGGTGCTGGTGGTTGTAGTTTTCATTCATCTCCGTGATGCGTACGGCAGCGAACCCTTTTTCAACAAAGGGAGAATGGTCGCCACCGCGAAGGAAGCGGTCGTTGCGATAGATCATGACTACTTCCAGGTTTTCCACGTAGCGTTCGCCGGTTTCTTTTACATAACGCGCCAGTTGCCGGGCTTTGCCATCATTCTCCAGGCCAAACTGACGAATATTTTTGGCCGATTGCTCCGTTTCATAGGCCGGCAAGCCTTCACTGAAAACGCGGATACGGGTATTGTCGATGATCTGGGTTTCACTGCTATTGTTGCTGCCCATGATATCGTTGTTGAGCACAGCTTCAATATTCCATTCCTGTTTTTTCGCTTTTGAAGCCATAAAATCGGCGCCCAGCAAGCCTTGTTCTTCACCACTCACCGTTACAAAAATGATGGTGGCTGGAAATGCATGACTGCTCATGATGCGTGCGCATTCGATCACTGCTGCTGAACCGCTGCCATCGTCGTTAGCGCCGGGGGCATCGCCGGTTCTGTCCATCACATTACTGCGGCGGCTGTCGAGGTGACCGCTGATGAGGAAAATACGTTTATCATTCGGGTCGGTACCTTTCAAAACGGCAACAACATTGCCTAATAAAGTTGCTGTATCAACCCTTTTTTTATCAGCAGCAAGGGTGACTGTATCAATATAAGCGGTGAGTCTGCCGCCGGATTGTTGGGCAAAAGCGTTGAACTTGCTCAATACCCAATTCCTTGCAGCGCCAATACCCCGTTTGTGATCGTTCTTTGCACTGAGGGTATTGCGTGTGCCAAAGGCCACCATTTGTTTGATATACGACTGCAACGAATCAGCAGACACTTCTTTTACCATCTGTTCTATCTCAGGGTCGCGATGAATAGTAGTCTGCGTGTATGCAGTAAGTGCTAATAAAAAAGAAGAGAGGCTGATGCCAATGATTTTTCTCATAAAGGAGTTGATTGAGTACTAAAGTTAATGAGTATCCGGTTATCGTCATCCTGAGCGAGCGAAGAACGTCACCCTGAGCGAGCAAAGCGAGTCGAAGGGCGAGTCTAAGGAGCTGCCGCAGGGTTCGAGCAGATCCCTCGGCTGCACTCGGGATGACGGGGAATGTATTTTAATATCCGTACTTGTCTTTCCAGCGCTCTTTTAAAAACTTACGCAACTCGTTCTCACGGGCATTGTTGCCGGGTTCATAGAACTTGTTGCCTTTGATCTTCTCGGGCAGGTATTCCTGTTCAATGAAATTACCTTCTCCCAGGTGTGAGTACTGGTAACCCTTTCCATAATCCATGTCTTTCATGAGCCTGGTAGGCGCATTGCGAATGTGAAGGGGAACGGGCAGGTCGCCATATTGTTGTACCGCTGCTGAAGCCGCTCCGATAGCTGCATAGGCGGCATTGCTTTTTACAGAAGAAGCCAGGTAAGTAGCACATTGCGATAAAATGATGCGGCTCTCAGGGTAACCGATTTTGCTCACGGCATCGAAAGTGGCGTTGGCCAGTAACAAGGCATTGGGGTTGGCATTGCCAATGTCTTCACTGGCGAAGATGAGCATGCGTCTTGCAATGAACTTTACATCTTCTCCGCCTTCAATCATCCGGGCCAGCCAGTACACTGCAGCATTTGGATCGCTGCCACGCATACTTTTGATAAAAGCAGAAATGATATCGTAGTGCTGTTCGCCCTGCTTATCGTACAAAGCGATTTTCTTTTGCGCCACCTGCATAACCAACGCATCTGTGATCACCACCTGTTTCTTTTCTTTCACTTGTGTTTGCACTACGAGGTCCAGCAGGTTCAACAGTTTACGGGCGTCGCCACCGGAAATGTTGATCATAGCTTCCGTCTCTTTCAGTTCAACAGATTGCCGTTTTAACCAATCGTCTTTTTCCAGCGCCTGGTGTAATAAGGCGGTGAGGTCTTTTTGCTGCAAAGCCTTCAACACATATACCTGGCAACGGCTGAGTAAAGCGCTGTTCACTTCGAAAGAAGGATTTTCCGTAGTGGCGCCGATGAGGGTAATGATGCCTTTCTCAACGGCTCCCAGCAGGGCATCCTGCTGCCCTTTGTTGAACCGGTGTATCTCATCGATGAATAAGATAGCCCCACTTTGCATACGGGCCTGGTCAATCACTTCACGTACATCTTTTACACCGCTGCTGATGGCGCTGAGTTGAAAATAAGGAAGCTGCAAGGTATGTGCAATGATATTGGCAATGGTGGTCTTGCCTACACCCGGAGGCCCCCAGAGGATCATGGAAGGAATCCTTCCTTGCAAGATGGCCATCCGCAGTATACTACCCTGACCGGTAAGGTGTTCCTGTCCCACTAAATCATCCAGCGTAGCCGGACGCATTCGCTCTGCTAATGGCGTTTGATTGTTCACACCTGAAAAATACTAAAATTAATGGCACAATGTGATTGGGTATTGAACAGTTATTCAGCGTTGTCGCTGGAAGAGAAAAGGTGGTTATAACGCTTTAATAATTTGAAATTGATGAAGATATGAACCAGTAATACGACGCCGGTAAACAACATGAAACCGGATACCCCTTTGATCATTTTAAGGAAGAAATCGATGCTGTAGCCGGAAGGTAAATTGGGTTGTGCCTCTAATAACTGACTCACGGTCTGCCGGAGCGTGACCGGGTTCATCATCAGCAGGCTCACCGAATTGAGCACGAACAAAGTGGCAATGCATACACATACATAGGCATTCACTTTGATCCAGTCTTTCAGGGATGCTTTACATGTCTTTCCACCCATAATACCCTTGGTCAGGAAACTAAAACTGGTGAAAGCATAAACGGCCATGCAAAAGAACAGGAACACCACCAGCAGCAACGCAGGATTGGCCATGGCCGTGAGCAAAAAGATGGTTGACATCAGGCCAAAGAAAGCGCCGATGGGTAGTAAAATATAGCTGAGAATGCGGAATAAAGTCAGTTGATTCACGATGCGTATAATTGGTTGAGTAGTGAATGAAACTTAATCCTGACTCAGGTTTAATTGAATCTGCAATTCATCCAATTGCTTATCATCAATAGAACTGGGCGCATCCAGCATCACATCACGGCCACTGTTATTCTTGGGGAAAGCGATGAAGTCGCGAATACTTTCACTGCCACCCAGGATGGCGCAAAGACGATCGAAACCAAAAGCTATTCCCCCATGCGGCGGTGCGCCGAATTCAAAAGCACCCAACAGGAAACCGAACTTATGTAACGCTTCCTCCTGGCTCATGCCCAAAGCAGTAAACATTTTTTCCTGCAAAGCGCGCTGGTAGATACGGATCGATCCGCCACCGATTTCATTTCCATTCAGCACCATATCATAAGCATTGGCCTTGATATGGTTATAGGGATGCTCCAGGTATTTTTCTGCATTTTCAATCACCGGGTTGTTATTGATCATCACATCAATATGATCGGGTTTGGGTGAAGTGAATGGATGGTGACGCGCTACCCAGCGGTTTTCTTCTTCGGCATATTCGAACAGCGGGAAATCCATCACCCATAAAAGTTTGAACTCATCTTCTTTGCGAAGTCCCAGGCGCCTGCCCATTTCCAGTCGCAATTCACTGATGGCTTTGCGGGTGCGCTCTTCACGACCGGCCAGTATCAATACCAGGTCGCCCGCTGCGGCCCCTGCTGCATGCGCAATGGCTTTCAGTTTTTCTTCGGGATAAAATTTATCTACACTGCTCTTGTAACTGCCATCTGCATTGCATTTGATGAATACAAGTCCCTGCATGCCTATCTGCGGGCGCTTCACCCAGTCGGTCAGTTCATCGGTTTGTTTACGGGTGTACTCGCTGCAACCGGGTGCTGCAATGGCCAGTACGGTTTCTGCATTGTCGAATACGCCAAAACCGGCGCCGTTGATGAGTTCGCCAATGGCTTCTATTTTGCCATTTCGGGTGAAAGCCGATTTCAGGTTGGCGATCTTCATGCCAAAGCGGATATCGGGCTTGTCGTTACCGTACTGCCACATGGCATCTTCCCAACTCATGCGTTCTACCTTTTCGGTATAGTCTATGCTCTTTACATCTTTAAAAATGCGCTTGATCAACCCTTCGAACATGTTCAGGATGTCTTCCTGCTCTACGAATGCCATCTCACAGTCGATCTGTGTAAACTCCGGCTGCCTGTCCGCTCGCAGGTCTTCATCGCGGAAACATTTCACAATTTGATAATAGCGGTCATACCCGCTTACCATGAGCAATTGCTTGAATGTTTGCGGCGATTGCGGTAAAGCATAAAACTGACCGGGATTCATACGGGAGGGCACCACAAAATCGCGGGCGCCTTCGGGTGTGGACTTGATCAGGAAAGGCGTTTCAATGTCCATGAACTGGTTCTCATGCAGGTAGTTTCGCGCTGAGCGATTCACGGCATAGCGCAGTTCCAGGTTCTTCTTCACGGCATTGCGACGGAGGTCCAGGTAACGGTATTTCATGCGCAGATCATCGCCTCCATCGGTATCATCCTGTATGGTAAAAGGCGGAACGACCGACTTATTCAATACGGTGAATGATTGTATGTTGATTTCAATCTCACCGGTTGCAATATGAGCATTCTTGCTGCTGCGTTCCGCTACCAGGCCGGTAGCCTGTAAAACGAATTCACGCCCCAGCGGATTTTCATCCAGCACTTTATTGAGTTCTTCTCCGAACAGCAACTGGGTAATGCCATAGCGGTCGCGCAGGTCCACAAAAGTAATGGCGCCGAATTTGCGAACGGTCTGTACCCATCCGGCCAGGGTTACTTGTTTATTTACATCACCAATCCTTAATTCTCCACAGGTATGAGAGCGATACATAATCAATGTCTTTTATACGGTCCGCAAATATAGCCGAAATGGCCGTTTGCATGAAATGATGGTATTCCATGAATTTGGTTGCATCTTTGTGGGAATGACAGCAGCAACTTCTTCCAGGCGAAGCCACAGATGGGCTGTAGCCGTTTTTTTCTTCCTGGCCGGCCTCTGCTTTGCCAGTTGGGCCAGCAGGATACCCGATATCAAACAAAAATTAGAACTGAACGATGCAGGGTTGGGAGCCGTACTGGTAGCGTTGCCGGTAGGACTCATGACCAGCTTACCCATTGCAGGCTGGCTGGTATCTCGCTGGGGCAGTAAAAAAGTAGTGATCCTGGCTGCAACCGGTTACCCGCTCACCCTGGTATTCCTGGGTGCGGTACAACATTCCTGGCAACTGGCAGCCGTATTATTTGTATTCGGCTTATTCGGTAATTTGTTCAATATTTCTGTAAATACGCAGGCGGTAGGGGTAGAGGCTTTGTACAAGCGTCCCATCATGGCCTCTTTCCACGGTACCTGGAGCCTGGCAGGATTTTCCGGGGCCGCCATCGGCACCCTGGCTGTATCGGGCAGCCTGGCTCCGCTGTATCATTTTGCACTGATCTGTAGTGCGGTGATACTGACCTTACTGATTACCCGTACTTACCTGTTACCCACCGATGCGGGCAAAAGCAACCAGCCCATTTTTGCCAAGCCGGATGCGGCCATTCTCAAACTCGGACTCATCGCTTTCGGCAGCATGGTTTGTGAAGGAACCATGTTCGACTGGAGCGGCGTATATTTTCAGAAAGTGGTTATGGTGCCGGAGCAACAGATCACCATGGGTTATGTAGCTTTTATGAGTACGATGGCGGGCGGGCGTTTTATCGGCGACCGGCTCACTGCCCGGCTGGGCGCAAAGCGCATGCTGCAATGCAGTGGATTGGTCATTGCGGTTGGATTGTTTACTGCTGTTTTGTTTCCTACAATGATACCTGCAACTATAGGCTTTTTATTAGTGGGTATCGGCGTATCATCCGTAGTACCACTGGTGTATAGTTCTGCCGGTAAATCCAAAACCATGTTGCCGGGTGTTGCACTCGCAGCAGTGTCTACTATCGGCTTCTTTGGCTTTTTATTCGGTCCGCCGCTGATCGGTTTCATCGCACAGGCAGCCAGCCTGCGCGTGTCGTTCAGCGTTATTGCCTGCTTCGGACTGTGTACCGCTTTACTGGCATCCTTCATGCGATGGAATTGAGCGCATCCCTGCATAATCGTTAAAAAAAAACTAAATGCAGCGGGTTCCTTTGCCAAACCTGTTTCTGGTAAAAGAATTGAATAGGTATGAGTGAACAACATTCATTCACCTTTCAATGATTTGACATGAAAAGACTACTACTTATTTCAACGACAATACTTCTGTTATTTTCGTTCAGCTCCTGTACCAAGACGGTGGTAGTAGCAGATGGCGGTATGCCGGTTGCAGGCTCCTGGGTATTGGCAGAAGCTTCACAACACACCAGCTATGGCTGGCAATTGGTGCACACGGGACTCGAAAACGGCGTGTTTTATTTTTATAACGATGGAGGCGCCACATACAGCGATGCAGCTATCAACATGCAAGGAAGCTGGGCCATGCGGTATACCAGCGGAGGTTACTACGACCGTTATGGCGATTATTATTCCGGATCTCACTATGCATTTGAAATACATCTGCGCGACAGGTACAGCGCCGGCTCGGTAGACTTGTTTTTCGATGAAGCGATTGTGTCAGGTAATACATTGATCGCTACTTACTATAACGGTAACTATGTATCGCGTTATATATTCAACAGATATTGATGCGTGATTTTGTTAAAGGGTTTCTATTTCACCTTTATGCCTGGGTTTGTACCAGCAATAATAATAGGCCAGCATGCCGATACCTAAAAGAAACGGAATCAGCGCCAGGTGTTTGTACGTGATGTGTCCGGAGATGATGTGTTCATCGAAGTGCAGGAACTCGCTGATCATCCAGTAAGAGTTCGCAGTGATCCAGACGGTGATGGCTAGGTTGTGACATAGTTCCGATACCATCTGACGGGTTCTCCACGCGATGACGATGGAAATGACGAGGGTAGGGAAGATCATCGCAACACCCAATGGTTTCCAGATCATGCACCAGGCAATGTCTTTGAATAACCAGAATACAATGTGCAGGTTCTCCATTTTTCTATAAGCAACGGGAATGCTGTAAGTAGCTGCGGTTGCATGGGTTTGATTGCTCATCTGCTGTTGAGTTAGGTATTGAGCAGGCAAGTTAATTTATTGTGCTTTTCCTGCACTGAGGATTTTTGTAAAACGGCTGATGTCTGCCTGCGGCATGATGGGGTTGCCATTAACGAGGTAATCGGTGAATTCATGCGCAAAATAAGGCGCCAGCGAGCAACCCTTCGTACCCATCCCATTGAATACCCCTACGGAAGGAGTAACAGGATGCAGCCCCACAAAAGGCCTTCTTTCCAGGTTGGCAGGCCGTTCGGAAGCGATATGGTCTTCAATGGTAAACGGCAATTTGAGCCAATAACCCAGCTGGGCTTTTACTTTTTCGAGGAAATCGGGGGAAGGCGCCAGGTCGGTAAAATCCCATTCATAAGTAGAGCCGATCCAGAACAGGTCTTCATTACCCCAGGGTACCAGGTTGATACCCTGTTTGAAGATATGGGTACGTGGTAACCCGGGAATGTGGGCAATGATCGCCTGCCCTTTATTGGGAGCATAGGGGAGTGAGCGGAAATAAGGATTGTTGAATCCTGCGGCACCCTCACAACAGATGATCTTCGATGCTGTGATGTTTTGATAACGGACATGGTCAGGAAAAACTTCGCAATCCTGCCAGTTGAATGTTGATTCCAGCAATAGTTTTTGTTGCTTCAATTGTGAACGCCAGCGATCCAGCAAGATATGCAGGTCAATGAGCCAGCAAGGATTGATCTCTCCTACACCGAACGGATAGTTGAAATATTTTTTCCATTGATCTGCATCGTCGGGCTTGCGTAAATAATCCGTTTCCACAGGCAGGCGTTCTGCAAAAGCCAGCATCATTTGCGGAGTAGGATGAAAATCCAGGATATTGCATTGCCGGATCAGTTCAACATCGAATGCTTTTCCCCATTCTGTGTACGCATCCACCGCAAAAGGCATGAGTTTTTCTATTTCCCAGGTGCGTACAATACGGCGACCAGTAACAGGATTGATCACACCGCTGGCAACTTTGGAAGCGGTGTGCAAACGATTTTCATCAATGACTACGACACGTTGGCCGGCCTTCAATAAATTCCAACTCAGAAAGCTTCCGCAAATGCCCTGTCCGATAATGATATAGTCTGTGGTCATGTTATTTTCCTACCCTGATGTTGAATCCTTCGGAATGGCTGTTGAACTCGGGCGCGTACATACACTGGATCGTCGCTATGCCAACCGAGAAAACGCCGGTTTGGGTTACAAAGGTCGGGTATTCGAAAACATAAGTGCCTTTCCGCAGGTAACTAATGAAGAAATTCGTGCTGGCATCTCTTGTACTCTCGTAATAACCCAGTCCATCCTGCCATTTGTAAGCACTTAATACATTCACCGGCTCCATGGCAGCCGCCCGCATGTCTTTGAGGTGCAGGTATTCCATGTCGCGGTCGCTTTTCAATTCTATCCGTACCACCACTTTATCACCCAGTTTTAATTCTTCTCCTTCTTTAACCGGATCGAGCGCTTTGCCATTTTCTGTGTTTCTTTCCACAAATAATTTTCTTGATAACGATAAAGGAGTAGCTGCGGCTGTGATCTTGTCAAGGTTTTCAAAATATTGCCAGTACACACTACCCCAACTGGGAGGCTGTTCGTTATAACTGCGTGTTGAAGCGATCTGCACAGTAACAGCGCCCATTTCGGGTTTTACAGATTTGCCATCGATATGTGTATTAAAATAACCAGTACCAGCCTGCTGCTTTCCAGTATTATTATTGATGGTATAATTGCCCAGACGGATAGACAATTTGCTTTCGGTGTTGAGCCACCCGCTGCCACTTTGCAATAAGGCATAACAGGCATCAGCGGTAGCTACAGTCGTTTTCCAGTTATTGGTTTGTTTGTTCAATAACAACCAGGTTCTCGCTTTGTTGATGGCAGACAATAAAGACTTGCTTTTGTTATCCTGTTGTAATTCCTGCAGGAATGAGATCATTATACTTTGATGCTCAATAGGTGAGGTATACCAGAAACAGGTCTGCTGCGATTTCCAGTGAAGACTGCCTTGCGCAGTATTTTCAACCGTATTTTCCAGTATGGAAGGAAGGAGGGTGGTGTTCACAAATTGCACGTCATTGTTGCGGTAAAAGGCCAGCCCCAACATGGCCTGGTTATATTGATTCTGATCATTCCAATGTTGTTTGCCAGCGTTATAAAAATACCGGTAGGCTTCGGGAGCAGTTTGTGCAATATCCTTGAAAAAACTGCGCATATACAGGTATTGAATTTGTTCGGAAGACAATTGCCATTGCTTATGACCGGTAGTTTTATTTTGGTGGATGCTTTGATAGTCTTCCTGCATTTTATTATCAAGCCATTTAATAGCATTGCCAATAATAGGATTGAGGCGTGAGGCCATACCAGCGTTGAATGCACCCAGCCGTTTCAGCTTGCCAATGCCGGTAAGAATATAATTGGTCATATACCGGTCTTCATACCCTCCTTTGAACCATGCAAAGCCACCACTGGGCAATTGTAACTGCTGTAATTTTTCAATGAACTGGTCGGTTTGTTGATCAAGCTTTGCAAGGTCCAGCAGCAAAGCCAGGTTCTTTGACTGGCTCGCTTCGTTCTCAGCATCAAAAACCCAGGGCGTTTCTTCTATCAATAGTTGTTTCAGCGCCTGGTTCTTTTGCAGGTTGCTTTGTGCAGCGCTGGTATCTGTTATCCATTGATCCAATACCTGTTTGATCTTTGGATTCTTTTGCAGGATATAAGCGGCAAGCGCATTGGCATACACACGGTTGAACGTTTGCTCTGCACATTCGTAGGGATATTCGATAAGATAAGGCAAGGCTTTTACCGCATACCAGGTGGGATTGGTCGTGTATTCAACCGTTAACCCTTCATGCGTAAGCGTTTCGCTGGATGTGTACAGCAGTTTCTCAAAGCGGAACGACTGCGTAGTATCTTTCTGAAGGAACAACGGCAGACTTTCGGTAACCAATATACGGTTGGTGACAACAGGCAGGGTATTTTCTTCCCCATCACTGTAATTGCCCGCTTTTGCTACAATTCGCCAGGTGAGTGGTTTGTTGAAACTGAAAGGCACCTGTATCGGGAATTTAACAATAGTACTTTTTCCTGGCTCAGCGGTAAAATATTGAAGAGGGAAAACGTTCTGGAACCAGCCATCCACCGGCGTTCCGGTAGTAGCGTCGATCAGCTCAAGTGTTGCCTGGCCTGTTAGTTCCTGTGCCCCCAGGTTGGCGATCTTACTACTCAATTCAACCTGGTCGCCTTCGCGAAGAAAACGTGGCAGATTGGGTTGTACCATGAGTGTTTTTTGGGTTATGATTGATTGTGTAGCAGCGCCAAAAGCAAGGTCTTTCGTATGTGCGAGAGTCATCCATTTCCAGGTGGTAAGTGCCTCCGGCATGGTAAAGCTGAAACCATAATTGCCCAGTGAGTCGGCATAAAGTTGCGGGAAGAAGAAAGCGGTTTCGTTGAAATCAGTTCTTATTTTCTGCGGCTCGATCTTTTTGTTATTGACGATAGTATCGCCGTTGGCATTAACAGAGAGACTGCTGTTGTCTGTCCTTGAATAATCGGCGTAAGATATTTTATTTCTACCGGCTGCACCCACCGTTACTACTTCATTCAGCATTTCCGGACTAGGATGTAACTGAACACTTATCGAAGCCGTAGAATCATTCTCCCATTTTATGCTATACCTGCTCCAAAATTCATTGGCATTAACAGGCAAATGATCATAAGTATGTTCAATAAATTCAACATCAGGTACTGCTAGGTAATTCTGGTTGGCAGTTGCTGCGCTGAAATTAGTAGATGCAATAAAACCATTCCGCCAATAATTGGTTTCCCAAATAGCAGGTATGTTCCAGCCATGCGGTTTGAATTGGTCCAATGAAGCATCATACATACCGGTAAGCAATTCTGCGGCTTGCTGCTGGCCTTTCTCTCCCTTCACCTGTACAGTCCATTGTTCCTTGCTTCCGGGCTCGGTGTGGTTACGGAAACTGGCATAGCTCACTGTCAATTGCTTATTCGTCCAGGGAACGAGCACATTATACTGGCTGGTATAAACCCTGTTGTTGTAAACAAAGACTTCAGCAATCCCAACACCCCCGCGGTCCGCTTCAGTTGTTGTAAACGCAATGGTTTCAAATCCTTTATTGCGGGTATTAAAACTATAAGCTCTTCCGGCTTTCCCCGGACGGTCGGTTCTGCGAATTACATAAACCTGGTCGGCCATCGAAGCAGCATAAAACCTGGCTGTATCACCCGGCAGCGCCATTCCCTTAATTGTATAACTGAATTGATACGATGCAGTAGTGTATGGTCCTTTGGTGATGCTAAACAGCTGTATGTATTTAATGTCTTTCACTTCCTGTCCGTATGCATCGGTAGCAACAGATTCGATCTTGTAATAGCCACTGTGTAATATGCCCGGAGTCAATTGCCAGGTTCCGCTTTCTTTGGTATCGATGGTAGAAGATGTTACAACGGCCCCAGCTTTCCATGTCCGGTAATTCGATTCATTCTCATATTCATCATTCGGAAAATACCTGGTAAACTCATCGCGACTCATCACGAACAGATCAGGATTCTGCCAGTAACGTTTTCTCACAGGTTGTTGCGGCGCCTCCAGCGGATAGATGCTGACATGCACTTTAACCTGTTCCGGCTGCCCGTCGAGATTGGTTGCACTCAACTTGAGTTGGGCAAAACTGTCAGTGGGCAATACATCTGGTATATTGGCCTGCAGTATAATAGACGCATAACCAACTTTTACGATGGTGCTGGCCGTACGCGTTTCGCCGTTGATATCCGTTATGCTCACCGATACTTCGAAATTGAATACAGGATTGGCTTCCCTGTTCGCATGATCATCTGCCAATGCTTTGAAGGGAATATTGAATTTGCCATGATCATCGGTGGTTACTTCACCATGTGCAATTTCTATCGAAGGCGATTGCATTGGTATGTAATTGCCGCGCAGCCAGGGGTTCAGGTAACGGGTATTTCTTTTAACAGTATAGCTAACTTTAGCGCCGTTGATGCTATTGCCGGCATAGGCAGTGGCATTGCCATGCACAGTTACCGAATCATTCAGGCGATAACTGCCTTTTACTTTGTCAAAACCGGCAAAGAACCTGGGCCTTTTGTAAGCTTCAACAGAAACAGCAGCGCTTGAATAGATCTTCCAGTTTGTTTGAATGGAAAAAATACCAGTCAGTGTATTTTGTGGAACCTGGAACCGGCCGCTGAATGAACCATAGTCATTCAGTGAGAAATGAACAGAATCCACCCTTTTGCCATTAACATTGTACAGGTACACCCAGCCTGAATCTTTACGGGTAATCAACCTGCTCATCCTGGTCTGGCGATTTTTTTTAACAGCAATGCCTTTGAAATAAACGTACTGCCCCGGCCTGTAAATAGAACGGTCGGTAAAAAAGAATATCCTGCTGTTGCCGTTTTCGAAATCATCCGCTTCGGTATCCTGTACATCATCGATGGATAGATCGTTTTGGTAAGGAATGAATTCAGTTGCATCGAGTCGGAGCTCATCTTTTCCTTTGCTGAAAACATACCGGGTATTGCGGCTTCGATTGTTCGTTTCACGGTACATGAAATAACCATTCCGGTCTGTTTGCTTATTGTCAATAAGGCGTTGCTCGCTAAAGATGGCCACATTTACATTCGCTAATGGCTGGCCGTTCTCACGGTTCAGCACAAAGAAATCACGATCATTACGGACATAACTGATATTGGAAACAGAAAAGAACTGAACACTCAGTTTGTTGAGGCTGTCATTGAATAGCGGACTGTTTGAACACAACAGAGCATAACGGCCAACAGCAAGCCCGTCTATCTTGATCTCAACAGCGTGCTGCCGGTAATCATTGGTAACAGGCAGCGCCTGGGAGAAGGCCCTGTATGTTTCCAATGAAGTGATCTTCTTCCAGTAACCGTCTTCCCAATACTGGTTGGGCAGTTCTTTTGTATCAATGCGTATGATCCTTGCATAAACAGTGTCGATGTTTCGGAAACTTACCAATGCCCGGAAGGGTTTACCGGGAATATTTACTTGTTCGGTTTGAGAGCTTAACTCTTTTGCTGCGATCAGTGATAACAATGGCTGGAAATCGTTACGCCAGGGATTGTTTTTGTCAATACTGGAAAGCGCATTGTCAATGATTTTTTTTGCCTTTACATAAGCATAACGATTGCTGGTGTCTACCGATGCCTGGTAGTTACCAGCCTTTTGCAACTCCAGTTGCGCCAGGTCTATCCAGGCTTTTGCAATGGATGACACCTGTTTGTTGTTTGATATAATCGTTTCCAGTGCAGACCTGTAAGCCGATTCCTTGTTGTTGAACTGTGCATGACCATACACCCATTCAATCCGTTCGATATCGGTTTCCACCAACTCATCGGCATTCGTGGTAACAGTTAAGAGGTGCTGGTATAATTGAAGGGCAATCAGTTCAAGCTTGCTGTTATCCTTTGCAAGAAATGGATGCCTGATAAATGCATCTCTTCCTGATAAAGCAACGGGATCGCTGATCCTGGAAACATACAGCGGATCGTTTGAATAAGGGTCGCCCGATTTGAAGTACACCAATGCTTCATTGGCCAGCAAATGATATAAGGAAGAACAGTGCCTGTTGCCTTTGATCAATATGGCTTCAAAATCTTTGAGACTGGTATGAAGTAATATTTCTTTATCGGCTAAAGCTTCCAGGAAATATTGCGTGATGGCTTTGTGAAAATCAGCAATGCCCCAGGTGCTTATATCAGCTTTGGCATAATGAACAGTCGCTTTCCGGTTGTAAAAGCGCCAACGGTACCTATTGAAGTATTCATACAGTTTTTTTGCTACCAACGCTTTCAGGATGCTTTTTTGAACAGTATTGTCGGTGTTGTCGATAGAAGCCAGTAATGTTTGCACTGCCCGGCTGGGATCATTTTCCGACAACTGGTCTTGCAGCGAATATCGATAAATGAGGCATTTGATAACCTGTGCCTGTTGCTGCTGGCTCACTTTCTTCTGTAACGCATCCAGTTTAACAAGTGCCGATTTGGGAAGACTTTTGATTACTATCAGTGAATCGATCTCTTTCCATTCTTTCTGATAAGCGGTGTCCTTTTGTTGTGCATGAACAAAGCCTATGCACAACATCATCGCCATTATCATACCCATCTTCTTTAAAGCCATACTGATGATTTTATAAAGTAAAATACGTTTTGTATCTAAGGATGCAAACCTGCAGGGGATTACACAAAGATGTAGCAGATACACAAAAAAAATCCCGGTAGTGGGAATACTACCGGGATGATCTATGGATTTAACTTTTTTATTTTTTCAATACCTCGGCTATGGTCTTGCCAATATCGGCGGGACTGGCAACAACAGCAATACCACATTCAGCCATGATCTTCATCTTGGCAGCAGCAGTATCGTCTGCACCACCGATGATGGCGCCGGCATGTCCCATACGGCGGCCGGGAGGCGCTGTCTGACCGGCGATGAATCCTACTACGGGTTTTTTCTTGTTGTCTTTGATCCAACGTGCCGCTTCGGCTTCCATGCTGCCACCGATCTCACCGATCATGATGATACCATCGGTTTCGGGATCGTTCATCAGCAATTCAACGGCTTCTTTGGTAGGCGTGCCAATGATGGGGTCGCCACCGATACCGATAGCAGTGCTGATGCCGAGTCCGGCTTTCACCACCTGGTCTGCCGCTTCATAAGTAAGGGTACCGCTTTTTGAAACGATGCCAATACGGCCTGGTTTGAAAATAAAGCCAGGCATGATACCTACTTTGGCTTCGCCGGCGGTGATCACACCCGGACAGTTGGGTCCGATCAAACGGGTCTTCGTTCCCAGTAAATAGTTTTTCACTTTTACCATGTCCTGCACCGGAATGCCTTCTGTGATACATACAACCAGTGCAATACCAGCTTCGGCTGCTTCCATGATGGCATCGGCTGCAAAAGCCGGCGGAACAAATATGATACTCACATTGGCGCCGGTATTCTTTACTGCATCGGCCACAGTGTTGAAAACGGGTCTGTCGAGGTGCGTGCTGCCACCTTTACCGGGCGTAACACCACCCACTACCTGCGTGCCATATTCGATCATTTGGGTAGCATGGAAGGTACCCTCTGTTCCGGTAAAACCCTGAACAATGATCTTTGATTGTTTGTTCACTAATACTGACATGGGAACTATTTCTGGAGTTTTGTGAAATGTGGCGCAAAAATAAGGTGAAATAGGAGGATTATGTATGTTTTCTTTTCATTTCCCTGTTCAATTCCTACTTTTGCGCCTGCCTTGAGGCATATTTAAAACTAAAACTATGGCAACTACATCCGACATCAGTCGTGGTATGATTTTGAAACTAGATGGCAGCCTGTATTCCGTGGTGGAATTCGGAGAGAACAAAACAGCGCGAGCCGCGGCAAAAGTGTGGGCGAAACTGAAAGGTGTTGATAACAACCGCTCTATTGAAAAAACATGGAACAGCGGTGAAAACATTTTCCCTGTACGTGTAGAGAAAAAAGCGTTCCAGTTCCTGTACAAAGACGATTCAGGTTATAACCTGATGAACAATGAAACCTTTGAACAGATTGTGCTGGGAGAAGAAATGATCGATGCGCCCCAGTTCCTGAAAGATGGTTCTGAAGTATTTGTATTCATCAATACGGAAACCGAATTACCCATTGGTGCAGAACTTCCCGAAAAGATCGTCGTAAAGATCACTTATTGCGAACCCGGTCTGCGTGGCGATACCGCTACCCGCGCCCTGAAAGCCGCTACTGTTGAAACAGGCGCTACTGTTATGGTGCCGCTGTTCGTGGAAGATGGTGAACTGATCCGCGTTAATACCAAGACCGGCGACTACGTGGAAAGGGTGAAAGAATAACCCCATTGTTTTACTTGTTTTTTAGAAAAATGTTGGAAAGCAGATAAAAGGCGAAAAAGGCCCTTTTTTATCAAAAAAAGGCTATTTTGGCCCTCTATTTGACCAAATCTGACTGATTTTACCCCTTAAATTGCCCCAATATGGACTTAAAACAGATTCATGAATTGATCAAAATCATCAATAAGAGTAACATTGGTGAGATCAGTATAGAAGACAAAGATGGCAAGGTGACCATCAAACAAAAGGAAGAGCAGGTTGTAACGCTGGCTTCTCCTGCCCATCACCAGGTGATCACAACAGCTCCCGCCCCTCAACCCGCTGCAAACCCCGCCCCAGCCGCTCCAGCCGCTCCAGCCGCCCCCGCTAAAACAGATAACCTTATTACCATAAAAAGCCCCATGATAGGAACCTTCTATCGCAGATCATCCCCCGATAAACCGGTGCTGGCAGATGTGGGAACGGAGATCACACCCGGTAAAGTGGTGTGCATTATAGAAGCGATGAAATTGTTCAATGAAATTGAAAGTGAAATAAGCGGTACCATCGTAAAAGTGTTGGTAGATGATGCGAGCCCGGTTGAATACGATCAGCCTTTATTTCTGGTTGAGCCGGCCTAGTTTTAATAGTTGTTAGCTGTTAGTTGATAGTTGTCAGATGATTTTTTCTATTTCTAACAACTGACAACTATCAACTAACAGCTCTCTTTGTCATTAAGAAATTAAAAAGCATGTTTAAGAAGGTATTAATAGCTAACCGTGGAGAGATCGCGTTGCGTGTGATCAGGACCTGCCGGGAAATGGGAATCAAAACAGTGGCAGTGTATTCCACAGCCGATAAGGATAGTCTTCATGTACGCTTTGCAGATGAAGCGGTTTGTATCGGTAAACCCCAGAGTGCAGACTCATACCTGAATATCCCTCATATCATGGCTGCTGCCGAGATCACCAATGCCGATGCTGTGCATCCAGGCTATGGTTTCCTCGCAGAGAATGCCCGCTTTTCACAGATATGTGCCGATCATGGCATCAAGTTCATCGGGCCTACACCTGAAATGATCAATAAGATGGGTGATAAGATCACCGCTAAAGACACCATGATCAAAGCCGGTGTGCCGGTGGTGCCTGGAGGAGAAGGGTTGTTGGAGAGCCCGGAACAAGCCAAATTGCTTGCGAAGGAAGTAGGGTATCCTGTGATCCTGAAAGCTACTGCCGGTGGCGGTGGTAAAGGTATGCGCGTAGTATGGGAAGAAAAAGAACTGGAAAAAGCATATACCACGGCCAAAGTAGAAGCTGCCGCTTCTTTCAAGAACGATGGCATCTACATGGAGAAATTTGTAGAAGAACCCAGGCATATTGAAATACAGGTAGCGGGCGACCAGTATGGTACTGTTTGTCACCTCAGCGAGCGCGACTGTTCTATCCAGCGCCGGCACCAGAAACTGGTAGAAGAATCACCTTCACCATTCATGACACCTGAATTGCGCCAGCGTATGGGAGAAGCTGCCATCAAAGCGGCGGCGGCCATCAATTACGAGAGCGTGGGTACGATTGAGTTCCTGGTAGACAAGCACCGCAATTTCTACTTCATGGAAATGAATACCCGTATACAGGTAGAACACTGTGTAACGGAGGAAGTGATCAATTTCGATCTCATCAAGGAACAGATCAAAATTGCCATGGGTGAAAAAATATCCGGCCGCAATTATGAACCCCAGATGCACGCGATTGAATGCCGTATCAATGCAGAAGATCCTTATAATGATTTCAGGCCTTCGCCGGGTAAGATCACTACATTACATACACCGGGCGGACATGGCGTTCGCGTAGACAGTCATGTGTACACCGGTTATGTGATCCCGCCTTATTACGATTCAATGATTGGTAAACTGATCACGGTAGCGCAAACCAGGGAAGAAGCCATCAGCACCATGTACCGCGCTTTGAGCGAATATGTGATAGAAGGAGTGAAGACTACTATTCCATTCCACCTGCAACTGATGCAGAACGAAGATTTCCGAAGCGGAAATTTCACGACGAAGTTTTTGGAGTCTTTTAAGATGAAATAAAAAAAGAAGCGTCATCCCGAGCGAGCGAAGAACGTCATCCTGAGCGAGCGAAGCGAGTCGAAGGACCTGCTAAAGACCTTATGAGGTCCCTCGGCTACGCTCGGGATGACGTTTCTTTTAAGTAGAAGTTTATTTACCCGCACCCTGCCTGGGCCCACCACCTTGCATACGGTTTTTCCTCATTTCTTCAAAGAAAGTGTTTACTGACTTGATCTGGTCGTCGGTCAGCGGAATATCTTTCCATTTTTTCTCTTTTTCTTCGTTGATGGATTTCATCTTGGCAGCGCGCTGGTCTTCAGTAAGGTCACGCATGCCGCGCATTTCGCCCATGGCCCATACCTGGGTTTCAATTACTTTATCGGCCTGTGCGTCTGAAAGTTTCGTTTTTTCAATGAGCATGGGTTTCATTCGCTCTTTCATACGCTGAACCATAGCGGCGGGATCCATTTGTCCGCCCCCTGGAGGCTGCGCCAGTAAAGTGGTTGCCATACAGCAAAGCACAACGGATAACAATGCACATAACTTTTTCATACTTCTGAAAGTTTAGTTTAAAAATTAGCAGAAGTAAGGTACAGTGTTCAAAATATAGGCCGTTGTTAATGTCGGCAAAAACGCATAATTCATCGGCATGAAAAAGGGGCTGCCCCACTTAAGGAACAACCCCCGATTGCTCAAGTCAAAAAAACTTATCTTAAAAACAGCATCTCGCGGTATTTAGGCAATGTCCATGCATCGTCGTCAACCAGGTGCTCCAGTTTGTCAACATGGTAGCGGATCTCGTCGAAGAACGTTGCTTTCACCTGGCTCTCGTAAGCGATGGCCTTGGTGCGTGTATTGTCGATATTGTTGGCCACTTTCCTGGCTTCCACCATGGCATGTGTTTTATCGTGGATCACCTGGATGTGCTCGCTCACTTCTTTCAATACAGCCAGTTGGCTCTTGTAAGCGCTCTCGGGTAAACCTGCTGCTTTCAGTCCGTTCACGTTTGCCAGCAGTTCATTCTGGTATTTGATGGCTGAAGGCAGGATATGGTTGATGGCCAGGTCGCCCATGATACGTGCCTCGATCTGTACTTTCTTGATGTACTTCTCAAGTTCGATTTCGTGACGGGCTTCCAGTTCTGTGTGAGTATAAACGCCTGCAGATTCGAACAGCTTCTTGGCTTTATCGGTCAGGAAGGCATCCAATGCAATAGGTGTTGTTTTCAGGTTGGGCAGACCGCGGCGCTCCGCTTCGTGGTGCCACTCTTCACTGTAACCATCGCCTTCGAACAGTACATTCTTGCTTTCAACGATGTATTTCTGGATCACGTGCATGATGGCGATTTCTTTCTTATCACCTTTCTCGATCAGTGCATCAACATCGGTCTTGAACTTTTTGAGGGTATTGGCAACGATGGTGTTCAGCACGGTCATGGAGATGGCGCAGTTGGCAGAAGAACCAACGGCACGGAATTCAAATTTATTACCAGTGAAGGCGAAAGGAGAAGTCCTGTTACGATCGGTATTATCGAGCATCAGCTCAGGAATGCTCCTGTGCAGATCCAGTTTGAGGATGGCTTCGTCCTGCTCATCGAATTTGGTGTTCACCCTGCTTTCGATATCACCCAATACTTTCGCCAGGTACTGACCTACGAATACAGAGATGATGGCAGGAGGTGCTTCGTTGGCACCCAGACGGTGGTCGTTGGGAGCAGAAGCGATAGCAGCACGCAACACATCAGAATAATCATGCACTGCTTTGATGGTGTTCACGAAGAAAGTAAGGAACATGAGGTTGGTCTTGGGCGTTTTACCGGGAGCCAGCAGGTTAACGCCGGTATCGGTAGCCATGCTCCAGTTGTTGTGCTTACCGCTACCGTTGATGCCCGCAAAAGGCTTCTCGTGCAACAGTACTACCAGCTTATGACGTTTGGCCACGCGGCTCATTACGTCCATCAGCAAAGTATTGTGGTCAACAGCGATGTTCACTTCTTCGAAGATAGGAGCGCACTCAAATTGTGCGGGAGCTACTTCATTGTGACGGGTACGTAAAGGAATACCCAGTTTGTAAGCTTCCTGCTCGTAATCCCTCATGAATGCATACACACGCTCGGGGATAGAACCAAAATAATGGTCTTCCAGTTGCTGGCCTTTGGCAGGAGCAGCGCCGAATACGGTACGACCGCACTGTACTAGGTCGGGACGTGCATTCACCAGCGCTTCATCAATCACAAAGTATTCCTGTTCCCAACCGAGGGTAGGTGTTACTTTGGTTACATTTTTATCGAAATAGTTACAAACTTCTACGGCAGATTTGTTCAAAGCTTCCAGCGCTTTCAGCAGGGGAGCTTTATAGTCGAGCGATTCACCGGTATAAGAAACGAAGATAGTAGGGATACAGAGTGTTTTACCTTCTCCGATTTCAATGATGAAAGCCGGTGAAGAAGGATCCCATGCAGTATAACCGCGGGCTTCGAAAGTAGCGCGCAGACCGCCGCTGGGGAAAGAAGAAGCGTCGGGCTCCTGTTGGATCAACGCAGCGCCGTCGAATTCTTCGATGGCAGTGCCGTCGCTTTTCAGTGTAAAGAATGAGTCATGCTTTTCAGCAGTAGTACCGGTAAGGGGTTGGAACCAGTGCGTGTAGTGGGTAACGCCTTTGCTCTCTGCCCAGGCACGGATGCCGTTGGCAATCTGGTTGGCTACGTTGCGGTCGATCTTTTTACCACCACGGATGCTGGTAACAAGACTTTTATAAGCCTCATCGGCCAAATATTCGCGGGCTGTTTTCAGTGTAAATACATTAGAGCCGAAAATTCCGGTGACTTTGGCATTGGGTACCGCCGCCCCTGCTGAGTCGTTGGTGATGCTGCTGATGGCATTAAATCTCAAAGACATAATCAGTTGTTTGTTTTATTTGACTTAATTAACGGCACAAAATACGTTCAAATAATCCAAAAAATCAACAAGTAGGATATTTTTTGAAGAAAAAAATGCAAATTTTGGGTAAAAACAAAACATAGAATTATTTGTAATTCATTTTATTTTGTAATTTCTTATCTAAAAGGCTTTTTTAAAAGACAAATCAGGGAGTGTGAAAAGAGTATGGTGCCAGTTTGGTTTTAGTATGCAAGCAGTAAGAAACAAGTTTGCCGGTAGTAAGCCGACAGTTAGCTTGTAGTTACTTTCTAGTTTACTTCTAGTTAGCCACAAGTTAGCTATAAGTTAGCAGGCCATTTTTTGATGTATGCCAACAGGACAGTCTAAAACGTCATTGAGCCATCGGGCATTGAGTAATCGAGCCATTGATTCCTTACCTTTGCGCCATCATGGAAATTACCGTTAAAACCGCCCAGCAACTTCGCTTAACAGAAGATGAATTTGAGTTGATCAAACAGAAACTGGGCCGCACCCCCAATTTTACCGAATTATGCGCTTTCAGTGGTATGTGGAGTGAGCATTGCAGCTATAAAAACTCCATCAAATGGCTCAAAACCCTTCCCCGCGACGGCGGACGGATGCTGGTGGCCGCCGGTGAAGAGAATGCCGGTCTGATGGATATGGGCAACGGTTTCGGTGTTGTATTTAAAATAGAAAGTCATAACCACCCCAGCGCGATCGAGCCCTTCCAGGGAGCGGCTACCGGTGTGGGTGGCATACAACGCGATATTTTTACCATGGGCGCAAGACCCATCGCCTCCCTCAACAGCCTCCGTTTCGGTAACCTGCAGGACAGGAAAACGCAACGTTTACTGGGTGGTGTAGTGAACGGTATTGGTCATTATGGCAACTGTTTCGGCGTTCCTACCGTAGGTGGTGAAGTTTATTTTGAAGATTGTTATCATACCAACCCCCTCGTGAATGCCATGAGTGTGGGTATCATGAAGGCGGGAGATATGATCAGTGCTACGGCCAAAGGAATCGGTAACCCGGTATTCTTTGTAGGCAGCGCCACCGGCAAGGATGGCATCGGCGGCGCTTCCTTTGCATCGGCCGATATCACAGCAGAAAGTGCAGAAGAACTGCCCGCTGTTCAGGTAGGCGATCCCTTCCAGGAAAAGAAATTACTCGAAGCCTGCCTCGAACTCATTACTACCAACGCGGTGGTAGGGATGCAGGATATGGGTGCAGCCGGCATTATCTGTTCTACAGCGGAAATGAGCGCCAAAGGTGGTGTGGGAATGCGCATCGATCTCGATAAAGTGCCTACACGCCAGCAAAACATGAAAGCATGGGAATTGCTGCTGAGTGAAAGCCAGGAGCGCATGCTGATCGTAGTCGAAAAAGGAAAAGAAGAAGCCGTATTGAAAGTATTTGAGAAATGGGATCTTTCGGCCAGCAATATCGGAGAAGTAACTGATGATGGTCTGTTGAAGTTCTACATGCACGGCGTACTCGAAGCTGAAATTCCCGCACATGAATTGGTGCTGGGCGGCGGCGCCCCGCAATATACCAGGGAATACAAAGAACCCAGGTACTTCGAAAAGATCAAAGCCTTTAACATCGACAGCATCAGTGATACAACAGATCTGAAAGCAACAGCCGCACAACTGGTGCAAATTCCCAACATCGCATCCAAGCGTTGGGTGTACACGCAATACGACAGTATGGTGGGCGCTGCCAACAGTTCCACCAATGCCCCCAGCGATGCCTCCATCGTGCTGGCAAAAGGTACCGGTAAAGCATTGGCTATAACGGTTGACTGCAACAGCAAATATGTTTTTGCCGATCCTTACCAGGGTGGCATGATCGCCGTGGCAGAAGCCGCCCGCAACATTGTGTGCAGTGGTGGTGAGCCCATCGGTGTTACCAACTGCCTGAACTTCGGTAATCCTTACGATCCGGAAGTGTATTACCAGTTTGTGAAAGCAGTAACCGGTATGGGCGATGCCTGTCGCAAATTCAACACACCTGTTACCGGCGGTAACGTGAGTTTTTATAACCAGAATCCGGAAGGTCCTGTTTATCCTACTCCTACAATTGGCATGGTGGGTATTGTGGATGATTTTGATAACCGCATGACCATGGATTTCAAAGAGGCGGGTGACCTTATCTTGCTGATCGGCGAAGCCAGGAACGATATCGCTTCTTCGGAATACCTGCATAAGATCAAGGGCGTGGAATTTTCACCTGCACCTCATTTCAACCTGGATGAAGAATATAAAGTACAGCAGTTTGTGTCAGCCTCCATCAAACAAAAACTGGTGAAAAGTGCACACGATATCAGCGAAGGCGGATTGGCAATTACTTTGCTCGAGAGTGGATTCAACCGCAACCTCGGTTTCCAGGTAAATGCACAAACCAACCTGCGCAAAGACGCTTATTGGTTTGGAGAAGCACAAAGCAGGGTAGTGGTATCGTGCAGCGAAGCACAGGCGGCCACATTGATGCAACAGGCAGAAGAGGCAGGTATTGTGGTAACCATGCTGGGAACGGTAGGCGGCTCACAGGTAGTAGTGAACGGTGAGAACTGGGGCAGCATCGAAGACTGGAAACTACAATACGATACGGCCATTGAAAAACTGCTGAATTAAATTTCGATGCCAGAACAACCCTATATCATTGTAACAGGTGCGGCCGGCTTCATCGGATCCTGCATGGTGCAATACCTGAACGAATTTGGATTTCATCAACTGGTACTGGTAGATGATTTTGGCATTGAAGCGAAGAGAAAGAACTGGGAGCATAAAAAATACGCGCATATTGTTGAGCGCTACAACCTGATGGACTGGCTCAACGACCACCAGCCGGCTGTTGCCTGCGTGATACACCTCGGCGCGCGTACCGATACTACTGAATTTGATTACAGCATTCACGAAGCGCTCAATGTGCAATATTCCAAAGAGGTATGGCAATACTGCACCGCTTTGAATATCCCGCTCATTTATGCTTCGTCCGCCGCCACTTATGGTGATGGGGCATTGGGTTACAATGATGATCATGCAGTAGTAGCGCAACTGCATCCCTTGAATCCTTATGGTGTTAGTAAAAATGAATTCGATAAATGGGCTTTGGCACAGGAAGAACAGCCGCCTTGTTGGGCTGGCCTCAAGTTTTTTAATGTGTATGGTCCGAATGAATACCACAAAGGCCGCATGGCCAGCGTGATCTGGCATGCGTTCAACCAGATCCAAAAAGAGGGTGTAGTGAAATTGTTCCGCAGCCATAAAGAAGGGTTCAAAGACGGTGAGCAGTTGCGCGATTTTGTGTACGTCAAAGATGTAATAAAAGTGATGGGGTGGATGATGCACGTCATGCTCAATGGAGCCTGGTCAGCTGCGAAAAATGGCCTGTATAACCTGGGAACCGGCAAGGCCCGCAGTTTCAACGACCTGGTGAAAGCCACTTTTGCGGGGCTGGACAAAGCGCCGAATATTGTTTTCATTGACATGCCGGAAGACATTCGCGATAAGTACCAATACTTCACAGAAGCTAATATGCAGAAGCTTCATCATGCGGGTTACACCGATGATTTTTACTCACTCGAAGAGGGCGTAAACGATTATGTGCGCCATTATCTCGCCACAATGCAATATTTTTAACAGGCAATTGCAGTGGTTGGTTGCATTTTTTTCTTTTTAAAGTTGAATTATGAGCAAGAAAATAGCCATCATCGGTGGTGGCAACCTGGGAATGGCCATGGCCGAAGGATTGGTGAATAGTCATTTCATCAAACCGGAACACCTGGTGGTGACCAAAAGAAACATCAGTACCCTCAAATCGCTGGAAACGAAAGGGGTGATGGTGAGTAATGACAACAGTGAAGCTGTACGTTATGCTGAGTGGATCATACTGGCTGTAAAACCGTTTCAGATCAAAGAAGTACTTACGAGTCTGCAACCATTGCTTGATCCTCAAAAACATGTGCTCGTGAGTGTAGTTACCGGTGTGTGGATCAAAGACATCCAGAAAATCGTGGGTGACCGGTTCGCTGTTTTCCGTGCTATGCCTAATACGGCCATTGCCATACAACAGAGCATGACCTGTATCTGCGCGCACCAGGCCAGCGAAGAACAAATACAATATGTATCCGCCCTGTTCGATCAGCTGGGCAGATCGGTCTTCATTGAAGAAAAGTTAATGGATGCCGCCACTGTACTGGGTGCCTGTGGTACTGCTTACGCCATGCGTTATATCCGCGCCAATATCCAGGGCGGCATCGAGATCGGTTTCAGCGCTGCAACGGCTTCATTGATCGCCGCACAAACAGTAAAAGGCGCTGCGGAATTGCTGCTGCAAAAAAATACACACCCCGAACAGGAGATTGATAAGGTAACCACCCCCAAAGGATGCACCATTGCCGGTTTGAATGAAATGGAGCACCAGGGATTCAGCTCTTCCCTCATCAAAGGAATTGTTACGAGCTATAGGAAGATTATAGATGATATGTAGCGCATGGTGAGTATAGTGGATTATCTCAAACCCTGCAGTATTGATATTCCAGTATTAGAAATAAGGGTTGCTGTTATGGAAATAAATAATGCCTCACATATTATTCATGATTATTTTCAAAAGCTCTCTAAACATATTACTCGAATAAAGAAGCGATACGATGAAGAAGATATCCATGCCTTTCGTATAAATGTAAAAAAGCTGAGCGCTTTTTTGAGTATGCTTCAAAGTGGCGTGACAAGCAAAAAGGATTTATTAAAGCTCCCGCATCGCATCAAAAAAATATATTCTTTAATTGGCAAGATTCGAGACCGGCAATTATGTATTGAAAAGATCAAAGAATATAATACGGCCAACCTTAAACTATTTCAAAACCCAATAGCCGAACTGAAAAAAGAGATCAAGCAAATCGAAGGAAAAAGAAAAAGCTTCCTGAAAAGAAAAGAGTTATCTGAAATAGAGCATGAAATAACCCATGTAATACCCCGCAAAGCAGGAAACAGGTTAATACAAACGTTTCTTGCAGAAAAACTGTCTACTATTTTAGCTGTTATTGCTAAGGAGCAATATGCGGATGAAGAGTTGCACATCATTCGAAAGAATATGAAGGGCATGCTGTATATCAAATACCTATATAAAAATGCCAATAAAATTCCTCTCCCCTTTTCATTTTGGGATCAAAATCAATGGAAGAAAGTAGAAGACATATCCAATATACTGGGTATGTTTATAGATAGAGGCGTTGCGCTCAATTTATTAGAAACAACTGCTGGTAATAAACCTGATGCATGGGAGAAAGAGTTAAAGGCATTATGGTTCAAATGGCTGAAAGAAAAAAAAGACCTGAAAAAAGAAGCGTTGGGTCAGTTAGGTACCCTTCTTCCGTTGCAGCTTTCTAAAATACATGGGTATCAGACCATTGAGTAATTTACCGCAGGTGTTCTTTCAGAAAAGCAATCGCTTTCTGATGGGCATCTGCAGTTGCTTCTTTATTGAAGGATGGATTGCTGGGGTTGGCAAAACCATGACCGGCATCGTATTTGTAAGCCGTCAATTTTTTACCCAGGCCTTGCATATCGTGTTCAAATTGTGTGACCATTTCCGGAGAAGGACTTTTGTCTTTATTGCCAAAGAACCCGATCACATCGCAATGCAGTGCCTTCAATTTGGATAAGTCATTTTCTGGACGACCATAATACATAACGCATCCGGCTGCCTGGTTTCCGGCGAGTAAAGCTGTTTGTAAACTCCACATGCCGCCGAAACACCAACCAATCGTATAAATCTTTGCCTGCGCACCTGAATAGGTGATGGCACCTTTGATGATGCTTTCGAGCCTTTCTGTTTTAACTGCCCTCACCAGTTTCATCGCGCTGTCGGGTGTAGCGGCCACTTTTCCGTCGTACAAATCCAGGGCGAGCACATTCACATCGCCCAACTCCCTGGCCAGTGTCTCGCTTTCCCTTTTGATATAGTCGTTCAGTCCCCACCACTCCTGTATCACCAATATCCAGTTATTCGTTTTGTGTTTGCTTTTGATCTGGTATCCCATGGCCGGAGTTCCATCAGCCGCCTTGAAACTTACCGGTTCCCCGGTTGCATTTTCTAATTTATAATACAAAGGCTGCTCATGCATGGCGGCAAAAGCAGGCGTAATTGCTTCCTGGCGGTACTGTTCCCGTACATCGCCATTGAAGCAACTAGTGTAACAATCGGCACTCAACAGCCTGGGCTCTGGTGTTTTATACCGGTAGGCGAAAAAGGCTGCTGTACAAAAAGCAACGACTGCCAGGAATGCTATCTTTTTCATAATAGAGGGTTTTATAAAGATGTTCACCTCAAATTAACAATTCGCAACGGAACGAGAAAGAGTTGCCCCGCTATTTTTCAGTATCAAATTTTTTGCCGTACCTTTGTATGACCTCTGAGATATTTTATTATATCACAATCATTTCCCAGGTCAAATTTTTAATGGATTCACTGACACAGCAACAGCAACCCTGTTGATGGGTCATTTGGGTATTTTTTTGCATATAATAGATAAATTGATAAATAAAGCAGATCATGGCCAAGCACATTTTTGTTACCGGCGGGGTAACGAGTAGTTTAGGAAAAGGAATCATTGCTGCATCACTGGCGAAGTTATTGCAGGCAAGAGGGTTGAAAGTGACCATCCAGAAATTTGATCCCTATATCAATGTGGATCCCGGTACGCTCAACCCTTATGAGCACGGAGAATGTTATGTAACCGAAGATGGTGCTGAAACAGATCTCGACCTGGGGCATTATGAGCGTTTCCTGAATATTTACACTTCACAGGCGAACAACGTTACTACAGGCCGCATTTACCAAACAGTGATCAATAAAGAAAGGGCGGGAGATTTCCTGGGTAAAACCGTACAGGTGGTACCCCATATCACCGATGAGATCAAAAGAAGAATGCTCTTACTGGGTGAAGATGGCAAATATGACATCATCCTTACCGAAATAGGCGGTACGGTGGGTGACATCGAAAGTCTTCCCTTTATCGAGGCCGTACGCCAGTTGCAATGGGAACTGCCCGATGAAGACGTAATGGTGGTACACCTCACCCTCATCCCTTACCTGAAAGCGGCGAAGGAATTGAAAACTAAACCTACCCAGCATAGTGTGAAAATGCTGAGTGAAACAGGTGTGCATCCCGATATCATCGTATGTCGTACAGAAGAGCCCCTGGGTAACGATATCAAAAGAAAGATCGCATTGTTTTGTAATGTCAAACAGGAAGCAGTGATCGAAGCGATGGACGCACCCACCATCTACGAAGTGCCGCTGCTCATGTTGCGTGAAAAACTCGACCTGATCTGCCTGAAAAAACTGAACATACAGGGGTACAAAGAACCCGAACTGGAAAAATGGAAGGGCTTTCTCGATAAACTGAAATATCCTAAAAGCAAAGTCACCATTGGCTTGATCGGAAAATACATTGAACTGCAGGACGCTTATAAATCTATCCTCGAAAGTTTTGTACACGCCGGCGCCATCAACGAAGTAAAAGTGCAGGTAGTGAATGTACACAGCGAATACATCACCACAGATAATGTGGCAGAAAAACTGGAAGGACTGGATGGATTACTGGTTGCACCGGGTTTTGGCCTGAGGGGTATTGAAGGAAAGATCGTGGCGGTGCAATATGCCCGTGAAAAAGGATTGCCTTTCTTTGGTATCTGTTTGGGTATGCAGATGGCGGTGATTGAATTTGCTAGGAATGTACTCGGACTAACCAACGCACACTCAACAGAAATGGATACGTCTACCGGCAATGCGGTGATCAGCATGATGGAAGAACAGAAAAAGATCAAGATGATGGGTGGCACCATGCGATTGGGCGCTTATCCTTGTGTAATCAAAGAAGGATCACTGGCACACCGTATTTATGGTGAAACCCATATCAGTGAAAGGCACCGTCATCGTTATGAATTCAACAATGAATACCTGGAGCAGCTAGAAGCGCATGGTATGTATGCAAGTGGATATAACCCCGAAACAGGATTGGTAGAGATCATTGAAATACCCCAGCACCCATTCTTTATTGGTGTGCAATACCACCCTGAATTAAAAAGTACCGTAGAGAAACCCGCTCCGCTGTTTGTGAGTTTTGTAGAAGCGGCAAAAAAATACAATGATCAGAAAGAACAAGTGAAGAAGCCAAGCCTTGTTGGAGAAAAGATCTAAATAATATTTTGCCCTGGGCTTAAGCCCAGGGCAAAGAGGAATAAAAGAAGGGGCTGCATAAAGTTTACGCAGCCCCTTCTTTTATTCCTCTTAAGGTTTTGAGGATGTTGTTTTTGATTTGATATAATCCGCCATTTCTTTGGCGCCGGCAGTTTCTTTTTTGCTAAGGATGTTTCCCAAAATCATTCCATTAATATAAGGGTCGGTTTGTTCACGTGCCTGTGAAGGAATAGCATTTCTAAAGGCAACGATCAGGTCTACTCCGCGACGAAATTGTGCGGGATTGGTGAGCTTGCCAACAAATTCCCCGAAAGACATCAGAAAAGTGAATTTCTCCTGGCTTACAGGCATGGCAGCAAACTTTTCCGCTACTGTTTCAAAATTATTTTCACCACCATAAGAGACCAGTACATCGGTAACCGCTAATAACAACTTGCCTTTGTTCTTTTCGCCGGAAAGACGGGTGGCTTCTTTCAACGCAGTTGCAGAATCGATGCCAGCTAATGCTTTCAGTGCTTCACCAGATACAGAATACGATGAATCGCTCACGGCAGAAAGGAAGAAGTTTCTATATTGACTGAGCTTAAGCTTACCCAATTCTGCGATGGCTTCTGCTCTTGTTATGCGGCTGGAATCTTTCTTTGCAATGGCTTCTATCCTGGCAATCGTAGGCGCATCCAATGTAGCGGAACCAAAACTGCCAAGCGCTTTCAAACGAATGCGATAGAAAGGATCGCTGAGGGCTTCGTACACTAATTGGTAAGCTGCCGGGTCTTTGATTTTTTTGCTGGCAAATTCAACAGCCTCTCTTCTGTCGAGGTAATTGCCGGCATGCTTGTATTGGAAAATGAACTCTTCGAGGCCCTTATTGTCTTTTTTATCGGCCAGTACCATTTTGTCGGCGTCTACATTCACCAGGTTAGGCTTTGCGCTTACTGTAAACAGGAAGCTGTCTACTTTATTTTCCACCCACACCTGGTGTCTTTGCTTTTGTGATCCTGTATATACATCAATGGCCAGGGGCAGTTTGAATACCTTGTCGCCTGACTGCGTTTGTTTGATGATCACTTTTTGTATATGCCTTCCGGCATCGTATGCATAACTAATGTCGAGCTTAGGATGACCATTGCCAAAATACCATTGGTTGAAAAACCAGTTCAGGTCCTTACCTGTAACTTCTTCAAATGCCAATCGCAGTTTGTGGGCATTGCCGTTACCATATTTGTAAGTGGTAAGATATTTATTAAGCGATGCAAAGAAGGCGTCGTCGCCTACATAATTACGCAGCATGTGCAGGATACGGCCGCCTTTGTTGTAACTCACCCGGTCGAACATATCTTCTTTATCGCGGTAATAAAAACGAACCAGGTCACGGTCGGTATCGGTACTCCTGAGGTATTCCTGCATCTCTTTGTATTGTTCGAAACCAGCTTCGTCTTTCCCGTATTTATGTTCAAACCAGAGGTATTGGCTATAGTCGGCAAAACTTTCATTCACCGTAAGATTACTCCAGCTTTCAGCAGTTACCAGGTCGCCAAACCACTGGTGAAAAAGTTCATGGGCGATCACACTTTCCCAGGCATTGCCATCAACAAGTTCCCGCGCATCCTGCTGGGCGCTTTCCTGGTGCAGGGTAGCGGTAGTATTTTCCATGGCACCGCTTACATAGTCGCGGCCAACGATCTGACTGTATTTAGGCCAGGGATATTCAATGCCCAGTTTCTCAGAATAGAAACGGATCATTTCGGGCGTATAACCAAAAATTTTACGGGCTACTTTCTCGTATTCTTTCTCCACATAATAACTTACTTCCTTGCCTTTGTAACTGTCTTTCACAACAGCATAATCACCCACACCAATGAAGAAAAGATAAGGCGCATGCGATTGGGTCATGACCCAGGTATCGGTGCGGGTACCATCGGCGTTTTTAGCCTGTTTGGTCATTAAGCCATTGGAAAGTGAAACATATTTTGCAGGAACCGTGAGGTTGAATAATTGTGTAGACTTCTGGTTGGGCCTGTCGATCGTGGGTATCCAAACAGAAGTGCCTTCTGTTTCACCCTGTGTCCATATCTGCGTAGGCTTGTCTTTTTCTTCTCCTTTCGGATTGATAAAATACAGTCCCTTGGCATCGGTGATGGCCGCACTGCCTTCGGTCTTGAATTCGTTGGGCTTGGCGGTGTAATCGATGAATACGGTGTAAGACTCATTCTTTTTGTAGACCTTATCAAGTTTGATATCCAGGAAGAAACTGTCGTAAGCGTATTTCAGCGAAACCTGTGCACCGCTGGCTTTAACAAGGGCTACTTTGTGGATATCCATTCCTTTGGCATCGAGCCGGAGAGAATCGGTTGAATAAAAATGCGGCTTCAAAGTAAGCCATACTTTTCCGTTGAGGTAGGCATGCTCATAATCGAAGCGGGCGTCGAGACGGGTGTGTACGAGGTCGTTGACCTTGGTGGCAAATGCACGGTAGATCTTTTTCCATCCGTCGTCGGTGTTCCCGGATGGTTGAGATGATGCCATCACCGCTGAAAATAAGGTAATGGCGAGTAAGAGTTTTTTCATGAAATAGTTTTAGCTTTTCAATGTTAAAGATAACCGGGAAGATTATTGAAACGAGTATAATTTTACGAACGGAGCGCCGGAACCCTTTGCTGTATAGTGATGGCAAGTAGGGTTTTTAAGTATTTTTGTAAAAACAACAGATGTTCATGGGAGGTAAGCGTACTATTTTTTGTTTGATCTTATCGTTGCTGATGGCGTTGATCTTCGGTAGTGCAGAAGCGCAACATGCACGGTATATCTATATTCAGTCTGAAAACAACCAGCCTTATTATGTGAAGCTGAACGGCGCCAACTATAGTTCCAATACCAGCGGATATCTGCTGGTGCCACAATTGAACAGCGGTGATTACACTATTTTGCTGGGTTTTCCCAGGAGTATGAATGAATATGCATTTAAGATTCAACTGGGACAAGACGACCGTGGTTTTTCGTTGAAACAAGGAGTTGACAATAGTTGGACGCTTTTCGATATGGTCAGCTTCAACATCATCAAAGGCACGGCGGCAACGGCTAAAACAGAAGAGAAGCCTGCTGATGAGCCGGTAGCAACAGAAGAAAAGCCGGTAGTAACAGAGGAAAAACCGGTTGTGAAGCGGAAGGAACAAAAAGCTGCCGAATCTAAAAATATAGTGACTACAGAAATAAAGCAGGGGGCGCCGGTGAGTACGGCCAGTGCAGCAGAAAAAAGACCACAGGCTGGTTCGCTCATCCGGAAGATATACGAAAAAACGGGAGCAGATGGGGTAGACCTGGTTTATGTAGTACCCAATGGCAATAAGGCCGATACGGTCATTCTTTTTGTGCCGCACATTTCAAAATAACAGGCATGGCGAGGTATTTCCTGGAAGTGGCATATATGGGAACGCATTACAGCGGCTTCCAGGTGCAGGATCATCATCGCACGATACAGTCGGAACTTACAAGGTCGCTGGAAGTCTTATTCAGAGCGCCTTTTGCGCTTACCGGTTCATCGCGGACAGATGCAGGGGTACATGCTTTGCAGAATTTTTTTCATGTAGATACAGCGCTGGAATTGACGGATAAGCATGTGTATAATCTCAATGCCATCCTGCTGCCCGATGTGGCGG